>DASXRR010000230.1:0-4242 GCA_036506475.1 Chloroflexota bacterium
GAACGCGCGGCAGCGTCCACTCGGCGAAGCGGTGCCCATCCTGGAGGTCGCGAACAGAAACTCCGGTGAGAGCCGCAAGTTGACGCCAGCCGCCAGCGCCAGATCAGACTCGCCGCTACGCAGGCTTTGACACGCGAGATGCACGCTGACGAGCGACGACGAGCACGCCGTGTCGACAGCCATGGCCGGTCCGTGCAGGTCCAGCAGGTATGCCACGCGGCCGGCTGACACACTGTGGGCGGTTCCCGTAGCGGAGTACGCGTCGACTGCCGCGGCGGTGCCCGATTGCAACCAGAAATAATCGCTACTCTGGTTGATAATCCCGACGAACACACCGGTTTGACTTCCCGCGAGACTCTCGGGCGGGTGCCCGCTGTCCTCCAATGCCTCCCACGCGACCTCCAGGAGCAGCCGTTGCTGAGGGTCAATGCACGTCGCCTCACGCGGCGAAATTCCGAAGAAACGCGCGTCGAATGTCTCGACGTGATCCAGGAAACCGGCGAATACGTCGCCGGAGCTATCCGGATTGAGCGAGCGGAGGACCTCGCTCACCGTCTCGTGCGTCCAGCGGTCCGGCGGTGCCTTCACGACGCCGTCCACTCCGTCGCGCAGGAGACTCCAGAACTCGGCGGGATTGGTTGCTGGCCCGGGGAATCGGCACCCCATGCCGACGATGGCGATCGGCTCCTTTCGGGCGCGCTCGACCTCGTCGAGTCGCCGCTGTGCCTTCTGAACTGCCGCGTATGCGCGCTGCAGCACCGAAGTCTCGGACGACGATACGGTGGTCATCCGAGCCGCGCCTCGAGGTGATCGACCGCACCGGCCAGGCGTGCCTCGAGGTCGGTCTCGGTCTCCGACGCGAAGCTGCGGCGGTCAGGTGATTCGAGCCCGTGATCTACCGCGGGTTGAGCTGCGCCAGAAACGCCATCAAGCGAAAGGTCCAGCTTATCTGCCAGATGACCAGCCAGCGCCCAGACGGTGGGATAGCGCCACACCAGTGTCGCTGACAGATTGAGACCCAGCTGCAGCTCCAGGCTGTTTCTCATCTCGACGGCCATGAGCGAATCGAGACCAAACTCAGTCATCGGCTTGCGGGAATCGATCCTGTCAGGCGCCGCGCGTAAGACGCGCGAAATGTGCTGGGTCACGAGCGACTCCAGGTGCTGTCGCCGCCGCGGCCCATTCAACTGGGCGAGCGTGTGACGCAGTGCTTCGCCCGGCGCGGGTCGATGCTCGGGACCGGCATCAGGCGCAAGCTCGGACAACAGCGGTAAGGCAGCCGCCCGCGGATAGAAGCGACGCCACTGCGGCAGGTCAAAGCTCATTACTCCGATCTGCGGGTAGTCCTGGCGCAACACCAATTCCAGTGCTGACAGAGCCTGACCGGGTGGTATGCCTGCCATTCCGCGCGCGCCAGGCCGTGTGCCGCGGTCAGCCTGCCGCGCCGCCAGACCGATCGTGCTCCACGGCCCCCAGTTGATGCTCGTCGCGGGCAGTCCGCTCGCGCGTCGCAGGTGAGCAAACGCGTCGAGAAACGCATTGGCAGCCGTGTAGTTGCCCTGGCCAGGAGCGCCCAGCAGCGAGCCGATCGACGAAAACAGCAGAAAGAAGTCCAACTCCATGTCGGCGGTCGCAGTGTGGAGGTTCCATGCACCATCGACTTTGGCTGCCATGACGCGGGTAAAACGGGTCTGGTCCAGTTGGAGCAGGATGCCATCGTCGAGCACTCCAGCCGCGTGGATCACGCCTCGCGGCGGCACCTGTGGCTGCCGCAGGGCCGCGCTGACATCGGCCAGGCGACTGACGTCGCCCGGAGCGACGCTGACGTGCGCACCGTCAGACTCCAATTGCTGGATAATCGCCTCCGCGGGTGCCGACGGCGGATGTCTACCCATCAGCACCAGGTGACGCGCCCCACGTTGGACGAGCCATTGCCCAACCGCAAGTCCGAGGTCGCCGAGACCGCCGGTGATCAGGTACGCGCCATCCGACCGAATGGTGAGCCCCTTGTGCGATGCCTCTGCCTCTCGCGGTGCAATGTGTCGCAGTCGGGGCACAAATCGCTCCTCGCCCCGCACGGCAACGCTGTTTTCGACATCATCAGACAGGACTTCGGTGAGCAAGCGCTGGGCGTCGTCGACCGCATCCGGGTCCAGATCGACACGCGTGCAACGCAGCTCGGGGTGCTCATAGCCAATCGTTCGAGCCAGTCCACCAAGTGGGGATTGGGCAACGGATAGTCTTTCCGCCGTCTCGCCGGCCGCCTCAGCGCCGCGCGTAACCAGGTACAGCCGCGGAGCCTCCGACAAGGTGGTCTTCGCCAGGGCTTGCACCAGGTGCAGCGTACTGACGCAGCCACGTTGCAGCGCATGGTGGAGCGAGACCGGCGTGGTCCGGTCCGGCGGAAGGGCGTCCAGACTCCACAGGTGCACTACGCCGCACAGCGGACGCTCCGAAGACAGCGCTATGTCCAGCAATGTGGCGAAATGCTCCGGACGTGACGGATTGACTCTCCATGTGTCGTCGGCCAGAGCGTCAGCTGTGTCAGAATCGCCAGCCATGGCGACGACGCACGTCTCGCCCCGCTGGCGCAGCAGGTCCGTCAGTTGGGCTCCGATTCCGCTCTCGTCAGCCAGGATCAACCAAGTTGTGGGACCTTCCGGAGCCGCCGGGTGGTCGCGTCGTAGCGGAAGCTGACGCCACTGGAGCATGTACAGCAGGTCGGCGCTGGGCGGTGTGTGGCGGTCGGCCGGATCGACGACCAGCATGTCGCGCTCGACCCGTCTGGCGCGCAAGCCCACCAGCTCGGCCACCATACTGGCGTGCTCGTCAAACAGCTGCACATTGAAGACGACGTCCGTTCCATCCGCGCTCGTTCGCTCGAGAACCGCGTGGCCCCACACGGGCGTTGCGCGCCAGTCCAAGCACCGGAAGCTGGCGACCTCGACCGGCGCAAATACGGACTCCAGCTCGTCGGATCCAGAGATGGCGGCGGGCAGTTGCAGGCAGCAGTCGGCCATGAGGATGCGCGAGAGGTATGGGTTTCCAGGCGTCGGCGGTGCGATCCGGATTTCGCACAGTGCCTCGTCTGTGGCGCGCCAGACGCGGACGACAGTGCGAAATGTCGGGCCGAAATGGTAGCCGCGCTGCCACATGGCACCGTAAAACTCGTCGCCTGACGATGATTTGGAGCAACGAGCCCGGATCTGCTCGAACAGTACTGGCGCGTCGTCGGTGGATCCGGGCAGTTTGTCGGGGTCGAAAACAACAACGAGCGTGCCCTCCGCGTGGAGCGTCCACGGAGCGTCACTGGTTCCGTCCGCCGGGGCGCTGAACACCTTGAACGTGGCGCGCGTTGCGTCGCGCTGCACGAGCACCAACTGCAGGCGACGCACGTCCGATGACTCCGGTAAGGCGAGCGCGCGTGTGAAGGCCGCGCCCTCGAGAGCATAAGGAACCCAGCCGAATGCCTCCTCAGCGCCAGCCAGCGCCATGACGAGGTACGAGGCACCGGGGACGACCGGCACACCGTGCAGCTGGTGGTCGCGCAGATAAGCCGGGGAATTCGCCACCACGACAGACTCGAATTGCACTTGTGGGAGCGGCGATGAGACCCGCTGGCCCAACAGCGGATGGGCTGCCCCGTCTGAGATCGCGCGAACGGATTTTTCGGCCGGGGGCGGCTCGATCCAGAAGCGCTCGCGCTGCCAGGGGTAGGCGGGTAACTGCACAGGCGTGCCGCTCGGGTAGAGCGCCTCCCAGGCGATCGGCTGACCCTTGGCGTACAGCGCCGCCAGACTCTCCCGCAGCACCCGTCCGCCTGCCACGTCCCGCCGCAGCGACGGTAAGGCGAGGCCACCAGCGGGTTGTACCACCTCCATCAGATTCGGCAGCAGCGTCGGGTGTGGACTCAGCTCCACAAACGTGGTGTGGCCATCGCTGACCAGCTGCTGGACCGCTCCAGCAAACTCCACCCGCTGGCGAAGATTGGCCGCCCAGTAACTTGCGTCCAGCTCCCATCCCTCGAGCTGTTTCTGGTGGACGGTTGAATAGAAGGGGATGCTCAGCGCACGTGGCGTAATACCTGCCAGCTCACGCTCCAGCTCAGCCAGCAGCGGCTGCACCTGCGGACTGTGCGCCGCCACGTCCACCTGCACCCGTCGCGCAAACACCCCCTGCCTTTCAAGCTGCGCCACCAGGCCATCCAGCGCCGCCTCCCCGCCAGCCACCACCGTCGCCCGC
>DASXRR010000231.1:0-7450 GCA_036506475.1 Chloroflexota bacterium
CGCCGGACGGCGCGAAAAGCAGGAGCTGCGCACCGTGTTTGTCGGCAACAAGAAAGCCGCCGTGTCGGCGGCTTCCCTGAGATCAAGTGTGACGCGTAGGTGAGCCCGTTGGGCTCGAACCGAGATCTGGCTGAATAGGAGTCAACTGGTTCTTCGTGACGGCAACTCGAGCGGGAAATCGATTCAGAGCTCTTCATCGCCAGAGATATCGGTTGATCCACCAGTAGAACTGTATTCGTTTAACGTAGTCGTGCGCGTCCGCGAAGTGCGCATCAGCCTGTTGTATCCGGTTGGATCAGCAAGTCGTGCGCGGCTGCCCAGACCGCGACTTGAGATCGCGAGCGATAGTCCAGTTTCCTGAGAATGTTCGCCACGTGATGTTCCACGGTGCCACGACTGATGATGAGCGCTTCTGCGATCTGCGGATTGGTAAAGGCCGCGCGCGAGTAGCCCTGCGACTTGACGTTCGCGGGGCGACAGCGGTTCATCCCGGGTCACGGGACGAAGCGCCGGGCCGGCCGGCCGAGGCTGGCGCAACCCTTCAGCCACGGCCGCATCAAATGACAGCATCCGCCCGGCTCCAAGTGCAAGTGCAATCTTGTGCCGCGATAGTCCGCGGTGCACCGCACTCAGCCCGTGCTGCAGCCGCACCTCGGTGATCCGGGGGCGCGGCGTGCTCCCCGCCTCCCGCAGCGCCAACGCGGCACCGTTCAGGCGCACCGCCTGCGTCGCGTGGCCGAGGCCGGCAGCGACTGCCGCGAGCAACTCGAGCGACTCGATGACCAGGATCATGTCGCCCAACTCGCTCGCCTGGGCGAGCGCGGTGGTGAGTACCTTCGTCGCTCGAGGCCAGTCGCACTGCGCGACGAGCACCCACTCGAGCGTCATCGCCGCGTGAGTCGGCCCCCAACCGCGAATCAATTGCGCCCGTTCGAACCCCTCCTCAGCCAGTGAGCGCGCGGTCGCACAGTCGCCCTGCTCATAGCTGATGGTTGCAAGCTCCTGGAGGGTCAGTCCGACGTGCGTTGCACCGAACGCGGTGAATCTGGCCCGGGCGCGCTCGAGAAGCGGTCGAGTTCGATCGAATTGGCTTTTGGCGACCGCCATTCGGCCGAGGTGGTACAGGCCCCACGCCTTCGACGAACGCGTCGTTTGTCATGCGACCGATCTCTGTTTGACTGGTGGCCAACTGCTCTGCGCGTTCGAAATTGCCCGCAATTTGCTCGGTCGATGCCAGCATGCCACGCCAGAACCAGCACGGTTGCATCGCCAGCGCGATTCGCATGCCGAGTGCTGCGGGTCCGCGGTCGATGCACCAGCGTAGCGCAGCACGAACGTTATCCTGTTCGCGTTCAAAGCGCACCACGTCGGCATCAAACGCAGGCGTCGACGTCGGATTCAACGCTTCGGCAAAAGCCGCGAAGTACATCCCATGTCGCTGTTGCAGCGCGCCCGGTGCTGCCTGCCCGCGGTTTGCCAGCTTGAGTCGCGCGTATTCCCGCACGGTGTCCAGGAACTGAAACGACTCTCGTGGTCATCCGGTTCGTCCACGACGACCAGTGACTTCTGGATGAGATTGCTCAGAACATCCCGCATGTCGTTGCTCGGCAAAGTTGCGTCGCAACAGACGTGTTCCGCCGCATCCAGGGTCCAGCCGCCGGCGAAGACTGACAAGCGCTCGAACAGCCTGCGTTCCGACCTGGTGAGCAATTGGTAGCTCCAGTCCATCGTCGCCTGGAGTGTTTGCTGGCGCGGCAACGTAGTCCGACTGCCGCGGGTAAATATGCTAAAGCGCTGGTCGATCCGCTCAGTGAGCTCTTTGGGAGTCAGCACGCCTACGCGCGCAGCGGCTAACTCGAGCGCCAGCGGAATGCCGTCCAGACGTCGGCAAATCTGCGCGACCGGTTGGGCGTTGCCCTCAGTCAACCTGAATTGGGCTTGAGCGGCCGTTGCGCGCTCCACGAACAACTGGACGGCGGGGCTGCTCGCGATTGCTGAAAGATCTGTCGCCAGCCTTTCAGGCGGAAGTCGCAGCGACGCCACGCGCCAACTCATTTCGCCCACAATGTATATTGACTCTCGGCTTGTGGCCAGGACGCATACTCCAGTGCGCGACTGCAGAATGCGTTCGGTCGTCTGCGCGCACGCATCCAACACGTGTTCGCAGTTGTCTACAAGCAGCAGCAGGCGACGAGACTGCAGTGCGCCAGCAATGCTGTCCAGCAAGTCCGTCCGGCTGCTTCGCGCACCCCCACCGCCGCGCCGAGCTGCTGCGCCACCAGGCGTGGATCGAGGATGGCCGCCAGCTCTACCAGCCACACACCGTCGGGATATTCGCCGAGGACCGTTCGCGCCAACTCGATGGCCAGACGTGTTCTGCCGCAGCCGCCGGTTCCGACAGGCGTGAGCATTTTGTGTTGACTGAGTAGTTGCTGGAGTTCCTCCAGTTCGCGCTCGCGTCCGATCAGGCTGGTGAGTGCAGCCGGCAGGTTGTGACGTGTTTGACTGTTCCTACTACTGGCGGGCCAGCCGGTGCCATGGCGTTGAACCGGCCTCGCAGCGCCGCGTAACGCGGCTCCATCTTAAGCGCCCGGTTTCAGCGCGCCAACGAGGCGTTCAACGGTGTCTCGAAACGGGCGGGTAACGCCGCGCTCGAGCTTCTGAATGCCGTAGACGCTGGGCGCCGCTCTTTCAGCGAGAACCTCTTGAGTTAAACCCGCGGCGAGACGATATTCGCGCAGCAGATCGCCGAATGGTCTGGATGCGATTTCTCGCGACGCCAATGCGTGGTTGCTCCCGTGGATCTCGCTCGGACGTTCGCCGGATATGCGACCCGCGGGGTCTTGACCACCTGATGGCCGAGCGGACGGGCAAGCAGGCGACCAAGCAGGCCGGTCGCCGGTGTTCGCGGCTCGAGCGGAGACGGACGATGGCGGCGAGATCGAGTCAGCAGGACAACGTCATCATGGCGCGACACTTTGGAGCACTGTTACGGTGGCTGGGCTTTGTCATGGTCGTGTATGCAATCTCCGGGTTGGAGACTGCGCTCACCTCGTCATCGCCGATATTTGGGAGATGGCCACGTGGAACCGATCAGTCCCCTGCACAGCCTTAGGCCGCGAGCGCGGGTGCGCCACGGATTCCGCTGACGATCATATTGCATGACGCTAGCACTGGCCGCGACCTGGAGTGGCAGTGCATGACTCGGCCCGGCAATTTGCCAGCCGAGGCTCTAGTCGTGGATGGGAATGCTTTGGCTGATGTCGCCGCGGTGATGTGCGGTTAATGCCCATCTGCACAGCGGTACGGCGCTGTCATTGCGGACGCGTTTGCGCGGCTGTTGAACGTGCAGTGCTGAGCGTTGGCGGGTTCACAACATCACTTGCATCGAGTTGCCTTGAACAGCCCGAACAAATAGTGGGCGTAACCGGACAGAGGAGATTCGCTGATGCTTAGACTGACAGCCGCGTTGGTTCTGCTCTTTGCGCTCGCGCCTGACGCAGCCGTAGCTGGGCAACGTGATGCTCAGGTTGAACCCCAGGCCGCACAGTGGCCCACGTGGTTGCTCACTTCAGCCAGTCAATTCCGACCGGCTCCGCCCCCCGATGCGGCGGCCACGCAGTCGGAGTTGGACCAGGTACATGAGCTGGCGACGCAGCGAAACGCCGCAAGGCTTGCCCAGATTGCCTTCTGGGACACCGGCGCACCCGCGTATCGCTGGAACGAGCTGGCGGTCTGAGATGCGTTGAAGCACAACATGGGCGCCAACTACGCCACGCGCGCACTGGCGCTGGTGAATGTTGCAATCGCAGATGCGACGGTCCACGTGGGATGGCAAGTACACCTTCCAGCGGCCGCGTCCGAGTGAGAATGATCCGTCGCTGACAACGTCGGTGGCACTGCCGGCAAGTCCCGCTTATCCATCGGAGCATGCGGCGGCAGCCGGCGCCGCATCCGCCGCGCTGGGTTACCTGGTCCCTGATGACGTGCAGCTATTCGCGCACAAAGCGGAAGAGGCCAACCAGTCGCGTCTCATGGCCGGAGTCCAGTACCCCAGCCGATGTAGTAGCCGGACAGGATCTTGGTCGAGCTGTGGCGAGCCTCGCGATCGAGCGTGCCCAACACGACGGATCGGACGCGCAATGGATGGGTTCAGTGCCCAGCGAGCCGGGTCACTGGAACTGCACCAATCCCATTCTGCCGCTGGCTGGTAGCTGGCAAACATGGGCGTTGACATCAGGCAGCGAACTGCGGCCCGGCCCACCGCCGGCTTACGACTCTCCAGTGGAAACCGCAGATCTGGCGGTCCTCAAAGACTTCCAGCGGACGTCGAAGACCAATGCGGATGCTCTGTTCTGGGAATATGGCTCGGGCGGAGCGCGAACTACTGGTTCTGGAACGAACAGACGAACAAGAAGATTCTGGAGTACCGCCTTGCTGCGGATGCCCCGCAGGCTGCGCGCGCCTACGCACTCGACAGCATCCCTATATACGATGCGGCCGTGGCGTGCTGGGATGCCAAATATACCTACTGGGCAATACGGCCGTTCCAGCTCGATCCAACGCTGACGACGGTTTTTCCGAGCCCAAATCGTCCGAGCTATCCGGCGGCACACGGCTGCTTGTCGAGTGCCGCTGCGGCAACGCTCGGCTATCTGTTTCCATGAGATGCCGAGACACTGAACGCATTGGCGGATGAAGCAGGACAGTCGCGCATCTGGGCGGGCATTCACTTTCCGACGGACGTGAGAGTCGGGTTGGCGCTGGCCGGAGCGTCGCTCAGAAAGTGATCGCACTGGCCCAGAGCGACGACGGCGTATAACGGCGGAGAAGCACATGATCGAAGGTGCGCTCGATGGGTCTGTTGGTCTCGCCGCCGAGGCCGGGCCAAAATCTCACGGTTGTCCGCGTGTCACGGCTGCTTCCACACCGTCGACATGGTACTCCAAAAGGCACTCAATCACCCCGACAGACCACGTACAGAGGAGGCTCACAAGGGACCGCGTACCAATCTCAAAATGAGCCGCTAAACTCGCCGAATAGGTTTCCACCCTTGCCTGCCAGTCAAGGGCGTCGGCGGTTCGAATCCGCCATGACAACCTCCGCACACAACCCTCCAGACCGCTGGTAATTGATTCGGTCGCGCCGCGCCGGTACTCTACGCCGACGGCCGCCCGCGCCCAACCGCTGGTCGTATGTCAGGCCGATCGTTGAGTGGAGTTGGAGATCAGAGCATGCGGGCTGCTGTCTTTCCCGAATTTGGCCACCCGGTCAGCGTCATAAATCTGCCCATTCCACAGCCTGGGCCTGGCGAAATGCGCGTGCACGTGCGCGCGTCTTCGGTGAACGGCTTCGATCTGGCGGTCGCGGGCGGGTATGCCAGGGACTGGTTCGAGCACCGCTTCCCCGTAGTGCTCGGCCGGGACTTCGCTGGGACGATTGACGCTGTCGGCACCGGTGTCACGCGATTCGCGGTGGGTGAGTCCGTCTTCGGCGTGATCGTCAAGCAGGTGCTCGGCGACGGGGGTTTCGGCGAGTATGTCATAGTGGCCGATGGCCCAGGCATCGTCCCGCTTAGCGAAAATTTGGAATTGGCGACAGCCGGCGCGCTTGGACTGGCCGGGACGTCCGCCGTGCTGGCTGTTGAGGCGGTGGCGCCGAAAGCTGGCGAGTCAGTACTGATCTGCGGGGCGCCCGGCGGGGTGGGCTCGTTCGCAGTTCAGCTCGCCGCTCAACGCGGCGCGGAAGTCGTCGCGACCGCTCATCGTGGCGACCAGGAGGACTACGTGCGGCGGCTTGGCGCGACGTACGTGGTCGACCGCGACGGCGACCTCGCTGCACAGGTCCGAGCAATACGACCTGAAGGGATGCATGCAGTGATCCACCTCGGCGGTGACGGCCCATCGCTCGCCCGTCTGCTCGCCCCGGGCGGCCGCTTCGCGTCCTTACTGGGTGTCGGTCCCGAGCAGCTCGACGGCGCGGCGGCACAAGCGACCTCCGTTGTCGCATGGCCAGATTCTGCGATCCTGAAACGTTTGGGGTCCGATGTCGCGGCTGGCCGACTGCGCGTGCCGATCCACGCCACGTACGGACTCGAAAATATCACCGAGGCGCTGGCAGACTTCGCCGATGGCAAGAGCGGCAAGATCGCCATCGCCATCGACTAGAAGACCGCCGCGCGCGATTGGGTGAAATCAAGGGAGTGTGTTGCCCCCAGTGGGTCCTGGCCGACCTGATAATCGAGGCCGGCCAGCACAACGGCTTGTGTCGCCAGGTCACGGCCCCTGGTCAGGCCGAGCTCGAAACGGTCGTGCGCTAGATTGCCAAGGCCGGGCACGCGCCTCGGTCTGACTAACGGAATGTGTGCCGATGCCTCCGTAGGTCGCAGTGAACGGCAGGACAGCCTTCCGGCCTCTTGGAACGGTTGGCGGTGCCAGGCCAGCCAGGTGCTGACCTTCTGGTCGAAAACCAGTTCGGCGTACTGATGGCGGCTGTAGCTGAGGGTCGTGACGAAGACCCACGCGTGGCGTGGCCGACCCCGATCGGATCGATCAGCGTGCCAGCGCTGCCGAAATCGACCTGCGCCTCGTCGCCTGGCGGCGTGTGCACGCGCACTACCGCCAGCGGTTTGGCGGGCCGCAGCGAACGCACGAAGCGCCGCACCGACGAGTTGCTGCCCTCGTAGCCGCGCTCGGTGAGCCGATCGAAGATGGTCATCATCTCCACGCCCTCGGCCAGCAGCGCCTCGACCAGCTGGCGCTGCGGCTCCAGGCTGGACGGCGTGCGCGGCGGGCACGGCGCTGGCCCGATGCGCTCGGTCAGCTCCGCCGCGTCGGGCAGTGGCTGAGCGGCATCGAGATAGCCCGCTCGCGCTGCCAGCTGGGCGTACTTGTGGACCGTCTCGCGCGCCACGCCCAGGTCGCGCGCGATAGCACGCTGGCTAGCGCCAGCCCGTAAGCGATGGACCAGTTCGCGCAGGTAATGCATGTGTAGTCGCTCCACTCTGGCCCCTCCGGAAGATCGCTAACAGGACGTACTGGTAAAAGCCGAGCAGCATCGCTTTCACGTGCGCCTGCTCACCGGGTGGGCTTGGTTCTGCGTGCGCGCGTAGACACGATCCTGAGCGCCGACCGCGACGCCTGGCGACTCAATCAGGTTGATCCCGTGAGGCAACTGCTGCCAGGCGCCGAGTGCCTCGTAGGTGTAGTCCCCGGGTCTGACGATAACCGCCATATTGTCTTCCCTTCAGTCCCTGAAGAGCAGCCTGCGCCGAGCCGGCACGCGGTCTGCATGTGACGATTCGTCACTGCATGTTGAGCCGACTGTGAGGATTCAGCTGACTCGTGCCCAACCGACTCCGCCAGATAGCTGTTCGCTTGGTAGCTGGCGCCCCGTCGGCGGCTCGCCACGTGTTTGGCGTCGGTACCTCGGCGGGCAGCACGAGCGAAGG
>DASXRR010000232.1:0-5131 GCA_036506475.1 Chloroflexota bacterium
GTGGTCGCACCCACGCCGGACGATGAGGCTGCAGGGCGCGATCCACAGCTGGAGGCGGCGCTAGACATCCTGCGGGCGTAGCAACCGACCCGGCTGTATGCGATCGAGGCCATAGCCTCAGCATCAGTTCTCGACCCGCCAAGCAGCGCGCCGAGCTGTCTGTTGGTCGCGCATGCAGGTGACGGCCGGTCGTTTCGACTGAGGCGTGCCGAGCGTGGCATCGTCCGGGTGGATGGGCCGCGCTCGAGGGGCGTGCGTGGCGTGGGCGCGGCGCAGCCAGTGCGGCGACCCTTCGAGCCCGCCTGCAGTTCGGGGCGCTCAGCGGCGCTCGCACGATGCGGAGGATTGCCGACTTGAGGATCTCGGCGGCGGCGCGACTGAAAGACCGGTTCAGGTGCAACCCGGTGGTGCCGCGCCCACCCGCCCTGCGATCCCGCTCACTTGCTTGCCCCCGCGGATTCGACGGCTCGAGGCAACTGCATGGGGTTGCAACTCAGGCGCTTGCCTCGTCGTCGAGTGCATACACGATGGCTTGGTCCCAGGCTCATGGCCTCGCCAGCTGTCATTCACCGTGACGATTAGGCCAGCGGCGACGGGTTTCACCACGAAGCATTAGGCCAGGTGATCACCACGAAGCATTAGGCCACCCACGGCTCGGTTCATCACCATGTTCGCCACCACGAGGTGAGCGGGATGGGGTATCGGGAGCTGAGTCGCATGGAGATCGTCGAAGTCGTTCGTCGGTGGCAGATGGGCGAGTCGCAACGCGCGATTGCCCGCGGCAGTGGCGTGGCGCGTGAGACGGTGAAGAAGTACCTGCGCGCCGCCGAGGAGCTCGGGTTGGCCGCCCATGGCCCGCCGCCGACCGAGGAGCAGGTGGTGCGGCCGGTCCAGGTCGGTCGAGTCGTGAGCGCGCCGCGAACGTGGTCGACGCCGCAGGCAGATCGGCTGGAGCCGTATCGCGAGCAGATCACCACCTGGCTGCGCGACGACCAGCTGCAACTCACGCGCGTACAGGAGTTGCTGGGCCAGCGCGGCGTGCACGTCCCGTACACCACCCTGGAACGTTTCGTCTGGCGCCTGGGCCTCAAACCTCGCGGCCGACGCGGCGATACGGTGCGCATGGCGGCGACCCCGCCGGGCGAGGTGGCCGAGATGGATTTCGAGCGCCTGGGCCTGCTGCTCAATCCGGAGACGGGCCGTCGTCAGTGGATCTGGGGCCTGAGCATCACGCTGACGTATAGCCGCCACAGCTTCTTGTGGCCGCTGGTCCAGCAGACGGTGGAGGCCACCATCGACGGGCTGGAGAAGGCGTGGGCCTTCTTTCAGGGCTGCCCCAAGCGCCTGGTGCTCGACAACTTCCCGGCGGCGGTGGCTGGCACCGATCCGCTCAACCCGAAGCCGACGCGGGCGTTTGTGGAGTACAGCCAGGCGCGCGGTTTCCTGGTGGACCCCGCTCGCGTGCGAAAGCCGAAGGACAAACCCCAGATCGAAAGATTCGTTCAATACGCACGCGGCCGCTTCTGGAAGGGTGGCACCTTCATCGATCTGGCCGACGCACGCCGCCAGGCCGGGCCGTGGTGCCTGGAGGTCGCCGGTCAGCGTGTGCATGGCACCATCCGCAAGCTGCCGCTGGTGGTCTTTGAAGATGAAGAACGCGCGCACCTGCTGCCGTACGACGGCATCCCCTACGACGTGCCGCTCTGGCGCGACGTCACGGTCCACCTCGATCACCACGTCAGCGTCCAGTACGCGCTGTACTCGGCGCCGTCGACGACCTGCCCGCCGGGCACCAAGCTGGAGGTGCGCTGCGATCGGGACCTGGTCAAGCTGTACCGCGCTGGCGCGCTGGTCAAGGTGCATGCGCGTCAACCCAAGGGTGGCCGCTCGACCGATGCGGACGACTACCCACCCGAGCGCACCGCGTACGCCATGCGCGCACCGGACCGACTCGTACGTCAGGCGGTGGCGTTCGGCCCGCACATCGGCCAGTTCGCCGAGCGCTTGCTGGATGCACCCTTCCCCTGGTCCAAGCTGCGCCAGGGCCAGCGGCTGCT
Organism: Chloroflexota bacterium; assembly: GCA_036506475.1. GTDB lineage: Bacteria > Chloroflexota > UBA6077 > UBA6077 > CF-72 > CF-72. The sequence goes on from DASXRR010000232.1 coordinate 2,058, forward strand.
GCGCTTAGCCGAGCGCTACACGCCCGAGCGATTGGAGGCCGCGTGCGCCCGGGCGCTGGGGTTCGACCTGGTCGACGTGCGTCGTCTCGAGCGCATTCTGGTGCTGGCCCTGGAACACGAAGGCCAGCCTGTACCACCAGCCGAGCAGCGCGTGCAGCCGCTGCCGAGCGGCCGCTTCGCCCGACCCGGCACCGCGTTCGACCATCGCTTCGGCTCACCGCCAGTGGAGGTGCAGCCATGAGCGTCGATGCCGATCTGGTGCGCCTGCTCAAACGACTCAAGCTCGGGCCGCTGCTGCCCACGTTGCCGGAGCGGCTCACGTTGGCGCGCGCCCAGCAGCTCGATTACGTGGCATTCCTCACCCTGCTCTTGGCCGACGAGGTCCAACGCCGCGACCAGCAAGCCCTCGAACGCCATCTGCTGCAAGCTGGCTTCGAGGACCGCGTGACGTTGGATGGCGTCGACTGGACCTCGCCGGTCCAACTCGATCGCCGTCAGCTCCAGCAGGTCTTCACCCTGGAGTTCCTGGCGCGCAAAGAGCATGTGGTGTTCGTCGGTCCCGTCGGCGTCGGCAAGAGCATGCTGGCCCAGTGTTTGGGCACCGCCAGCGTCCGCGCCGGCCATTCGGTGCTGTTCATCCGCGCCGATGCGCTGCTGGCCGAGTTGGGTCAGGCACGCGCGGATCATTCCTACGACAAGGTCTTCCGCCGCTACCTGGCCCCAGACCTGGTCATCCTGGACGACTTCGGATTGCGCCGCCTGACTGCCCAGCAGAGCAACGACCTGTACGAGCTGATCGTCGAACGGCATCGGCGCGCGAGTTTCGCCATCACTTCAAACCGCAGCGTGGACGAATGGCTCGGCCTCTTCGACGATCCGATTCTCGGCAACAGCGCGCTGGACCGGCTGGCCAACGCCGCGCATCAGATCGTCATCGAGGGACCCAGCTACCGCGCCAAGCTCGCTCCCAAACACCGTGTCGTGGACGATCAGCCATGACGCAGATCTTCGACACACTGCCCAGGCGTGACGGTTCGCGTGATGGTTCGGGTGGCTGCCTGGTGTGCGGTGCCGCACTTTCCTCATCACGCGCACGCTATTGCTCGCGCGCCCATCAACAACGCGCGTTCCGCCTCCGCCACCAGGCCAGCCTGCCCGATCAGCAGCGCCTCCGTCAGGAGCTCCAGCGTCGTCGCGCCGTCGTGGCGCACACCGTCTACGAGTGCCCGAGCTGCGGTGAACGCCTCGTCGGCGAGCGACGCTGCCCAGACTGCCATCTCTTTAGCCGCGCCATCGGCTTGGGCAGCCATTGCCCCGAATGCGACGCGCCCGTGGTGCTACTCGATCTGCTCGGAGAGGAGGTGGTCCCCACTCCGTAAAATCCACAGCGCCGCGCGCATGGGCGTGGACATGCCGCTCTGCTCGCGCAGAGCTTGGATAACCGCTGCGCGGTTACCCACATGCCCACCCCCGGAGCTACGACGACGGGCGGCGCTCGCTGTTCCTCGGATACAACTGACCCCAACAGAAGAGCCGGGGTGGCCTAATGGTCGTGGTGACCGCCTGGCCTAATGGTCGTGGTGAACGACACCATCGGCTTCTCGCTCCTCGTCCGTCAGTTGCTTACCTGGAGACGCCACAGCAGCACAGCCTGAGGTGCAGGCATGAGTATTCGAAGCTGTGTGTCCCGGTCCACACTCGAGCGAGCGTCGGACGTTCCACGGAATTCGAGCCTGACGCTGCCGCGGGAGTCTCTGACCACGATAGGCTCGCGCTGTGTGGCTATGCCGACGTCGCGCACTCAGGACAGAGTACGGACTCGTCTCGCCTGCCGAGCTCGCTCCGGAAGTGGACGGGCAGCACCGGTTCTACTAGCCGAAATTGATCCCAAGGATGCGAACGGCTTCGGCTAGATCGGCGTCGCCCATCTGAATTGGGGAACTGCTCACAGATTGGATGGGCGACGCCACGTAAGGTGGCGGCTCAAAGATCGCCCAGTTGACGAATTCGTTGCCCAGTCGAGAGAGATACCGAATCCCAGTGAACCTCCTGCCCGCGTCGTTCGACTCGTAGACGAAACGCGATATTTCCTGTGTAAAGCCTCGCGGAGCACTGGACCTGATTATCGCGCCATCGATGTCCGTAAAGCCGTAGTAAACTGCACGGCTCGCTAGCGCCATACGCAGGATTGCCAGCGAGCGACCCTCGCCGATATCAGCGAAGCTCCCCTCGCATGTCGCATCACCGCAGGCCCTGGTGTCCAGCCAACTCAGAGGCACGACTCCGGGTGGCAAACCATCCTCTGGGCCGTCGATCTCGGCTAGGCCAGCAACGACCTTGAGATCAGGCCGATAACGAGCCAACGTTTCAACGAATGCGCCAACCCGCTGCGAGCAGGCGTATAGCACGCGATAGATCCCAGCGGGATCATCCCATCTGTTGCCGAATGTACCGTCAGGGCCTACGAACATCCAGTCGGGCCAGGCCCAGGCATCCGGTTGACGTCCGACACGATAGATTGGGTGGTCTGGCAGGATGGCTGCCAGTCCGTCGCTCACCCGCCAACTAGAAACGCGCGCTCTGCTGCAATAACAGCTGGCCCAACCTCAGCGAGATCTCCTTCCCTCAGTAGGCGAGCTGGCGAGCGGTCATCTAATTGGGGATTCAACCCTTGAAACCATGCGCGGGTCACATCAGGGCCATCCGTCTCTGTAATAGTCAGCGCGACCCTTAGTGCGAAACGTAGGCGCTGCTGTACTCCATTGCTGGGTTCCCTGGTCCCGTCTGCCCACTCATTCACTGCCCGAGTCTCTTTGACTGAACCTATGTACGCGCAGAGCTTTGCTCCCAGGATGTCTCGCAGTAGGGTCACAGCCGCAGGGAATGTCGCTCGAATAGCGCGTTCATGTGCCACAGAGTCGGGCCGCGCTGAGCCGACGGTCGCCATACAGACTTAATAACATAGAAGATCACAGTTGGAAACACGTTTCTGTTACAGTCTGTGTCACAAATTGTACGTCCCCCTCGGCGATGGCAGCACATGCGCCGGGTTGCCGACCTGGCAATCCGCACCT
>DASXRR010000233.1:0-8773 GCA_036506475.1 Chloroflexota bacterium
GACATTCAGATCGCCCTGGGCTGGGTGCCCGGCTGGGGCATCGAGCTGGTCGGCGCGCACCTGCGCGTGCCCAAGAGCGAAGCCTTCGGCGTCGCCTCGTCGTTCCCCGACCTGCGCCTGACGGAACCACCTGAGACCGTCATGCGCGTGTGCCGCGGCGCCAGCTGCCGACAGCGCGGCGGCTCGGATGCCAAGGCCCATGAGTCCGCCGATTGCCTGTTTGTGTGTGGCGTCGGGCCGGTCACCGAGATCGACAGCACGCTGCACGGCCGAGCTGGCAAGCCGCTACCGCCGCTGCCGAACGGCACACTGGTTCAGGACGGCACATGCAGCCGTTCAGTGACCGCACCGGCGCCAGATACGTCGCCGGCCGGGGTCGCCGGCTCGGGTGCAGTCCGTGTCGGTTGTGCCGGTAACTGCTGGCAGGCGCCGGCCTGGAGCCTCGACGGAGGCAGAACCTGGCAGTCAGCCGATGGCGTCGAGTGGCGCCAGCCGGGCACGCCTCGCTTGCTGGCCAATCTAGGCCGGATCGATCCGCTCGTCGGCGCGCCAAACGCCTATGAGGCCCTACAGCGGGCGCTCGAATTAGGCAGTGATGCTACATGGGAGCTGGTCAAGGCGTCGGGCCTCCGAGGCCGCGGCGGCGCCTATTTCCCGGTCGGCGCCAAGTGGGAGACGGCGCGCACTACCCAGCACGCGCGCAAGATCCTGCTCGTCAACGCCGAGGAGGGCGAGCCGGGCATCTACAAGGACCGCCACCTGCTCGAAGGCGACCCGCACAAGGTGCTCGAGGGAATCCAGATTGCGGCTCTGGGTATCGGTGCGACTGAAGTCGTCGTCTTCGTCAACGGTGAGGCCCACCTGGCGCGCGAACGCCTCCTGGCCGCGCTGGAGCGTGCGCGGCTGCTGGGCGTCGAGCATGTGCCAGTGGAGGTGCGACTCGGTTCAGGCGGCTACGTGCTGGGCGAGGAGACGGCCTTGATCAACGCCATTCACGGTCAGCGCGCGGAACCGCTGGCCAGGCCGCCGTTCCCGGCTGTCTCGGGCCTGTACGCCAGCCCGACGGTGATCAACAACGTGGAGTCTCTGACCAACCTGCCCGACATAGTCCACAACGGCGCCGACTGGTTTCGCGGCGTTGGTACAGACCAGAATCCGGGCACGAAGCTGGTCAGTCTGGCGGGCGCCGTCCGCAGGCCAGGCCTGTACGAAGTCGAGCTCGGCACGCCCCTGCGTTCGATCGTCGACGACTACGGCGGTGGCACTAGCGGACCAGTAGGCATGCTGCTGGTCGGCGGACCCTCGGGCTCGATCCTGCCCCCGTCTTTGCTCGATACGCCGCTCGACGTCCAGCCCCTGCAAGCTGTCGGCGGCGTGCTCGGCGCGGGTGGCATCGTGCCGCTGACCGAGGACCACTGTCCCGTGGCCGAGGTGCGCGAGCTGATCGCCTACAACGCGCGTGAATCGTGTGGTAAGTGCACGCCCTGTCGCGAGGGCACGGTGCGCCTGCACGCGATGTTCGAAGACCTTCGACCCGTCGATCCACAACTGCTCGACGAGCTCAACGACGTGCTAGCCTTTGGCTCCCTCTGCGGATTGGGTCAGATGGCGCCGAACCCGGTGCGCTCCTTGCTGCGCCATTTCGGCGACGTCGTGGCCGAGCACCGCCACGGCTACTGCCGTACGGAGACATGTACATGGTCGTAGCGACCAAGACCGGGCCGGTAGTCGTTAGCGTCGACGGGCGCGCGGTCAACCTCGCGCCAGGCGCGAGCGCGCTCGACGCGATCAACCAGGCTGGTGTGTACGTCCCACAGCTGTGCAAGGACCCTGACCAGCGTGCGCGCGGCGCGTGCCGCACGTGCCTGGTCGAGATCGAAGGAGTCAGAGGCTTCCCGGCTTCGTGCACCACCCCGTGCACCGACGGCATGCAGATCAGCGTCAACTCACCAGGCGCCCAGCGCATCCGCAAAGGCGTGCTCGAGCTGACGCTGGGCATGCACCCCGACGCTTGCCAGACGAACCGACCCAACACACACAACGACGTGGTGGATGCCGCGCACGCGCACGACATCGCTCAGCCAAGCTACGCTCCATTACCCGACCCGGCGGTCGACGAGAGCAATCCGTTCTTCGTGCTGGACATGCAGCAGTGCATCCTGTGTGCGCGCTGCGTCAGCGCGTGCGACGACGTCCAGCACATCGGCGCGATCGCATTACTCGGACGTGGCTCGGCGATGAAGGTCGGCACCTTCGAGGACCAGCCGCTGCGTGAGTCGATCTGCACCTCGTGTGGCTCGTGCTTCGCGGCCTGTCCGACGGGCGCTATCTACCCCAAGAAGGTACGTCCTGAACCCGTCAGCCAGACCGATACCATCTGTCCGTACTGCGGCGTGGGCTGCGGCATCAAGCTCGACGTGGCCGGCGATGGCCTGATCACGCGCTCGGACGACGAGCCGCGCAACAACTCGAGCCAGGGCATGCTGTGTGTCAAGGGTCGCTTTGGCTTCGAGTACGTCAACCATCACGACCGGCTCAAAACACCCTTGATCAAACGCAATGGCGTCTTCGAACAGGCCTCGTGGGACGAGGCGCTGGATCTCGTCGCCGACAAGTTCGTCGAATATCGCGGGTCGTTCGGCGCACTTGCCTCAGCTAAAGGTACGAACGAAGACGGCTATCTGATTCAGAAGTTCGTCCGCTCGGTGATGGACAGCAACAATGTCGATCACTGCACGCGGTTGTGTCACTCGCCGTCGGTGCACGCCATGTTGCAGTCGCTCGGCAGTGGCGCGACGAGCAACTCGTACGTCGACTACGAGAACGCCGGCTGCCTGATGGTCGTGGGCGCCGACAGCTCGTCGAATCACCCGGTGATCACGGTGCGCTTCCGGCGCGCGGTCAAACGCGGCGCGGTGCTGATCGTGGTCAATCCGAAGTGGACCGAGCTGAATTACTACGCCTCGATCTGGCTGCGGCCTCGCCCAGGCACCGACGTGGCTCTGTTCAATGGGCTGGCGTACGTGCTGCTCGACGAAGACCTGGCCGACATGGACTTCATCCGCGCGCACACCGAAGGCTTTCCTGGCTGGGCGGAAGCCGTGCGCGAGTACCCGCCTTCGGTCGTTGCCGAGATTACGGGTGTGGCCGAGGCGGACATCGTCGCCGCGGCGCGCGCGTTCGCCCGGCCGCCGTTCAGTGGCTCGTGCATGATCTGGGGCATGGGCGTCAGCCAACACTCGAACGGCACCGCCAACGCGCATGGCGTGATCAACCTGGCGCTGGCGGCGGGCATGGCCGGCAAACCCGGCAATGGCATCTCGCCGCTGCGCGGCCAGAACAATGTCCAGGGCTGTGGTGACGCTGGCTGCATTCCCGACAATCTGCCCGGCTATCAGCCCCTGAACCAGGCCAATCGCGACAAGTTCGCCGCGGCTTGGGGCCAGATCACCGACCGACCCGCCGGACTGACGGTCACCTCGATGGTCGAAGCCGCGGGCCGTGGCGAGCTCAAGGCAATGTATGTCGTCGGCGAAAACCCGTTCCTGGACGAGGCCAACCTCGGCCATGCACGGCATGCTCTGGAGAACCTCGAGTTCCTGGTCGTCCAGGACATCTTCATGCAGGAGACGGCTCAGGCCGCCGACGTCGTCTTGCCCGCCACGTCATTCGCCGAAAAGGATGGGACATTCACCAATAGTGAGCGTCGGGTGCAACGGGTACGCCGTGCGCTCGCGCCGATTGGCGAGTCGCGGCCCGACTGGGCCATCACTTCGGACATTGCGCGCCGCGTCTGCCAACGCCTTGGGCTGTCCATCGACCAATTTGCCTATGACTCGCCGCGGGATGTCTTCAACGAGATGGCTGGGCTGACCCCGATCGTCGCGGGCATCAACTATGACCGGCTGGACCGCGAGGGCGGCATCCAGTGGCCCTGCCCGACGCTGATGCATCCCGGCACGCCAAACCTGTACACCGAGACATTCCCGCGGGCCAATGGGCTGGCGCGCTTGACGCCCGTGCGCCAGGGGCCAGCGGCCGTGGAGCTACCTGATGATCAGTACCCGATCGTCTTGAACACCGGGCGGGTGCTGTACCACTGGCACGGCGGCACGATCACCTCACGCGTCGACGGCCTGGTCGACCTGGTTCCTGAGGTCGAAGCCACCATCCACCCGGATGACGCCGACACGTACGGCGTGACGCCTGACTCGCTGGTGCGGGTCGCCTCGCGCCGTGGTGAGGTCGTGGCGCGCGCGAGGGTGACGCGCGAGGTCGCCCGAGGTGAGCTGTTCATGCCCTTCGTCAGCCTCCAGGGCACCGCCGTGAACTTCCTGACCAACAACGTGTACGACCCGAACGGTATGCCCGAGTACAAAGTGTGCGCCGTGCGCATCGAGGCATTGTCATTCTGAGGCCGCAGCCGAAGAATCCGCTTGTCAACCGGTGCCTCACCAGCAAGCGGATCCTTCGCAAGCTCAGGATGACAATGCGCTCTTCAGAGTCTCGAATTCGTGCTCCATCGCGCTGCGTTGGTCGGCGTCGCTGACGTGCGGCAGGTTCTGCTCGACGGTGTCCAACGAGGAGACCAGGGCGGCCCGGGCGAGCGTGCGCGCTACGCGGGCATCGCTGACGATCTCGCCCGTCGCCAGCGACTCCACGCGGTCGGCAATGGCCACCAGGTCGGCGCACGCCGCGGCGATCTCTAGCGGCGAGTGCGTGGCTCGGCCAAGGGCCTGCTTCAAGGCCACGCGGCGCGTGGTGCGCTCGAAGGCGTCGCTGTGCGGCAGGCGGCGGACGGCCATCAGGTTCTGGAACGCGCGCGTGTCGGCGTCGATCATGCGCTCCAGGCGCTGCTGCAGCGCCTCGGCTCGGCCGAGCAGCTGCGCAAACTCCGGCGCGATTTCAGAGCCGCGCGCCGAGGTCACCCGACACACCAGCATCAGCAGACTCGCGCTCGCCGCCCCGGTGAGCGCTGCCACGCTCCCACCAGCGGGCGCCGGTTCAGACACCGACGCGACTGCAGCCAGGAACTCACCGAGCGGGCGTTTCAGCAGCGAGTCGTCGGGCACGGCGGACAATCAGAAGAGGCCCACGATATCGCCGTTGCCGTCGAGATCGATCGTGTGATACGCGGCATTGGTCGGCAAGCCCGGCATGGTCATGATCTCGCCCGAGATCGGCGTCAGGAAACCGGCTCCGGTATATGCCCGAATCTCGCGAATGGTCACGTCGAAACCGCTCGGGCGGCCCTTCAAGGTGGCGTTATCGGACAGTGAGTACTGCGTCTTGGCGATGCAGATCGGCAGTCGATCCCAGCCGACGGCGGTGTACTGGCGGATCTGGCGTTCGGCCTCGGGCAGGTAAACAACGTCACCTGCGCCGTACATCTCCGTGGCAATCGCCCTGATCTTGTCCTTGATCGAGGCATCGTCTGGGTACAGGTAGTGTGGCGAACCCGAGCCACTCTCGGCGGCCGCGATGACCGCCCGCGCCAGTCCTTCGCCACCCGAGCCGCCGTGCTCCCAGACCTCAGAGATCTGCGCATCGAGCGCACCCGCACGCAACGCAGTCTTGCGCACCAACTCCAGCTCAGCCAGCGAGTCAAAGCCGAAGCGATTGATCGCCACTACGACTGGCACGCCAAGTCGCTGCACGTTCTCGATGTGCTTCTCCAGATTGACGGCGCCGAGCTCAACCGACTCCAGATCCTCTTCCTTCAAACGCGGGTCCAGCGGCTTGCCCGCGGCGATCTTGAACCGACCCGAGTGCATCTTGAGCGCACGCACCGTGCACACGATGACCGCCGCGTCTGGCAACAGGCCCATCGCGCGGCACTTGATGTCCATGAACTTCTCGAAGCCCATGTCGGCGCCGAAGCCACTCTCGGTCACCACGTAGTCGGCCAGCTTCAGCCCAGCCAGGTCGGCCAGGACGCTCGAGTTGCCGTGAGCGATGTTCCCGAACGGCCCGGTGTGCACGATCATCGGCGTGTGCTCGGTGGTCTGCAACAAGTTCGGCTGCAGCGCGTCCTTGAGCACCACCGCCATGGCACCCGCGACGCCCAGGTCCTCAGCGGTAATCGGCTTACGCGCGCGGTCGTAGCCGATGGTGATCGCCGCTAGCCGACGGCGCAGCTCGTGCAGGTCCCTGGCCAGGCTCAGGATGGCCATGACTTCGGAGGCGACGGCGATGTCGAAACGCGTCTCACGCGGCACGCCGTTGCCCTTGCCCAGGCCGACCACGACATAGCGCAACGCGCGATCGTTCAGGTCGACCACGCGCGGCCAGTTCACCGACATCGAGTCGATGTTCAGCTCGTTGTCATGCATCAGGTGGTTGTCGACCGCGGCCGCGAGCAGGTTGTGGGCGAGCGCGACAGCGTGCGTATCGCCGGTCAGATGGAGATTGAAGCTCTCCATCGGCAGCACCTGGCTGTACCCGCCGCCCGCGGCGCCGCCCTTGATGCCAAAGAGCGGACCCATCGACGGCTGGCGGATCGTGCCAATCGTGCGCTTGCCGACATAGTTGAGCGCCATCGACAGACCGACCGTGGTCAGCGACTTGCCCTCGCCGAGCGGCGTCGGCGTGATGCCGGTGACGTCGACGTACTTACCGTTGGGCCGGTCGGCCAGTCGTTCGAGAATGGCCGGCGCGTCGAGCTTGGCGATGTAGCGCCCGTAGGTGCCGACCTCGTCGTCGAGGACGCCCAAGCGCTGGGCGATGTCGCCGATCGGCCGGAGCGGTATGGAGCGAGCGATCTCGAGGTCGGACAGCGGCGACGTGCCGATCACTGGTACCTCCATCGCGCCTACACTTTAGCCGGACGCATGAGCGCCACGACTGCACAGCTTCTCGATGGCGCGGCGCTGGCGGCGTCGATCAAAACCGCCCTCACCAGCCAGATCGCGAACCTGAAGCGGCAAGGTATCACGCCGGGCCTGGGCACGATCCTGGTCGGCGACGATCCAGCCTCGGCAACGTACGTCAATCTCAAGCACCGCGATTGTGCCGAGGTGGGCATCGCCTCATTCGGCGAGCACCTGCCGGCCACGGCCAGCCAGGCTGATGTGCTCGAGATCATCCACGCGTACAACCACAATCCGGCGATCGACGCGTTCCTGGTCCAACTGCCGCTGCCGCGCGGCCTGGACGAGGAGGCGGCGCTCTTGGCGGTCGACTTCGACAGGGACGTCGACGGCCTGCACCCGGTCAATCTCGGTCGGCTCGCGCTGGGTAAGCCCGGGCCACTGCCGTGTACGCCGGCCGGTATCCAGGAGCTGCTGGTGGCGCACAACGTCCCGATTAGCGGTCGGCACGTGGTGATCGTCGGCCGGGGCATCACGGTCGGCCGGCCGCTGGCAATGCTGCTCAGTCTGAAGGCCGAGCACGCCAACGCCGCGGTCACGGTGGTTCACACGGGTGTGGCCGATATCGGGCGCTATACGCGCGAGGCGGACATCCTGGTCGCCGCGGCTGGCTCGCCGGGCATGATCACCCCGGACATGGTCCGGCCCGGGGCGGCAGTGGTCGGTGCGGGCGTGGTCAAACACGGTTCACGCTTGCTGTCTGATGTCGACGAGTCTGTAGCCGACGTGGCCGGCTGGATCACGCCCCGCATCGGCGGCGTTGGGCCGATGACGCGGGCCATGCTGCTACGCAACGCGGTGCGCGCGGCGGAACGACGCGTACCGGGAGGTGCGGTTTGAGCGTCCTGGTCGTAGGTTCGGTAGCGCTGGACTCGGTGAAGACGCCGTTCGGGCAAGTTGACGAAGTCCTGGGTGGCGCCGCCTCCTACTTTTCGTTGGCGGCGAGCACGTTCACCGACGTGCAGATGGTCGGCGTCATCGGCTCGGACTTTCCGGCGCAGCACATCGAGCTCTTCGGGACACGGCCGATCGACCTGACCGGTCTGCAGCGCGCGAATGGGAACACGTTTCGCTGGGCGGGGCGCTACGACTACGACCTGAACGTGGCGCACACCCTTGATACCCAGCTCAACGTCTTCGGCGACTTCGACCCCCAATTGCCTGACAGTTACCGTTCGAGCGAATTCGTCTACCTGGCGAACATCGTGCCCTCGCTGCAGCTCAGTGTCTTGTCGCAAGTGCGGTCGCCCAAGTTCGTCGGACTTGACTCGATGAACTTCTGGATCGGCAATCCGGACACCAAACGCGACCTGGCGCGCGTGATCGAGCGGGTCGACGCCGTCTTCATGAATGACGCCGAGATTCGTCAGTACACCGGGACCTACCACCTGCTCCAGGCTGCGCGCGAGCTGTTGTCTGTTGGACCGAAGGTCGTGCTGATCAAAAAGGGCGAGCATGGCGCCCTGGCCGTCTCGCGCGACGGCGTCTTCGTGGCCGCCGCCTACCCACTCGAGGAAGTGCGCGATCCGACCGGCGCTGGCGATTCGTTTGCCGGCGGGTTCATGGGCCACCTGGGCGAAACGGGGGACACGTCATGGAACGGCATTCGGAGAGCCATGGCCTACGGCAGCGTAGTCGCCAGCTTCGCCGTCGAAGACTTCAGCGTTCAGCGCCTCACCTCTTTGACTCGTGACGATGTTCGTGCGCGGCTGCAATTACTGCGTGAGGTCACCTCTTTCGAGGCCGACCTCCTCGAAGCCACTACTTAGATACACCGCACTCGGGTCGAGCTACATCGTTGGGTCGGGTGTATTGCACAAATCTTAAGCGCGCATGCCGTGGCCAACATTGCGGCCGACGGGGACAAACAGGGACTTCAGGCGTGCGCTGATTTGTGCGTCTAA
>DASXRR010000234.1:0-21548 GCA_036506475.1 Chloroflexota bacterium
GCCACAGGATCGGCCTCTCGGCTGCCGACGGCCGACGGCAAGCCAGCCCGTCTGTGCCAACTGCCGATCTCAGCGCGTGCCGCCCAGGTCACGCTCGGGGCTGCCGTCTGCTGGCCTGGGCGCGTGGCCCCAGCGTCGAGCCAGGATGCGCAGCACCTCTCTGAACTCCGCTTTGGCCGGGCCCGAGAGCGTTGCGTCGGCCAGCAGGTCGGCGACGGTGGCCAGGGCCTCGTCCCAGCCGCCGAGCTCCAGTAGCGCGTCCGGCGCATAGCCGGCGTGCGTTAGCAGCTCGTCGGTTCGTCGCCTGTCCAGCCCCAGGGCGGTCGCGATGGCCAGGACCACGGCGCGCCGCGGCAAGGGCGGACGCTCGATGGCGCGCGACTCGATGCGGTGCACGTAGGCGGGATCGATGCCCGCACGGCGGGCGAGCTGATTGAGCGACAGGCCAGCTTGCACGCGCAGGGCGTGGACGGTCGCCCCAAAGGTCGCAGCCGCGTCGCGCTCTGCGCTAGCCACGCGAACCATTGACTACGAGTCAATACTACGGCGCCGCGGCCGCCTTGTACCAGTGTGGTATTGACTGCCAGTCAATAGCGTACAATGGGGCGGTGCTCGAGACCGGCGTCGACATCGTCGAGATCGAGCGTGTCGCCGAGTTGGCCACACGCTATGGCGAACGTTTCGCGCGACGCGTCTTCACGCCCGAGGAGTGGCAGGCCTACCAGCGCCAGCCCAGCTCGTTAGCGGCTCGGTTTGCCGCCAAGGAAGCGGTCATCAAGGCGCTCGGCAGCCCGAACATGGCGCTGCACGAGATCCGCGTCGTGCGCGCGCCCGGCGAGCGCCCCACGGTCGAGCTCGGCGGCCGGGCACAGGCGCGAGCAGTAGCGCTCGGTGTGCGCCAGATCGCGCTCAGCCTGTCGCACTCGCAGCGCTACGCCGTCGCCTTTGTCGTGCTGGAGCGCGAGCCTTAGAGCCCGCCGCAGCGCGCGGCGACGATCACGATCCATGCGCCCATGCTCGTCGTCAGCAGATTCACATCGCCGATCTTGAGCGGCTCCGGTGCCTGGATCGCGCCACCCACGACTTGCCCGAGCCCCGCCGCAAACACGCCCAGCACGACGTACCACGCCAGGCGCGACAGGTGGCGGCCGACCAGCATGAAGCACGCCGCGGCGTTGATGACCCCCAATAACCCCGAGAGCACCAGCCAGGGCGGCAACGGGGCAAGCGCAACAGCAGGCAATTCCAGCAGCATGGCGCTCTCACGAGACTAATTCTCCATTGCCGCGGCGTCAATGGACGCAACGCTCCGATCGGGCCCCAGCCGTATACTCAGGAGTCCACGTCTCGCACTCGGAGCAACGATCGATATGCCAACTCAACTGGAGCTGCAAGCTGAGCCGCGCAGCGTGCTCGGCAAGCACGTCCGTCGCCTGCGCCGTCAGGGCATCGTGCCCGCCAACATCTATGGCCACGGCGCGTCACGGGCGATCCAGGCGCCGCTGCGCGCCCTCGAGCACGTGCTGGCGCACGGCGGTCGCACCGGCATCGTCGCCGTCGCCGTTGACGGTAAATCGCAAACCGCGCTGATGAAGGACATCCAGCGCGATCCGCGCTCGGGTGTCATCCTGCACGTGGAATTTCGTGCGATTTCGCTCGACGAATCGGTCACCAGCCTGGTGCCCCTGCGCTTCATCGGCGAGGCACCGGCCGTCACCAAGCTCGACGGGGTGATGACCCATCCGCGCAGCGAAGTCCACGTGACTGGGCCCGCGGGGGATCTGCCGGACGTCATCGAGATCGACGTCAGCACGCTTGACGAGCTGAACTCGGCCATCCACGTCAGCGACTTGCCCACGTCGCCGCGCTACAGGTACAACGACGCGCCCGACGAGGTGCTGGCCATCGTGCAGCCGCCTAAGGTCGAGGTCGAAGAGGTCGTCGAGGCGGTCGAGGCCGCGGAGGCCGAGGCTGAGGCCGCGGCGGCTGGTGAAGAGGCAGCCGCGGGCGAGTCTGAAGCTCCCGCTGCTGCTGAAGCCAAGGCCGATCAGGAGTCGGCCTGAGGTCACGCTGTTGCTACGACGGCGCTCCATAACCGGAGCGCCGTCGTACACTCCCGTGACATAAGGCTGTTGCCGTGGCTCAGGTCGGCGTGCCAGGGGAGAGGCTCACAGCCGCGGCGCGGGAGTCGTCCCGCGCATGGCGGCGCTTGGCCGGCGTGGGTCAGGCGCGCCCGTGAGTGGCCTCGAGCAGATCCAGTTTCTCAGCTCGACGCTCTACGTCCTGATCTTTCTCGCTGTGCTGCTGCGCGTGGTGCGCCGGCCAACGCCGGCCCACGTGGACATGGCGCTGTTCTTCGGGGCGGCGGCGTTGCTGATCGTCCTGGGCGCGTTGCCGACAGTTCTTGGCATCGCCCCACCGTGGTGGCTCGGCGATATCACCGGCGCGCTGCTGATGTCGCTGGCGTATTTGCTCCTGCGCCTGGCCAGCGAGTTCGCAAACGTTCCGCCGGCCATCATGCGCGCCAGCGAAGTCGGCCTGGTGCTCTCGGTTGTGGCCATCGTGTCACTCGATACGCCGATGCCCGCGCCCGCGGCGCTCGGTCTGGTCGCCTACTTCGTGCTCGTCATCGCGTACGACACCTGGGTGTTCGTCACGGCCGCGATTCGCACCCGCGGGGTGACCCGACGGCGCCTGCAAGCTCTCGCGTTTGGCTCAGGGAGTATCGGTGTGGTCCTGGTCGCCGCTGGCGGCACGGTGGCCCTGCCCAGCCTCGCCTGGCTGTGGACCGAGATCAGCGCGCTGGTCGGGCTTGCCTCAGGGGTGTGCTATTTCGTCGGGTTCGTGCCACCCACCTGGCTCCGCCGCGCCTGGCAGGAGCCTGAGCTGCGGACCTTCCTGGGCCGCGCTGCGAGCCTGCCACGACTGCCCGACACCTATCGCATCGTACGCGAGCTCGAGCTCGGCGCGGCCGCGTCACTCGGTGCGCCATCGGCCAGCATCGGACTCTGGGACCGCGAGCGACGGTGCCTGTGCTTCTACTACTCGCCACCGCCCGACGGTGCGGTGCTGCCTGAGTTTTCGGGTTCGCGCGTCTTGAGCTCCGATGGCACGCTGTGGGAGGTCGAGCCGTCGCGCAATCCGATCTCGGGCCGTTCGTTCGTGGAGCAACGCGCGCAGCTGGTGCTCGACGTCGAGCGCGCCGATCCACACAACGTGTCGTACTACCGCGCCTACCATGCCCGCTCAGCGCTAGCCGCGCCCATTACGGTGGGTGACGAGCGCCTCGGGGTGTTGGTGATTTACGCGCCGCGCGCGCCGTTCTTCGCCAACAGCGACCTCGAGCTCTTGCAGCTCCTGGCCGACCAGGCCGCGGTCATCCTCGAGAGTCGCGCGCTCATCGACGAGGCCGCCCGCGTCCGCGCCCGAGAAGAGGCGACGCGCCTCAAAGACGACTTTCTGTCGTCGGCGGCGCACGATCTCAAGACCCCGCTCACCGGTCTGGTGACCCAGGCCCAATTGTTGCGTCGACGTGCTGAACGTGACCCGCTCGCGCCGGTCGATCGAGTCGGCCTGGACCGCATGCTGGAGCAAAGCTTGCGTCTGCGAGACCTGGTGCTGGAGTTGCTGGACGTTTCCCGTCTCGAGCACGGCAGCTTGATCGGTGAGCGCTCGCCGACCGACCTGGCCGAGCTGGCCGACGAAATCGTGTCCCGCGAAGACAAGACCTGGAGCCGCGTCGAGCTGGCGCGCCAAGGTCCGGTCATGGCGACCGTCGATCGGCCGCGCCTCGAGCAGGTCATCACCAACCTGGTCGAGAACGCCCTCAAGTACAGCCCCGACGGCGGCGCGGTGCACCTGCGCCTGCGTTGTGAAGCCGACGAAGCGCGCATCGACGTCTTCGATGCCGGGATTGGTATCGCGGCCGAGGATCTGCCGCTGGTCTTCGAGCGCTTCCATCGTGGCCGCAACGTGGACGATCGGCGCTTCGCGGGGATGGGTCTCGGGCTGTACATCACCCGCGGCATCGTCGAGCAGCATGGCGGGCGCATCTGGGTCGAGAGCACGCCTGGCCAGGGCAGCGCATTCCACGTCGCGCTGCCCCTGACTACCGCGCCCGCGGGGACCAGCTCAGCATCGATCGACCGCCGTGCTGGCTAGCACGATGAGTCGGCCGATCCTGGTCGTCGACGACGATCCGACGATTCTGGCGACCGTCTCCGAGACGCTCGACCTCGAGGGCTATCCCGTAGTCACCGCGACCAACGGCGCCGAGGCACTCGAGCAGCTCGAACTCCAGCGGCCGTCACTCGTGCTGCTCGACATGCGGATGCCCGTGCTCGATGGCTGGGGCTTCATTCGAGCCGTGCGCGAGCGCGGTCTGAGTCCCGTGGTCGTGGTCATGACCGCCGCGGCCGATGCGCGTCGCTGGGCCAGCGAGATCGGCGCGCAGGGTGTACTGGCCAAGCCGTTCGATCTGGACGAGCTCATCGCGGCGGTGCAGCGCCTGGGTCCGAAACGGCGAGGTGCTCCGCCCGAGTGAGATCCTCGGGCGTGTTGACGTTGAAGAACGCGCGGCCGTCAGGCGAGAACAGTTGCCATTCGGCTTCCGCGACCTCGCGCACGCGCACGGCTGGGAAGTAGCTGATCATGCGCTGCTCGCCGCGGGCGAGCGCGTCGCGAATCGCCGCGCGCACCGGGCCGCGCCGATACACGGCATGCATCGGCTCGAGGTAACCCGCGGTCCTCGGTATGACCACGTCGGCGTCCTCAGTACGCTGTAGCTCCAGCAGTCGTCTGAAGAGCTCGCTCGACACGAATGGCATGTCGCACGCGACCGCCAGGCACAGCTCGCCGCGCGCCGCGTCCAACCCCACCGCGAGGGCCGGCAAGACGCCCGCATGGGGCTGCGGATCGTAGACCAGCCGCATGTCTGGCACGGCTGACGCCAGGCCCGCCTCATTAGCCAGCACCACATGCTCGTCGACGAGATCACGCAGCGCGTCGGCGATGCGCACGATGATTGGTGCGCCACCCACTTCGAGCAGCGCCTTGTTCACTCCGCCGAGGCGGGTTGCTCGCCCGCCAGCGAAGATAAGCGCGGTGCGCGCTATGGTGCGCTCAGGCCGCGCGCGTGAGCCTCGTGCCGCATTGGCCGCAAAAAACCTGGCTTGCAGGGTTGACGGTGCCGCACGACGGACACTTGTTCTCGACAGTGGTGCCAGTCGCCGTTGGCGCGGTCGTCGCTGGCGTGGTCGTGGTCGTGGTCTGGACGGGCGTTAGGGGCGCATTGGCCGCGGCGGCGGCGGCTGCTGCCTTGTCCTTGTCGTCCTGAGTTGCGCTGCGGAACTCGCGGACGCTCTTACCAACAGCGCCGCCGATCTCCGCCAGCCGACCGGCGCCGAAGATGACCACAACGATGAGAAGGATAATTACGAGTTCCCAGGGGCCGAGAGCCGGCATAGATCGCGTTTCCCTTTCCTACTGCGTGCGCGCAGAGGATAGGTTTTCCGTAGCCGAGCGTCAAACCTTTTAGGCTCAGCTGACCTCGACAATCAGCTCCACTTCGACCGCGAAGCCCGCGGGCAGCTCGTTCACGCCGACTGCCGTGCGGGCGTGCCGGCCCGCGTCGCCGAAGATCTCCACGAACAAATCCGAGGCGCCATTGGCCACCAGTGGCTGCTGGTTGAAGCCATCGACGCTGTTCACGAAGGCGCCGACGCGCACCAATTGCTTAATGGAATCCAAAGACTCGATCACCGTCAGCACTGCCGCCAGGCAGTTCAGCGCGCACACTCGCGCTGCCTCGCGCCCCTGCTCCAGATCCATGTCGGCACCCAGCTTGCCCTTGATCTCGCGGTCCACCGTCCCCGAGATCTGGCCCGCCGTGTAAACCAGGTTGCCCACCCGTCGAGCAGGCACATAATTCGCCAACGGCGCGCGCGGCGCCGGCAGCGTCAGCTTCAACTCACGCAGTCGATCGTCAATACGGCCCATATGCCGCTCATGCTAGCGAGTCGGCTGGTTTCTCACGAAACCGAGAGGTTGCCGAGAGGTTTGTAACCGAATCGTGCAATGCGCCCACTAGAAACTCCCGTCAGGCCACGTACCGTTGCAAGTGGGGAGGGGCTAATGCACAACGTGCATGCGCGCGCTGTCACAGGGGACTCGGCGTCGATTGACCGAAGCAGCGATGTGTTTCCTGCGCTTCAACAGCGCAGACAGCGCCAACTTGGGCCAGGGGTGGAGGGCGCACGTCGTGAGCTATGGCGTGCTTTCCAGCGGGGTGCCCTGAGTGAAGACGAGTTAGCCAGCACCCTGGATAGACTCGAATTCGAGCGAGAGCAAGCCAAATCAGAGTGACCCGTGCGGGATTCGAACCAGCGTTCTCCACCTTCAGAAGGTGACGTTGGACCCTCCGTGAGAGTCTGATGTCGTTCAGTTTGAGTTCGGACGGACGGTGATCAATCCATGAGAATGCGCGTCAGGACGGGTCTGTTCGCCTCGGTTGCTGCAACGATCTGTGAGCCTCACCGCGCCCGGTGCCTTCCATGAGTACTGGCTCGACCTGTCCGGGTCAGTCGACAAGCACCAATTTGACATCGAGGCGGCGGTAAGCATCGACAGCTCGTCGGTCACGCGTCATCAGGGTTAGTCCATGCGCGACGGCCGCGGCGCCGACGAGCGCGTCGTACACCGCTCCGCCGGCGATGCCGAGCGCGCCGAGCCTGGCCAGCAGCTCGGCGGCCGTGTGATCGCTTGGGAAGCGCGTCGCGGGAAAGTTGTGTGCGATGAGACGGGCGACCGCGTCTGGACTCCTTCGCGCCGGCGGTGGCAACCGGGTGAGGATGGAGAACGTCTCGAACGCGGCATGGCCGGCGAAGCCAACCCTCCTGTTGCCAACCGCATCGACGACGGCGCGATGGTGCTCGTGACCGGCCACTACGAGCGGAACAGCGACGCTGGTATCGACCAGAGCGCCGGGTTCGAGATTCGCCCGACTAGCGTCGGTCGGCGTCACGAAGCGCTTGCACCAGCTCGTCGTCGATGGTGACACCCGAAGCGGGGATCACCAGACGCCCGTCGGCCTCGACCAGCGTGTCGTCGTGGACGGGGACCACGCGCAGCGCTGCGCCATCCGCGGTCAACTCGACGTCGCCTGGCCGCAGCCCCAACTGATCGCACAAGGACTTAGGGATGACCAGACGGCCTGCCTTGTCAATGGTTGCCCGCATGCCAAGACCTTACCAGCACAATGGGTGACATCACCCATGAACTCGCCAAAATGACGGCCTTCCAAGTTCAAAAGCAGGGTGACCCGTGCGGGATTCGAACCCGCGATCTCCACCTTGAGAGGGTGGCGTCCTGGGCCGCTAGACGAACGGGCCTGGGCTTGTGCACAAACAGCGGCAGGGGTGGAAAAAGAGCTTCAGGAGTATACGCGATCGACTTTGCGGATCACGAAGCGCATCGCGCTGGTGGTGTCGGAGACGCTGCAGATCTTGTTGTCGACCACGCCCGCGGCGGGGCCGGCATCGATCAGGTCGCGCTGATCGACGTAGCCGGGCTGGCCGCGCTTGGGCGTCAGCAGCCAGATGCCGCCGGCCTGGTCGATGCGTGGGCGCCAGCGTTTGAGCACGGCCTCGGCGTCAGTCGAGGCGTCGGCGCCGATGAGCACCAAATCGAGCGGCTCATTGTCATCAGCAGGCCCGCGACCAACCCGATCCAACACCCGTTCACGCAACAAAGCATCAACAGCTACAGGCTCACTGACAAAGGCAACCACGAAGCCGGGCTTGATGCCCAACTTGTCGACCACGTCACGATGGCTGTAGTCCTTCTCGGCCATGCCGTCGCTGAGTGTAGAACTCGCGGCCCGGCGCCCGCCGCCGGCGGCGTGGGTATTAGCCGGGGTTCTGCTGCGAGGCTTCAGCGGTATGCACGACACCGTTCGGAATTCTGAGCGCAAGCACCTGCTTGTTGAGCTCGGCGAACTCGTTCGCCCAATTCGCGCGGTCGCGCGCCGCCGTCGTCGATAGCTTGACGAGATCACGTTGTATAGCCTCGACCGCGACTGCGAGGCGGCCCTCGCTCGGGGCCACCGGTGCGGCGGGCTTTGCTGACTCGCTCACCAGGCCCGAACTGCCGGGTGGTGGTTGATCCCTGCGCCCTCTCATGGCCGCGGTGACCCACGCGCGTGCGAGGACGTCGACCGCGCCGACGAACAGCGCGCCAAGAAGGAGCAGACCAGTGATCCAGAAAGACGTCTGAATAACGGCAGGGTCCATCTTCGCGTCGACGAGATGGCTGTACAGCGCGGGCAGCGCCACGGCAATCGCCGGGATCAGCGCAGTCGCGCTCAAGCCCGCGATGCGCGTCACTCGAAACTCTTCGGCTTCGATCGGCTTCTTGTTGTCTTCAGAGTGTGCATTTAATGCCGCCAGCAGGCTGCTCACTGAGTCCATGCCCGGAGTAGGTCCGCGACCTCGGCGGCTGTTACGCAATCAGCGTCGTGGCGGCTAGAACTCGCAGAGCTCCTTGAGGCCGCCCTCGATCGTGGCCTGCCGCTGACCCTTCGCCTCCCCGCGCGGTCGTGCGCTGCGTCCCTGGCCGGTTGGCAAGTGCGTCGCGCACGGCGATTCGGCAAGCAAGCAGTTGATGCACAGGCGGGGCATGGCTGGTTGATCTCTCCGCGTGTTGAACGCAGCGCACTGGGCAAAAGGGCCGGTCAGCGCGAGCGGTGGTACCGAAGTACCAGAATTCGTGTTGCTACGGCGAGCTGGCGCGCGGTGCTGGCGGGCTGCCGGTGTACCGATCGAGCAGACGCGCGGGGAAGTAGCCGAGCAGGCCATCATAGATGCGCACCTCGCGCGGACGCACGCCCATCTGCGGCTCGGGCAGGCCCGTCACGACGGGCTCGTCGCAGCGCACGACCTTGCCGTACGCCCAGAAGTAATCCCCGTCTTGCGCGTCGGGCGCCATGCGCTGAACGTCGAAGATGCAGCCGCTGTGCAGCCACGGCCCAGCATCACTTCGGCTGGCCCGATTCTGAGCTTGCGCGACTTGCGCCTCGCTGATGATGTGCTGGTCGATCTCAGCCAGTGGCAGGCCAGTCAGGCGACTGGCGAGCCACTCACCGTCCCGCGTATACAGCGGATACGGCCCCGACTTCACCACATACAAGTTGGTCAGCGCCCCGGGCCGCTGAGCCTGCGACGGCGCGCCGCACCCCGCTAGCCCAAAGGCCGCCAGCACACACGCGACGAACAGCCACCGCCAGGGCAGCGAGTGCATCGTCGGTGGATCAGGCCGAGACGGCGACATGCCCTTCGGGCAACTACCACAAGGCCACACCACAAGTCTCCAGGCGCAGGGCTGCCGGACTAGGATTCGAACCTAGACAACCACATCCAGAGTGTGGCGGGCTACCGTTACCCCATCCGGCATTGACGCTTGAACTGCGGGATTTTACCAGATCACGATCGGCCGACTGGCGCCAGGACGTCGGCGCTGCGCTGGGCGAGGATGTGCTCGGCTTCGGCGACGATGCGTTCGACGATCGCCGCGGCCGGCTCGATGGTGTCGATGAGACCCGCGTCCTGGCCAATCAGCAATGCACCGTTGTCGACGTCGCCCGCCTCGCGGGCTTGACGTAACCCTAAGCCGAGCTCGGCGTGGCGGCGGCGCACCTCGTCTTCGCGCCCGACGAACGACTCGATGAACCTGGTCCGTAGCGCGCGGGCAAAAGCGCCTGGCCACACCTGCGCGGTGGCGATGTCGGGAATCTCAGTCAGGAGCGTATCGTGACCGTCACTGCGACAGATGGCCTCTTTGTAGGCCTGGGGTAAGGGCGCCTCGGGCGTTGCCAGAAAGCGCGTCCCGAGCAGCACGCCCTCAGCGCCCAGCATCAGCGACGCGGCCAGCCCGGCACCGTCGGCGATGCCACCCGCGGCCAGCACCGGCAGCGGCGCGACCGCGCGCACCACCTGTGGCACCAGGACCATCGTGCCCATCAACCACACGTGACCGCCACCCTCGGTGCCCTGGGCCACGATCGCATCGGCGCCCGCCTCGGCGGCGCGATGTGCCTCGTGCACCGTCGAGACCATGTGCACCACGGTGGCACCAATGTCGTGAGCGCGCGCAAACAGCGTGCGCAGATCGGTCTCGGGCCACGGCCAGGCGGACGAGAACACTGGCGGTCGCGCTGCAAGGACGGCCTGAACAGCCTCTTCGCTCGCCAGGAACAGCAGCAGGTTCAGCCCGAACGGCTTCGAGCACGCGCGGCGAATGGCATCGGCCAGACCGGCGATCTCAGTCGCGGAGCGACCAGCACAGCCCTGAATGCCCAGCCCACCTGCATTCGAGACCGCGACGACCAGCTCGGGGCTGGTGCCACTGCCCATCCCGCCCAGCACGACCGGATGTTCGACGCCAAATAGAGCGCACGCTCGAGTGGTCAGCATCTGCCGAGGGTACCGTGCTAGGCTCGTCCGAGATGCTCGACCTGGGCCAGCTTCTGCGGGTGCGCTCCGCATCGGCTGGCCGCTTTGACGCCAGTGGCCAGCATGTCGTGTTTGTCAGCGACCTGGCGGGTGTGCCGCAGGTGTGGGGCGTTTCGGGCGAGAGCTGGCCCGAGCTGTTGGTAGCGCCGCCCGATCGGGCGCAGACGATCTACCCAGGCCCACGCGCGGGCACGCTTGTAGTCGGCGCCGACGTCGGCGGCAACGAACACACCCAACTGTTGCTCCAACGCCAGCCGGGCAATGGCTGGGAGCCGCTGACCGATGACCCAGCGCACATTCACAACTTCGGCGAATGGTCTGCCGACGGTATGCGCATTAGCTACGCGGCCAACACGCGCACCGGACGCTGGTTCGATGTCTTGGTGCGCGATGTGGCTACAGGCGAGACTCGATGCGTCCTGGAGCACGATTCGACCAATCGCCCAGGCCCGTTTTCACCCGATGGGCGCTGGCTGGCGGTGGTCCGCGCGTTCTCGGCTCAGCACCAGGAGCTGTGGCTCGTCGACGTCCAGGGAAACGAACCGCCGCGGCTGCTGAGCGACGCCAACGAGGAGGCGTTCTACGAACGGCCCGAGTGGAGCCCGGACGGCAGCGCGATCTCCTGCCTGACCGACTACAAACGCGAGTTCGGCACGCCCGCGCGCATCGACGTCGCGACGTCCCAGCTCAGCTTCATCGTGCAGCCCGAGCACGACATCGACGAAGCGACGCTCGATCCTACGGGACGGCGCCTGGCGTACGCGTGCAACAGCGACGGCGTCGCACAGGTGATGGTGCGCGAGCTGGCCTCAGGCGCCGAGACTGCGGTCGAGGGGCTTCCACCAGGCACGCTGTACGAGTACTGGCAGCGCGCCCTGGCCTGGGATGCGCGAGGCGAACGCCTGGCCATCTCGTGGACGGGCTCGGCAGCGTCGCCCAATGTGTGGCTCTGGGCACGCGGTCAGGCCAAGAAAGTGACGAGCGCGGGTGGTTTGGGCGTCGACCTCAGCGGGATGGTCGAGCCCGAGCACATAAGCTATCCGACCTTCGACGGTCGACAGATTCCCGCTCTCTTCTATCCCGCCTCGAACGCGAGCGGAAAACCGCCGTGCGTGGTGTGGGTGCATGGCGGACCCGAAAGCCAGTTTCGGCCGTCGTTCCAGCCGCTGGTGCAGTACCTCGTCTCCGCGGGCTTTGCTGTACTGGCGCCGAACGTGCGCGGCAGCTCGGGCTATGGGCGCACCTATCAGCACCTCGACGACGTGCGGCTGCGCATGGACTCGGTCAACGATCTCGCGCATGCCGCGTACTGGTTGCGCGACAGCAGCCGCGCCGATCCGTCACGGCTGGCGGTCTATGGCGGCAGCTATGGCGGGTTCATGGTCCTGGCCGCGCTGACACACTATCCCGAGCTGTGGGCCGCCGCGGTTGACCTGGTCGGCATCGCCAACTTCGTCACGTTCCTGGAGAACACCGGCCCGTGGCGGCGGCACCTGCGCGAGGCGGAGTACGGCAGCCTCGAACACGATCGCGACTTCCTCGTCGAGATCTCGCCGATCAAGCACGTCGACAAGATTCGCGCGCCGCTACTGGTGATCCACGGGGCCAACGACCCACGCGTGCCAATCGGCGAGGCCGAGCAGATGGTCGCGCGCCTGCGCGATCTGGGCCGAACGGTGGAGTTCCTGCGCCTCGAGGACGAAGGCCACCAGATCGCCAAGCTCAAGAACAAGCTGGTCGCGTACCCGCTCGCGGTCGATTTCCTGCGCCGGCACTTGCTCAATCCAGCGGTGTGAACCAAGGTACGTTGACGAGGCGCAACCTCGGCCGTAGGCTGGCGTGACTGCGAAATGCGCGCGTCGGGAACCACCGGTCTGACGGACCTGCCAACCGGGACGGTCACCCTGCTGTTTACCGACATTGAGGGCTCGACGCGGCTCCTACAGCAGCTCGAGGACGGCTACTCAGCTGTGCTTGCCGATCACCATCGGCTGATGCGCGCCGCCGTCGCCAACCACAACGGTCGCGAGGTCCACACGCGGGGCGATAGTTTCTTCGTCGTGTTCGCCAGTGCGCTCGACGCGGCAAACGCAGCCTGCGAGGCGCAGCAAGCGCTCGCCGCGCACGCCTGGCCGCTAGGCGCTGAGGTGCGCGTGCGCATGGGCCTGCACACGGGCGAACCAACCTTGTCCGCGGGTGTGTATGTCGGGCTTGATGTGCAGCGGGCCGCGCGCTTGTGTGCCGCCGGGCATGGCGGGCAGGTACTCGTGTCACAAACGACCCGCGCGCTAGTGCAGGACGAGCTACCACCCGCGCTGAGCCTACGCGACCTGGGCGAGCATCGCCTGAAGGATCTCCAGCGCCCTGAATCCATTTACGAGCTCGTTTTGCCCGACCTGCCGGCCGACTTTCCGCCGTTGCGCACCGTCGCGGCCGGATGGAACAACCTGCCCGCCCAAGCAACGCCGCTTGTCGGCCGCGATCAGGATCTGGCCGCGGCAGCAGAGCTGCTGCTGCGGCCCGAGGTGCGGCTGCTCACGCTGACTGGTCCGGGCGGCACGGGCAAGACGCGTCTGGGACTGCAGCTGGCCGCCGACGTTCTCGGGCACTTTGCCGCTGGCGTGTGCTACGTGCCGTTAGCCTCGATCGGCGACCCGGGCCTCGTCGCTTCGGCTATTGCGCAGGCGCTTGGCATTCAGGAGGCCGCGGGCGAGCCCCTGCTCGAGATGCTGAAGCACTTCCTGGCGACCAAGCAGCTGCTGCTTTTGCTCGACAACTTCGAGCACCTGGCCGCCGCCGCGCCTGTTGTCGGCGAGCTCTTGGCCGGGTGCGAAGCGCTGAAGGTGCTGGCCACCAGTCGGGCGTTGCTGCATGTCTATGGCGAATACGACTTCGCGGTGCCCCCGCTCGGACTGCCAGAGCGCACACTCGTGCCGCCGGTCGAGCACCTCACGCAGTTCCCGGCTGTCCGCCTGTTCGTCGAGCGCGCCCAATCGGCGCAGTCCGATTTCGCGCTCACCGAGCGCAACGCGTCGGCCGTGGTCGAGATCTGTCGCCGCCTGGACGGCCTGCCGCTGGGCATTGAGCTAGCGGCCGCGCGCGTCCGACAGCTGCCGCCGCGCAGGATGGTGGCACGACTTGAGCGGCGGCTCCCCGTGTTGGCCGGTGGCGTGCCGACTCTGCCACTTCGTCACCAGACACTACGCAGCGCGATTGCCTGGAGCTACGAGCTCCTGGACGAGGCCGAGCAGACCTTGTTCCGACGATTACCAGTATTCGCGGGGGGCTGCACGCTCGAGGCGGCTGAGGCGGTCTGTGGTGGTTCAGACCCCGTCCGTGATGTTTCGATCCCCAATGCCCTGCCGCTTGTGCCCGTTGACGTCTTGGAAGGCGTGGCATCGGTACTTGATAAGAGCCTGCTACGCGAGCAGCCATCGACCAGCGGCGAGCCGCGGCTGCTGATGTTGGAGACGATCCGCGAGTTTGGGCTCGAGCAGTTGGAGGCACGCGCTGAAGCCGTCGAGGTCCGGCGGCGGCACGCGGCGTACTACCTGGACCTGGCGGAAACCGCCGAGGCCGAACTCCACAGGTCCGACCAGGTGGAATGGCTGGATCGACTGGAGGCCGAACACGACAACCTCAGGGCGGCGCAGGCGTGGAGCCAGGCCGACCCGACTCGCTCGGACACGGGCCTGCGGCTGGCGGCCGCGCTGGTCTGGTTCTGGCTCGCCCGCGGCTATTTTCGCGAAGGTCGGCGGGCGCTGGAGGTCGGGCTCGCCGCCGGTGAGGTCTCGGCGTCGGTCCGCGCCAAAGCGCTGCGTGCAGCCGGCCACCTCGCCCAGTACCAGCGCGAATTCGCACATTCCGAGGACCTATTGGACGCTAGCCTGGCGCTCGCGCGGACGCTCGACGATGCGCATGGCGTCGCAGCGTCGCTCAGTTTGCTCGGCGAGGCGGCGCGCTTCCAGGGCGACCTAGGGCGTGCAACGCGCCTGCTTGACGAGAGCCTGGCGCTCCAGCGCGAGCTCGGCGACCGGTGGGGAACCTACCACTCCCTGTACCGGTTGGCTGAGACAGCTGCGGACCAGGGGCTGCTCGAGCGGGCCACGGCACTCCACGAAGAAAGCCTGAAGCTCAGGCAAGACATGGGTGATACCCGGGGCATCGCTGCCTCATTCAAGTGCCTGGGGCTTCTGGCGGTGGCCCAGGGCGACTCTGAGCGAGGCGCGACGATGCTGAGACAAGCCGTGTCGACCTACCGCGCGACGCGCAACAAGCTGGGCATTGCCAACTGCATCGAAGCCCTGGCCGGCATTGCCCTCGAGCGCGGCCACGTGGAAGCTGCAACCCGCCTGCTCGGTGCCGTCGAGGCGCTGCTCGAGCTAGTCGGAGGGTCGGTGCAATGGGGTGGACGCGTGCGGTTCGAGCGTGATCGTGACATGGCGCGCGCCCGGCTCGGCGATCACGCCTTCGCCCGGGCCCGTGCGGATGGGCGAGCCCTGGTCCTCGACGAAGCCATCGCCTACGCGCTGAGCGACGCGACCTCGCCCTAGACTTGACGGCGTGGCCGAGCTTCCGAGCGGCAGCGTCACCTTCCTGTTCACCGACATCGAGGGGTCGACGCGTCTGCTGCACCAGTTGGGCGATCGCTACCCGGCCACACTGGCCGAGCACCGTCGGCTCTTGCGCGAGGCCTTTGGCAGGCACGGCGGTATCGAATTCGGCACGCAGGGCGACGCATTGTTCGTCGTGTTCGCGCGAGCGCTGGATGCGTTGCAGGCCGCATGTGCTGGGCAACGAGCGCTGGCCGGCCATGACTGGCCGGATGATGCGCCGGTGCGGGTGCGGATGGGGTTGCACACCGGCGAGCCGGCCCGGGTTGGCGATGGATACGTAGGGCTCGACGTGCATCGCGCAGCACGCCTATGCGCGGCCGGGCACGGCGGCCAGGTGCTTGTCTCGGAGACAACGGCACCACGAGTACTGGATGCATTGCCGGCTGGGCTCACGCTGCGCGATCTGGGCGAGCACCGCCTGAAGGACTTGCGCGGCTCGGAGCGCATCTTCGAGCTGGTCATCCCGCACCTGCCAGGCGACTTCCCGCCGCTCCGAACGCTTTCGGCCCGATGGAACAATCTGCCAGGCCAGGCGACACCACTCGTCGGTCGTGAGCTCGACCTTGCGGCGGCCCAGGATCTCCTGTTCGACCCCGACGTGCGGCTGCTCACGTTGACCGGGCCCGGCGGTACAGGTAAGACCCGCCTCGCGCTTCAGCTAGCAGCCAACGCGCTCGAAGGTTTCTCCCATGGCGTCTGCTTTGTGCCACTCGCCTCAACCGGTGACCCACAACTGGTCGCCGCCGCCATCGCCCAGTCACTCGGCCTTATGGCTGCCGCGGGGCGCGTAATAGAGACGTTGACGGGTTACCTGCGCGAAAAACAGCTCCTGCTGTGCCTCGACAACTTCGAGCACATCACCGCGGCCGCGCCGCTCGTGGGCGAGCTGCTGGCGGCTTGCCCGCGATTGAAGGTTCTGGTGACCAGTCGGGCACGCCTGCATGTCGACGGTGAGCGCGAGTTCGCGGTGCCGCCGCTCGGACTGCCAGCGCGCGCGCCAGTTCCACCAGTCGAACACCTCACCCGGTACGATGCGGTCCGCCTGTTCGTGGAGCGAGCGCGGGCAGCGAAATCGGACTTCGCAGTTACCGAGCGCAGTGCCTCGGCCGTGGTCGAAATCTGCCATCGCCTGGACGGCCTGCCACTCGGTATTGAACTGGCGGCGGCACGGGTGCGCTTGCTGCCACCCGAGACGATGGTGGCGCGAATGGAGCGCCGGCTACCGCTGCTCACGGGCGGAGCGCGTGACCTACCGCTTCGACACCAGACGCTGCGGAGCGCCATCGGCTGGAGTTACGACTTGCTGCTTGAAACCGAGCAGATCCTGTTCCGAAGGCTGCCGGTGTTCTCAGGCGGTTGCACCCTTGACGCGGCGGAGGCGATCTGTGGTGGCTGGGAGACGGGCATCGGCAGTCAGGCACCGCGCGGGATCGAGTCGCCGACCCCCGATAGCCGCGTCCTGAGCCCGATCGACGTGCCGGGCGGAGTGGCCTCACTGCTGGACAAAAGCCTCATACGCAGGGAGCAGGTAGCCGGCGCCATGCCGCGGGTGGTGATGCTGGAGACGATCCGCGAGTACGGCATGGAGCGGCTCGAGGCAAGCGGGGAGGCGGCCGAGGTGCGACGCCGCCACGCGGTGTTCTTCGTCGACCTGGCGGAGACGGCCCAGCTCAAGATCGAGGGTCCGGAACAAACAGCATGGCGAGACCGTCTGGACGCCGAGCTCGACAACCTGCGGACGGTAGTGGCATGGACCCAGACTGAGCCGCGGCACGCAGAACTGGGCTTGCGCGTGGCCACGGCATTGACCCGATTCTGGATGGTGCGCGGCTACTATGCCGAGGGCACGCGCGCGCTGGAAGCCGGGCTGGCGGCCGGCGGACAGATATCGCCGGCGGTGCGGATAAGGGCACTCAACGCGGCTGCGCAGTTGATTCAACTGCAGCGTGACCTCGAACGCGCCACCGCGCTACTGGAGGAGAGCATCAGTTTGGCCCGTACAGTCGGCGACGAGCATGGCGCAGCCGCGGCACTCAGTCTGATGGGCGAAACGGCCGCCTTT
This sequence comes from Chloroflexota bacterium, assembly GCA_036506475.1. Classification (GTDB taxonomy): domain Bacteria; phylum Chloroflexota; class UBA6077; order UBA6077; family CF-72; genus CF-72. The sequence continues at coordinate 17,184 of DASXRR010000234.1, forward strand.
CAACGTGACTACGCTCGTGGCGCGGTCCTCCTCGAGGACAGCCTGAGGCAGCAGCGGCAGCTCGGCGACTACTGGGGCGCCCATCACACGCTGTTCCGCCTGGCGGAGTTGGCTTCGGCCCAGGGGCAGCACGGGCGGGCCAGCGCGTTCTACGAAGAGTGCCTGGCGGCGCGGCGCGAGATGGGCGACCTGCGTGGCATGGCGACCGCCCTGAAGTCGTTGGGGGACGTGGCGATCGAGCGCGGTGATTATCGGGACGCGGCAAGGCAGTTCAAACGGGCCATCACCATGTACCAACAGGTGAAACTGCAGCTGGGCATGGCAACCTGTTGCGAGGGCCTGGCCAAAGTCGCCCTGGCCTTCGGCCAGCCAGGCAGGGCTGCGCGCCTCCTGGGCGCCGTCGAGGCAGTCATCGAACGCATTGGCGCCACACTCCATTGGGGCGCACGCGCCCGTTTCGACCACGACCGCGCCGCGGCACGCGCGGGTATGGACGAGAGCACGTTCGTCGAAACGTGGGCGGAGGGTCGGGCGATGACCCTGGACCAGGCCATCGCCTACGCGCTCGACGAGCCAGCGCCGATCTGACCCGTTGTGGCCGAGCTACCGAGCGGCACCGTCACGCTGCTGTTCACCGAAGTCGATGGCTCGACCCAGCTCCTCGAACAGCTGGTCGAGCTCTATCCCGAGTTGCTGTCCGAACATCACCAGATCCTCCGACGTGCCGTCACGGACCACGGGGGCGTCGAGGTTGACTCTCAGGGCGATGCGTTTTTCATCGCATTTGGGCGAGCGCTCGACGCGGTGCGGGCCGCCGCCGACGCGCAGCGCGCGCTCGCTGCGCACGCGTGGCCGGGCGGCGTGTCGGTGCGGGTCCGCATGGGCCTGCACACCGGCACGCCGATCCTGGCCACCGGTGCCTACGTCGGCCTGGACGTGCATCGCGCGGCGCGCCTGAGCGCAGCCGGACATGGCGGCCAGGTGCTGGTGTCACAGACCACGCGCGCGCTAGTGCAGGATGAGCTGCCGCCCGGGCTGACCTTGCGCGATCTCGGTGAACACCGCCTCAAGGACTTGCAGCGCTCGGAAGAAATTTACGAGCTGGTCATCGGCGACCTGCCAGCTGACTTTCCACCGCTCAAAACGCTGTCAGCCCGCTGGAACAACCTCCCCCGGCAGACAACAGCTCTCGTGGGCCGCGAACGCGAGCTGGCCGAGGCGCAAGCATTGCTCGTGCGGCTCGACCTGCGCCTGCTCACGCTGACGGGTCCGGGCGGAACGGGCAAGACGCGCCTGTGTCTCCAGCTGGCGGCCGACGTGCTCGAGCGCTTCGGCGACGGCGTGTGCTTTGTGCCGTTGGCTTCGATAGGCGATCCGGACCGCGTCGCCTCGGCCATCGCTCAGGCACTCGGCATCGTGGAGACGGCCGGGCAGCCGCTGCTCGACACGTTGAGGGAGTACCTGCACGACAAGCAGCTACTGTTGTGCCTGGACAGTTTCGAGCACCTCCCGGCCGCGGCCCCGATGGTCGGCGATCTCCTGGCGAGGTGTCCCTGGCTCAAGGTGCTGGTCACGAGTCGGGCCGTCCTGCATATCTATGGCGAGCACGACTTCGCCGTACCGCCGCTCGGCTTGCCCGCCAGCTCACCTTTGCCGCCCATCGACCAGCTGACCCAGTACGAGGCGGTCCGGTTGTTCGTCGAGCGAGCGCAGGCCGTGAAGTCCGACTTCGCGCTCACCGAACGTACGGCACCGGCCGTAGTGGAGATCTGTCACCGTCTGGACGGCCTGCCGCTGGGCATTGAGCTGGCCGCCGCGCGTGTCCGGCTCCTACCGCCCGAGGCGATGCTGGTGCGCATGCACCGCCGCCTACCGTTGCTCACTGGTGGGCCGCGCGACCTGCCGCTGCGACATCAGACGCTGCGTAGCGCAATTGCCTGGAGCTTCGACCTGCTGGGCGAAGCCGAGCAGACGCTGTTTCGTCGCCTGCCGGTATTCGCCGGTGGCTGCACGCTGGAGGCGGCCGAGGCCATCTGTGGCGGTTGGGAGACAGGTATCGGCAGCCAGGCGCCGCGGGGCATCGAGTCGTCTACGCCCGACGCGCGGCTGCTGGCACCGATCGACGTGCTGGACGGCGTCGCGTCGCTGCTTGACAAGAGCCTGCTGCGTGAGGAGCAGCCTGAGCGCGGCGAGCCGCGGCTGCTGATGCTGGAGACGATCCGCGAATACGGCCTGGAGCGGCTCGAGGCAAGTGGCGAGGCGGCCGAGGTGCACCGACGTCACGCGGTGTACTACCTGCAGCTTGCCGAGACCGCCGAACCCAAGCTGCACGGCCCCGACCAGGTCGGGTGGCTCGACACGCTCGAGGCCGAGCACGACAACCTCGGTGCCGTGCAGGCATGGACCCAGGCCGAGCCCGGCCGTGCCGAGACCGGCCTGCGGCTGGCGAGCGCACTGCTGTGGTTCTGGCTGGTGCGCGGGTACTATGCCGAGGGTCGCCGAGCCCTCGAGACCGCGCTGGCCGCGTCTCAGGACGTGTCGCTCGTGGTGCGCGCCAGGGCACTGCGTGCGGCAGGACACCTGACCCAATACCAGCGCGACTTCACGCGCTCCGCGGAGCTGCTCAACGAGAGCCTCACGTTGGCCCGTGGGCTCGGCGATCAGCACAGCATCGCAGCCACGTTCAGCTTGCTGGGCGAGACCGCCCGGTTCCAGGGCGACTATGATCGTGCGAACGCGTTGCTCGAGGAAAGTCTGGCCATGCAGCGCCAGCTGGGCGACCGCTGGGCGAGCTATCACACGCTGTATCGGTTGGGCGAGGCCGCGCGCGATCAGGGCCAGAACGAGCGCGCCACGGCGCTGCATGCAGAAAGCCTGACGATTCGGCGCGAGTTTGGCGACACGCGCGGCATCGCCGCGTCGCTTCAGTGCCTCGGTTTGTTGGCCGTTGCGCGCGGCGACTACACCGACGCCGTGCCCATCCTGAAGGAAGGGCTGGCGACGCACAGGCAAACGCGCAACAAGCTGGGCATCGCGAACTGCCTCGAAGGCTTGGCCGCCGTGGCGCTGGCGCAGGATCGACCGGCCGGGGCCGCCCGTCTGTTAGGCGCGGTCGAAGCGGTGCTCGAGACGGTCGGCGGCACGCTGCAGTGGGGCGCGCGGGCGCGCTACGAGCGCGATCGCGATGCCGCTCGGGTGCGGCTGAGCGAGGCGGCGTTCGAAGTTGCACGCGCCGAAGGCCGGGCGATGAGTCTCGAGGATGCCGTCGCGTACGGACTGAACTAAGGCTGGTTGCTAACGCGCGCGGATGCCGATGACCAGCAGCTTGCCCTGGGTGATGGTCACCGAGGTCACCCGCATCTGAAGGCGGGCGATCTCCTGATCGACCTGATCCTGGAAGCTCTTGCGGATCGACTCGCGCGACGCCTCGGGCAGCGGCACGCCGGCCGCCCTGGCATCGTTGATGATCACGACTGGTCTGTTTGACTGCATGTCGACGTGGCCGGTCATCGATACGGGGACGCTCGTGCCGCCGACGTCGGCATCGCCGTTGGCGATCAATTGGTTCGGCTTCAGCTCACAACTCAACCTCGTCAATGTGGCTTTGCCGAGCGGTGTCTCGCCGAGCGACTGACCGACGAGCTGCTGGCGCATGCGATCGGACAGCTGCGCCTGGGTGAGCTCGAAGCTGACCTCGCCGGCGGCGGGCGTGGGTGGCGGCGCGAACTGACTCATGCCCTGGGGAATGGCCGCCGAGCCGCTCACGTAGGCGATGCCCGCCAGAACCACGACGAGCGCCCCGAGCAGCAGCTTCAGCATTCAGCCGCTGGACAGCACGTGGAGCGCATCTTCGATGCGCTGCAGCGCCCGCTCGCGCCCGAGCGCGACCAGCATATGCCCGAGCGGCGGTGTCTTCAGCTTGCCGCTGATGGCGTAGCGGATCGGCATCAGCGCGTGGCCGCGCTTCCAGCCGCGCTCATCGGCGCCACCCAACAGCGCTCGATCAACGGCCTCCACCGAAAACGGCTCAACGTGCCGCAGCGTGTGCTCGCCAGCCCGCAAAGCCTCAATGGCCGGCGTCGCCTCAGAACCCTGCTTCACCAGCACGTCGCGATCCAGGTCGATCTCGCCGACGAAGAGGAATTCCACCTGGTCGGACACCTCGCAGAGACGGTGCAGACGTTCTTTCAGGGCGGGCGCGAGTACGCGCAGGGCTTCGTCCTGACCAGATCCAGGGAGGAACCGCCGCATGCGCTCGAGCAGCTCGTCGTCGGACAGCTGCTGGATGTACTTGTTGTTCATCCACTCCAGCTTGGCGACGTCGAAAATCGGTCCGCCGGTGCTGAAACGTGTCCAGGTGAACTG
>DASXRR010000235.1:0-19793 GCA_036506475.1 Chloroflexota bacterium
GCGAACCGTCACGCGAGCGCCAGAAACCGTCACCGGGACATCACAGAACCGTCATCGGGACATCACATTTTCGATGCGGCTCGGCGATAACCCAGGCACCGTCACGCGAACCGTCACAGGAGCGCCCGAAACCGTCATCGCGACCTCACAATTTCGCACAGGCGCCCAACGACGAACCTAGTCGGCGACTTCTGGTCTACGTCACGATCGCATCGGACGAATACGACGTCATCGAGGGACCCAGAGCCAAATGGGATACCGCCAGCTCACGCAGCCGGCGCCGACCCACCTTGCCATGGCGTGGCCGGTTCAGGTGCGATGGCCTGGCCGGTTCAGGTGCGATGGCCTGGTCGGTTCAGGTGCGCCGGCGAGAACCCTACGCGGTCTCGCATCGCGCATACGCGCCCTCCGGTCGCTTCCCCTGCACCGCCAAGGACTCGCAGCGGGCCACGGTCTGACCTGGCCATGGCCTGGCCTGTTCGGGGGCGCGCGCCAAAATTCGCGTACGGCCGCCAACTGAGCTCGACATAGGCTGGATGGTTCAGCTGCGACGACAAATCTCCCAACGGGACGCCGACTGAGTTCGCCATGGCCTGGTCGTTTCAGGTGCAGCGCAGATTCTCCCAGCGGCCGTCAACCGGGTGCGCCAAAGGCATAGATCGTTCAGGTGCGGTCGGCATGCCTCAGGCATTGGCAGGTCATGATCGGCTCACGCCACCGGCGCCGGCGTTCGCGGATGGCGTCCAGGCGCTTCAGTGTGCGGTGGTCGGTGTCGCGTGCTCGGTGTCGCCTGGCCAGGTGTCACCGGCGGATCCGGGTGCGTACAGACGGGGCGGGGGCGTTCATGGCACCTGCGCCACGACGCCAGCATCGCCAGGCGAGGCGCGAAGTGTGCACATACGTGTTGTTCTGGGATGGCCCAGCACACCCACAGAGTGCTCAATGGGCGCTATGCCTTGCGCGAGGAGATCGCGCGCGGCGGCATGGCCGTGGTGTACCTGGCCGATGATCTGCGCCTTGGGCGGCAGGTCGCGGTCAAGGTCCTGACGCCCGAGGAGTCTCGGCAACCGCGCGCCGTCGAGCAGTTTCGCCGCGAGGCGCAGGCCGCGGCGGCGCTCAGTCATCCCAATGTCGTCGCCGTCTATGACTGGGGCTGCGTCGACGACACCGCCTTTCTGGTCATGGAACACGTCGACGGCCCCGACCTGCGGCAACTGCTGCGCGAACGTGGTCCGCTCCCGGAGCAGCTCGCGGTGCGACTTGCGGCGCAAGTGCTCGGCGCGCTCGATGTAGCGCACAGCCGCGGCATCGTCCATCGCGATGTCAAGCCACGCAACGTGCTGATCGATAGTCGTGGCGCGGCCAAGCTCGCCGACTTCGGCATCGCCAGTGCCGAAGTCGACGAGCATGGTGCCGAAGTCGTGTATGGGACCGCTCTCTACGTGGCGCCGGAGCTGGTCCAGGGCCAGCCGGTGGATGGCCGGGCCGACCTGTACAGCCTCGGTGTCCTGCTATATGAGGTGCTGACGGGTGAGCCGCCGTTTCGCGGCGGGTCCCTGGCCGAGGTCGCGGCGCAGCACGTTCGGGCCGCGCCCGTGCCGCCTCGGCGGCTGCGGGCCGATCTGTCGCCGCGGCTCGAAGAAGTTGTGTTGCGCGCGCTCGAGAAGGATCCGCGGCGGCGGTATCAGAGCGCCGAGGACATGCGCGCGGCGCTGCTCGAGGCGGTTGACAGCGGTGCGACGGCGCCAATCGGCACGCTGTCGCTGGCGCAGCCGGTTTCTCAACCGGACCATGCCGCCAGGGTTTCGAAGTCGCACGAGCGGTCCGAAGTTTCGCACTCGGTCTCGGCGGGAGTGGATCGGCGCACGGATTCGGAGTCAGACCAGCACCGCGAGGACCCGAAGTCGACTTCGACGGCGCCGCCTCAGGCTGGTTCGAATTCTGAGGAGGTATCCGCGGACGCGACGTTGACGGCGGTGGCGAGGTCGCGCACAGCTTCGCAGCCGCCGGAACTGTCCGAGGATTCGAAGTCGAATTTGTCGGTCGTTCATCCCGTTGCGGATGCGAACTCGCAGGTGCCGTCCGAGGATTCGAAGTCGAGCTCTGCGGGTCTGGATGGGCGGCAGGTCGGGTCGAAATCGGCGCAATCCGATGAGTCGATGCCGATCCAGGCGGACACGTCGCGGCCTGATTCGAAGTCGCAGGTGCTGGCCGAGGGTTCGAAGTCGAGCTCGGCGGGTCTGGATGGGCGAGGGCAGACTGCATCGGTGCGTTCCGATGAGTCGACGCCAGTCCACGTAGACACGTCGCGGCCTGATTCGAAGTTGCAGGTGCTGGCCGAGGATTCGAAGTCGAGCTCTTCGGGTCTGGATGGGCGGCAGGTCGGGTCGACATCGGCGCAATCCGATGAGTCGATGCCGATCCAGGCGGACACGTCGCGGCCTGATTCGAAGTCGCGGGCGGGGTCCGAGGGTTCGAAGTCGAGTTCTGCGACTCTGGATGGGCGAGTGGAGTCTGCATCGGTGCGTTCCGATGAGTCGATGCCGGTCCAGACGGACACGTCGCGGCCTGATTCGAAGTTGCAGCTGCTGGCCGACGGTTCGAAGTCGACTTCGACGCGGGTGAATCGCTGGGCCGCCCTGTTGATGCGGCGATTGACGCGCCCTCCCGGCGGCAGTGCGGGTTCGAATCGCGGCAAGGCGCGTTCTCGACGAGACGCGCCGGGCTCGAAGCGGCACGCGGTGGGTTTGACCCCGGCGGCGGCCGCGACGTGGCCGTGGGCCGGACGCGTGGCGGCGTTTGTTGCGCTGGCGGGGGCGCTCCTGGCGGTGGGCGGGCTGGTGTGGAGCCCGGCGGGTGGCTCGAGTGTGCCGGCGCTCGCGGGCATGGCCTTGGACGATGCGCAGCGGGCCACGCGCGAGGCAGGATTCGAGCTGGCCGTCGAGCAGGAGCCGACGCAGGAAACGCCCGCGGGCGTTGTGGTCTCGCAAAAGCCGGGCGGGGCGGCGCGCGCGGCGCGCGGCTCGACCATTCACGCGGTGGTCAGCAGCGGCATGAGCGTGCCCGACCTCGGCGGACGCCAGTGCGCTGCGGCTCGGGCGGAGGTCGCCGGGCACGGATGGACGGTGCGGCCAGTGCGCTGGCGAATCGCCAACATCGAGGACTTCGGCAAGATCGTCGCGCAGGACCCGGCGCCGGGCGCGGTCGTGCCGAGCTCGGGCGAGATCACGGTCCAGGTGGCTGGGCCGGTGCGGCCGTGCTGATTGGGGGTCGGGGGTCGGGGGTCGGGGGTCGGGGATCAGACTAGCGAGGAATCAGCGACCCGCTGACGAGCCAACGGACTGACGAGCCAACGGACTGACGGGCTGACGGAGTTCAGGCGTCCCAGAGTGACGCCAGGAGCGCGTCGACGCGATGGCGGCCGTTCGCGGTGACCATGGGCGCTTGGTAGAGACGGTCAGCATCGGCGGTGGACTCGCAGTCGAACAGGCGCTGGACTGACTCGGGCAGGAAGCGTGTCAGCTGGGCGTAGTGGTGGGCGTCGTCGAGGCCTCTCGGCCGGCGGTAGAAGCGCAGCGGGAAATAGACGTACAGCATGTCGCGCGCTCGGGTGAGCGCCACGTAGAACAGCCGCCGTTCCTCCTCGATCGACTCCGCATCGCTGGTCGACATGTCCGACGGGATCATGCCGTCGGCAGCATGGATGACGTGCACGACGTCCCACTCGCCGCCTTTGGCGGAGTGGACCGTGCTCAGGATCAAGTAGTCCTCGTCGAGCAGTGGCGGACCAGCCAGGTCGCTGGTCGAGGTTGGCGGATCGAGTGCCAGCTCGCTCAGAAACGGCCCTCGGCTGGCGTAGGTGCCGGCGACGCGCTCGAGCTGTTCGACGTCCTGGATGCGCGCGGCGGCGCTGTCGTAGCGGCGTTCGAAAATTGGCTCGAGGAAGCGGCGGATCCGGGCGACCTCGGCGCTCGGGGCCAGGCCGGCGCCACTGGCAAGGCAGTCGGCGAGCGTGGCGCGCAGGGCTTCGAGCGGTTCCTGGGCAGCGGGCGGCACGCGCGGCGGCGCCTCGATCAAGCGCTGCACAGGCGACACGTTCGCGACGCCAGCGTCCTCCAGCGCGGCAGCGGGCTGCGGCTGGGTGGTGGCCAGGCTTGGCTGAACGGCTTCGGACCCACGTGCAGTGATGACGAGAGGCGGGCGGCCGGCGAGGGCCGGCTGAATGGCGGCCGACTCGGGCACAGCGACGATGGCCGGCTGAATGGGGGCCGACTCGGGCACAGCGACGAGGGCGGGCGGCGGCGGCAGCGGGGCGGCGACGAAACCCAGCGACATGTCACCACCCGGCGGCGGCTGCGCGGCAGGCAGACCTGGCAGGACAACGCCGGCACGTGACGCACCTGACGCACCTGACGCACCTGACGCACCTGACGCACCTGAGGCACCTGACGCACCTGACGCACCTGACGGACCTGACGGACCTGACGCACCTGAGGCACCTGACGCGGCGGCTAACTCACCTGACGCACCTGACGCACCTGATGCACCTGACGCACCTGACGCGGCGGCTGACGCACCTGGCGCACCTGGCGCACCTGGCGCACCTGACGCGGCTGATGCAGCTAACGCACGCGATGCACCTGACGCGGATGACGCAGATGACGAGGCCGAGGCGGGCCGACTCAGGCCCAGGGCGGACATAATGGCCCTGGCTGAGGCTGGGCCGATGCCGTCCAGTAGCTGCAGCACGCGAAACCAGCTGACTTCATCGCTCGGGTTCTCCAGAATCCGCAGCACGGCAAGCACATCCTTTATATGCGCGGCTTCGAGGAACTTCAGTCCGCCGTACTTGACGTACGGGATGTTGCGCCGGGTCAGCTCGAGCTCGAGCAGGTCGCTGTGGTGACTGGTGCGGAACAGGACGACCTGCCGGTGAAGATCGGTGCCCTGCTCGCGATGCTCGAGTACGTTGCGACACACCTGCGCGGTCTGCTCGGCTTCATCGGCGCACGTGAGCAGCCGCGGTCGGGCGCCGCCGCTGCGGACGGCCCACAGCTCCTTGGGAAAGCGCTCGCGGGCCAGCGCGATCACGGCGTTCGAGGCCTCCAGGATCGGGCGTGTCGAGCGGTAGTTCTGGTCCAGCGTCACCAGCACAGCGCCGGGAAAGTGGACCGGGAAGTCCAAGATGTTGCGCACGCTTGCGGCGCGGAAGCTGTAGATCGCCTGGGCATCGTCGCCGACGACCATCACGTTGCGGTTCTCTCGACGCAGGGCAAGCAGAATCTGCGCCTGGAGCGGATTGGTGTCCTGGTACTCGTCGACCAGGATGTGCTCGAACTGTCGAGCCGCCTGCTGACCGAGCGGCGTCTCGGCGACGGCGCGCCAGAAGAGCAGCAGGTCGTCGTAGTCGAGCAAATTCTGGGCGCGCTTGCGCAGCGTGAAGTCGGCAAACACACGACGTATCGTCTCGACGTCGTCAACACACCACGGATACACACTCTCCAGAACAGCGCTCAGGCCGACACCTGCATTGACCATGCGCGAGTAGATCGCGGCCAGCGTGTCCTTCTTGGGGAAACGACGCTCGCGCGGTCCACGACCAAGTTGCAGCTCGCCGCGCACCAGGTCCATCAGGTCGGCCGAGTCGGCCTGGTCGAGCACGGTGAAGTCGGGCGCGAGGCCCAACGGTCGGCCGTACAGCCGCAGCCAGCGATTGGCCACGGCGTGGAAGGTGCCGCCCCAGACCTTGTGCGCTCGACCGTGGCCGACCAGTCGATCGGCACGCGACAGCATCTCGCGCGCGGCACGGCGCGAGAACGTCAGGAGCAGGATGCGCTCGGGTGGCACCCCGTGCTCGATCAGGTGCGCGACACGACACGCCAGCGTCCACGTCTTGCCGCTGCCAGCGCCGGCGATGACCAGGACGGGACCGTCCGCGGCAGTCACCGCCGCGAGCTGGGGCGGGTTAAGGGAGGCTCGCCAGCTCGCCGTTTCGACGGGCAGCGCGTCGAACACGTGTTCGAGTATACGCTGCTCGAGGATTGGCGCTACTGAGCAGCCAGGCGGCCAGGCCCGCGACCAGCAACAGGTCGCCGATGCTGACGACGCCGCGCCGCGGCAGCCAGTCCGGGGCGACGAGGACGTCGCTCAGCGCAGCCAGGTTTGTTTCAGAGGTAACCGGGACGTCGCGCCGATAACGCGGGCGATCGGCGACTTCGGCAGCGCCGCCGGTAGCCTCCAGGGCGACCGAGTCGACGGGCATGTAGCCCGCATTGGCGCCGATCACGACGAGATTCATAGCAGCGCCGACAAAAGCCAGCAGCCAGGGGCCGCGCTGCCAGCCGCGGCGCGCCACAGCATTGCGAACGACCACCAGACCGACGGCAACAAGGGTGGCCAGCCACAGCCAGTGGCCGTTGTCGATCAGCCACGGCACTTGAGTGACCGGGATCCTGGCCAGGACGAGATCGCCGACGATCGCCAGCAGCACGAGCGGCCACCAACGGACCGGCTCGCGCGCCCACGCCGTGAGCGAGCGACTGAGCAGCATCGTCAGCAGCAGGGCTGCCAGAACCGGTACGAGCAGAGTAGTCATGAGAAGAGGCGCTGGCGAGACCGCGCATCATGCGCCGGTCTCGCCGTCGATTACAAAATCAGTCCCAGAAGGCCGAGGCGGAGCCAGCGAGGGCCATGGCGAGGATGGTCAGGCCCATCAGGGCGGCGCGGGTGCGGATCGAAGTGAGGAACTTCACGTTGGATTTCTCCTTACGGGGGTTGCCGCCAGGGTTAGCGGCGGGCGCACTATGGCCGACGAGACCCCTGTTTGGGGGTGAGCGGGCACCCCAGAAAGGGGAATGTTGGGAATTCGCGAGATTTCAGCGCGGCTGTGATGCGTTTGTAGGGATTTCGCCACCGAATCGTTGCTGAGCGGTGCACGGGACGATCGGACCCACATCCGCGGGCCGCCTGTCTCAACCAATTCAGACTTCAGACTCAACCTGCGCGGCGATCAGTCGCTATATGTTGCGCGCGCATGCTGGGCCTGGTCGGCCTACTCCTGGGTACGTCGCTCCTCCTCGCAAACGCGGACGAGCGAGTGCTTGCCGTGCCCTACCGCTCCCAGCTCGATGGTTCGCCGTACGCTCAGTCCAACTGCGGCCCGACGGCGCTGGCGATGATCCTCGCCTACTACGACATCGACGCCTCGCTGTGGGAGCTACGCGTCAAGGCGATGAAGGCCCAGCACTCGTGGGTCGACGACGAAGGCGGTTACTCCGATCGCTACGGCGTGTTCGTCTACAACCTGGCCACGGTCGCCGAGAGCTTTGGGCTGCGCGCCGATGGGCTATGGGTGCGCGAAGGAAATCGGGTGGACCGCCTGCGGGAATGGCGCGCGGACGATATCCGGCGGCAAATCAGCGCGCAAAGGCCAGTGATCGTGCAGGTCGAATATCGAGCGCTGCCCGGCAAACACGCCTCGCGCTTCGTGGAAGACCACTTCATCGTGGTGCACGGCATGCTCGGCGACGACTTCGTCTACAGCGATCCGATCGAAGGTGCCAGCCAGACCATCGGCGAGGCCGATCTGCTCAGGGCCATGGCAAGCGCGTCGAGCCCGCGCGTCGGTTTCGCGCTGGTCAAGAGCCGCTCCTAAAATCAAGGGGCACATATGGTGCCGCAACTGAACAGCGGGGACGGGCTGCTGCTGGTCGATCCGCAGAACGACTTCTGTCCGGGCGGCTCGCTGCCCGTGGCCGACGGCGACAAGATCATGCCTGTGTTGAACGAGTGGCTCACGGTCGCCGAGCAGTCCGATGTGCCGATTTTCGTCTCGCGCGACTGGCATCCGCCACGCACGACCCATTTTGCCGAGTTCGGCGGTGCGTGGCCGGCCCACTGCGTCGCGGGCACCAGCGGCGCTGACTTCCACCCCGCGCTCGAGCTGCCGGCCAGTGCAACGATCGTCTCCAAGGGCATGGGCGAAACCGAAGATGCCTATTCGGCGTTTCAGGCACGCGATGGCACGGGCACCCCGCTGGCCACGCTTCTGCGCGCCCGAGACGTGAAGAACCTGTATGTCATGGGCCTGGCGACCGACTATTGCGTCAAAGCGAGTGCCATTGGCGGGATCGAAGACGGTTTCAACGTCATCGTCGTCAAAGACGGCGTACGCGCAGTCAATATCCAGCCCGACGATGGCGACCACGCTGTCGAAGAGATGCGCGCCGCCGGCGCTGGCATCGTATAGGACGACTTCGAGCACTGTGCACGAAAAACCGTTTGCGGGTTTCGGCCACAGATTGCTAGACGGCTAGCCCAATAGCGCTTTAGGCTGTCTGGCGGGGCTCCATTGACGCGTTATTTGCTGCGTCGCCTCGTCCTCATGATCCCGGTGGCCTTTTTGGCCAGCGTGATCCTCTTTCTGCTGCTGAAGCTCACCCCAGGCGATCCGGTCCTGATCATCCTGGGCGAGCGCGTCACGGCGCAGAACTACGAGGCGGTCCGACGCGACCTTGGCCTCGACCAACCCTATCCGATCCAATACCTGCGCTGGGTTGGGCACATTGTCCAGGGTGATCTCGGTAAATCATTGCGCAATGGTGCGCCCGTCAAAGACGAAATCGTCGAGCGCTTACCCGCAACGTTCCAACTGGGCTTGATTGCGCTGGGCATTGGGCTATGTGTGGCACTGCCACTGGGCATTTTGTCGGCCGTATTTCGGCGCTCGGTGCTGGGCGTTAGCGCAACTGGGTTTACACAGATCGGGATCGCCCTACCGCAGTTCTTCATAGGCCTCTTGCTGCTGTATTTCGTCGCGTACCGACTGCGCTGGGTTCCGCCCGGCGGGTACACGGCGTTCGTCGAGAGCCCCGGCGAGTGGCTCAAGCGCATCATCCTGCCGGCGGTGACGCTGAGCTTCTTTCCCGCCGCGACGCAGACGCGCTTCATCCGCTCAGGTCTCCTGGACACGCTGCACCAGGACTACATTCGTACTGCGCGCGCCAAGGGCTTCGCCGAGTCAGCGGTCATCGTGCGCCACGCGTTGCGCAACGCGCTGATTCCGAGCGTGACGCTGCTCGGCATTCAGATCGGCCTGATTCTCGAGGGCGCCTTCATCGTCGAATTCGTCTTCGGCTGGCCGGGTGTGGGTCGCCTGGCGGTGCAGGCGCTAGGCGCGCGAGATTATCCCATCGTCCAGGCCGTCGTCATCTTGACGGTCTTCGTCGTGTTGCTGGCGAATCTCGTCGTCGACATCGCCTACGCATATCTGGATCCACGCATCAGCTACACACGGAAGGGCGCCTGAGCCATGGCTACCGCCCAGACATCCACCCTGGCGCGGTCGGCCGTCGTTCTGCCCACACAACCAACCCGGCTGGACCAGCTCATCGTGGCTGGTCAACGTGAGCCGCGGCTGATCGTATTTGGCGTGGTCATCGTTGCCCTGGCGCTCATCGCGATCTTCGCACCGCTGCTCGCGCCCTACGACCCGTATCAGACCTCGCCCGCGGCGTCGCTCCAGCAGCCGTCCCTGGCGCACTGGCTGGGCACCGATACGCTCGGTCGCGATCAGCTCAGTCGAGTGATCTGGGGTACGCGCATCTCGTTTTCGGTCGCGGTGATCGCCGTCAGCATCTCGCTCGGTGGTGGCGTTTCGTTAGGCCTGGCGGCGGGCTATATAGGTGGCTGGCTCGACCAGATTCTGAGCCGGTTTATCGACGCGATGCTCGCGTTTCCGGGCATTCTGCTGGCTATCGCCGTGACCAGCGCGCTGGGTCCGTCGCTGAGCAACGCGATGATCGCAGTCGGGCTGATCGGCATTCCGCTGTACTTTCGACTCACTCGTGGTCAGACGCTTCAGGCTCGTGAACAGGAATACATCACCGCGGCCGCGGTGATCGGTTCGTCGCGGCCACGGATCCTGGTCCGGCACATCCTGCCGAACATCGTCAATCCGATGATCGTGGCCGCCTCCATCTCGAGCTCGGCCTCGATTCTGGCATTGGCTGCACTCAGTTTCCTGGGCATCGGCTCGCAGCCGCCCCAGCCCGATTGGGGCTCGATGATCAACACCGCCTCGAGCTTGCTGGAACGCTCGCCATGGCTGTCGTTCGGACCTGGCCTGGCGATCTTCCTGACCGTCTTTTCCTTCTCCATGTTGGGCGACGGGTTGCGGGACGTCCTCGACCCGCGACTCCGCAATCGGTGAGCGCCGACGTGCGCATCTTCGGCTCAAGGAAGGAGCCCGTAATGCGAAGACTTTCGCTCGTCTTTCCGCTCGCCGTCGCGGCGAGCCTGTTCCTGGCCGCGTGCGGTCCTGCCGCCGCGCCATCGGCCACGACGGCGCCGGCAGCTCCAGCCGCGACTACTGCTCCCGCCGCGGCACCTACGACTGCCCCGGCGGCTGCCGCCAAACCGACTACCGCAGCAGCTGCACCAGCCGCGACCACGGCTCCGGCCGCCGCACCGACGACTGCGCCGGCAGCCGCCGCCAAGCCTACAACCGCACCAGCTCCCGCGGCCGGGGCCGCCGGCAAGCCGGTCAAGGGCGGGCAGCTCGTTGTGGCAATGGAGCGCGACGCGACGACGTTCGACCCCACCAAGTCGCAAGACGTGTACAGCAACGCCATCATCGGGCTGACGACCGACTCGCTGTTCAAGGTCAACGAGAAGGGTGAAGTCGTGGGCATGCTGGTCGAGAAGACCGACAACCCACAACCGAACGTCTATGTGCTGACGCTGCGCAAGGGCATCAAGTTCCAGGACGGCACCGACGTGAACGCCGAGGCCGTCAAGTTCAATATCGACCGCCATCGCAACGACGAAAAGGGCACGCGCCTCCAGGACGTCAAAGACATCACCAGTATCGAGACGCCCGATCCGTACACCGTCAAAATCACGCTCAAGGCAGCCTTCGCGCCGTTCACCAGCAAGCTGACCGGCGGCGCCGGCTACGTGCAGAGTCCAGCCGCACTCGCGAAGCTGGGCGACAACCTGCAGCGCGACCTGACCGGCGCGGGCAGTGGTCCATACAAGTTCGTGTCGTGGCAGAAGGACACGTCGCTCGTCGTCGAGCGCAACCCCGACTACTGGGACAAGGACGCCGACGGCACCCAGCTGCCGTACATGGACAAGATCACCTTTCGACCGTTCCCGGATGAGAACACCCGCCTGACGAACGTCAAGACCGGCGATGCCGATGTCCTGATGGGCAATCCGCCATTCAAAGACATCGAGGACCTCAAGAAGTCGAGCGACCTGACCTACAAGGAGATCGCCGGCCTCGGCTTCCAGTTCATCTTCGTCAACACGTCGAAGGAGCCGTTCAACAACCCGGCCATGCGTCGAGCGGTGTCGTACGCGATCGATCGCGAGCAAATCCGCCAGGCCGTGTACTTCGGCGCGGGCAAGACGCTGCAACTGCCAGTGCCGGAGGTGATTCCCTGGGCAATGGTCAAGGACGGCTTGCCGTACGGCCAGCGCGACGTCAATAAGGCCAAGCAGGAGCTGTCGTCAGCGGGTATTTCGAATCCGTCGTTCACGTTCCAGATCTCGAATGCGTCGCCGCAGCTGCAACAAGCCGCCGAGCTGATCAAGGATCAGATCAAAGACGCCGGGATCAATATGGACATTCAGCTCATCGAATTCGCGACCGTTGTCCAGAACGGCAACACGGGCGAATACCAGGCGCTGAGCCTGGGCTGGAGCGGTGACGTCGATCCCGATGGCGATCTGTACTCGCTGTTCTATACGAAAGCTGGCTTCAACTTCGCCAAGTTCAGCAACGAGAAGTTCGACAAATTGCTCGACGATGGACGGCAAAGTCTCGAACAGTCCAAGCGCGCCCAGGCCTATCAGGACGCGCAAAAGATGCTGATCGAGGAGCAGCCAATGATCGTGTTCTACAACCCACCGCAGATCTCAATCACGCGCAAAGACATCCAGAATTACCCGCAGACGTACTTCGGGTTCTGGGGCGTGCGTGATTTGACCAAGGTCTGGCGCCAAAAGTAGCCACCACTTTTGTCATCCTGAGGCCGCAGCCGAAGGATCCGCTTGCCGAAACGTGTGTGCTCGCGGATCCTTCGCTGCGCTCAGGATGACAGATGAGTCCTATCGAACTGCTGTTCCGCCACGTGGCGCGGCAGGCGGCCGCGTTCCAGCTGCCGCACCGGGACGCTGAAGGCGTACTCCTCGAGCATTTTGTCCAGCGCGGCGGCGTCCTTCAGGTAGCGCGCGCGTGCCCGATCCCGTTCAGAGCCAGGGCGCATGCCGCGGGCAGCCTCGAGCTGCTGGCGCAAGCGGTCCTGGGCAGTTTCGATGTCGCGCCCGAGGGTGATCCACGGCAGCGTCTCACCGGCCTGCTTGAGCACGTGATACGCCAGGCCCCAGTCACCATCCCAGTCCTCGCCCCGCAGTGGCTTGCCCGTTCCTGGCAGGCGATCGAAGTCGCCCCGCTCCTGGGCTTCACGAATCTGTTGATCGATCGCGCTCTCCCACTGCGAAAGCTTGCGCGGCGGTCGCTTTTCTTGCTGGGTCAACGTGCCTCCGCCTGAATAGACTCGGCCAGCACTTCGATCAGTCCGCCGAGCTGCTGCTCGGTGCTGATCAGTGGTGGCGCCATGCAGATGGTGTTGTTCAGTCGGCGCGGCAGGAAGCCGCGCTCCGTGCAACGCTGCACGACTCGACCCGTGGTCGCCACGGCATTGTCGTAGTACGCACTGCCCGTCGCCGCGGGATCGACCAGCTCGACGGCGGCCATCATGCCGATGCCGCGCACCTGACCGACCGGCCCGAGACCTTCGAGCTGCTGGCGTAGCTGCTGCTGGAACCAGGCGCCAATGCGCGCGGCGCGTTCGACGAGCCCTTCGCGCTCGATGATGGCCAGGTTGGCGAGACCGACCGCGCAGACCACCGCGTGACCCGAGTAGGTCGCGGCGTGCATGTACTTCAGGTCTGGCGGCGCCGAGTTGATCGCGTCCTGGATCTGCCGGCTGACCATGATCCCGCCCAGCGGCAAGTACGCACTGGTGACACCCTTGGCGAAGCTCATCATGTCCGGCTGCACGTTCCAGTGCTCGAGTGCGAACCACTTGCCGGTGCGGCCAAAGCCAGTAATGACCTCGTCGGCGATGAGCAGCACGTTGTGCCGATCGGCGATCTGGCGCAGCTTGGGCCAGTAGTCCTCGGGCGGCACGATGACGCCGCCCGCGCCCTGGACGGGCTCGCCGAGAATCGCCGCGACGGTCTCGGGTCCTTGCTCGAGCAGGGTCTGTTCGAGCTCGGCGGCATAGTCGTGCTCGGCCGGGCTGGTGCACGGGCGCGGACCGTCCTCGCCCTCGAGCTCGCAGCGAAAGCGATACGGTCCGATCGCCTGAATGAAGTTTGGCACCAGCGGCGCGAACATCTTGTGGTAGGCCGGTAGGCCGGTCGCGCTGGCCGCGGCCATGGTTACACCGTGGTAGCCCCAACGACGCGAGATGATCTTGACCTTGTTCGGTTGACCCTGCAGCTTCCAGTAGAAGCGCGCCGTCTTGAACGCTGACTCGTTCGATTCAGCGCCGCTGGTCGTGAAATACACCGCGTTGAGATTGGGATAGGCAATCTGGCTCAGCTTTTCGGCCAGGCGGATCGACGGCACGTTGGTGAAGCCGACGTAGTTGTTGTTGAAGGCCAGGGTGGCCATCTGCTCGGCGGCGACCTGGGCGAGCTCGGCACGGCCGTGGCCGACATGGACGTTCCACAAGCCCGAGAGGGCATCGAAGTAGCGCTTGCCATTCGCGTCGATGATCTCAGCGCCTTCGCCCTTGACGACCAGGAGCGGCTTGGCGTGGTCGGCCGGGTGGTAGAGCGGATGGATCAGGTGCTCCCGATCGGCCTCGAGCAGGTGGGCGACATCGACAGCCTGGGTGGTGGGTGAACCAGGAGCTTGAACCATGCACGGAGTGTAGCCCAGGGGTCAGGGGTCAGGGGTCGGGTACGCTGCGCTGCCAATGACCTACGAGTCCAATACGTATGGCGATCGGATCGCGGCGGTGTATGACGCGTGGGTGGCGCCCAAGGTTGACGTTTCGACCGCTGAGGCCGTTGACTTGCTTGCCGCTCTTGCTGGCACAGGTGCAGCTTTGGAGCTGGGCAGCGGCACGGGCCGCATCGCGCTGCCGCTGGCGCAGCGCGGCGTGCGTGTCTCAGGCATCGACGCCTCCGAGGCCATGGTCCAGCGCATGCGCGAAAAACCTGGCGGGGCTGAGATACCCGTCACGATTGGCGACTTCGAAAGCGTCCCGGTCGAGGGCTCGTTCGCGTTGATCTACGTGACCTTCAACACGTTTTTCGCGCTACTGTCACAGGAGGCGCAGGTGCGCTGCTTCGCCTCGGTTGCGCAGCACCTGCTGCCAGATGGCAAGTTCGTCATCGAGGCGTTCGTGCCCGATCCCACGCTGTTCGATCGTGGCCAGCGCGTCAGCACCACGCGCGTCGAGGTCGATCGCCTGCAGCTGGACGCGACTCTGCACGATCCCGTGCTGCAGCGCACCACCACGCAGCATGTGATGATCGGTCGCGAGGGCATCGTGCTCTTGCCCGTCCAGTTACGCTACGCGTGGCCGAGCGAGCTCGACCTGATGGCGCGCCTGGCCGGCCTGCGCCTGGAAACCCGCCACGCCACGTGGCGCAGCGACCCATTCATCGCCACCTCGCCAAGCCACGTCTCGGTTTACGTTCACGCCTCCTGAGGCAGGGCCACACTCGCTGGCAGGTGACCGGCGACACCTGCCTCTCTTTAGAGAAGAAAGTAGCCCCGGTGCGGCGCGTGCAATGACGCGTTCACCTCGTCAGTGCCAGCGCTCGAGGTGCGTCGCGTGCGTGGGCAGGTAGGCGCCTGGCTTGAAGAACTTGTCATAGAAGTCGGTGTCGATGTGCTGCGCCTGGACGTAGTTCATGATGAACAGGCTGGGTACGGTGCCGGGGAATTTGCCGAAAGTGTCGAAGATGTACTGGGCTTGCAGGCTGACGCAGGCGTTGAACTCGGGCGTGTGCGGCGCGGCGGCACCGCGTACGGCAGGACTGTCTTGCCAGGCGCCGGGCGTCTCGGGGTTATAGACACCGCCGCGACCGAACTTGCGTACCGTAAACGCCTCGACGGCGTCGGCCATGGTGGCGTAGTGCGGCGGGCAAAAGGCCTCGAAAACTCCAGAGAGCCCGGTCGGGTTGGGCATCGACCAGCGTTCGTCGGTGTCAAATCGAAAGCCCAGCCCAGGGACTGACGGATCGCCCGAGGCGCCGAGCATCGTCAGGCGATCGATGCCATCGAACATCCAGCCGCCCAGGCCCATCGCTTGCAGCAGCAGCGTGCCCGCATATGCCGAAGTGGCGAGCTCAGCGGTGGCCTCGGTGAGCGAGTACTGCTCGAGGAACGTCAGCGGCAATGGGTTGTCGACGTCGACCAGGCCGCGGAACTGCGCCATGCCCGGCAAGGGCCGCTGATGGACGTCGTCGAAGATGCAGTAGCCGTTCTGCGTGAAAAAGCACAGGTTGGCAATCGTGTGCTGGGCGATGTCGGCCACCGGAATGACCAGCAGCGAGCCGGGCGCGTTGGCAATCCAGGTGTTGTGACCTTCCATGTACGGCTCTTTTCTGGGCAAGTGGACTCGGCTGTCAGACAACTTGCGCACGCGGCCGACATGGCGCTCCAGCATTAGCTCAATCGTCGGCTCCTCGACCGCCGGATCGACCAGTGCGCCGGCGTCGCGCGTCGGGAAGAAGTACGTCCCGCTGTCGTCGGTGAAGAACAGCTCGACGGTGTGAAAGCCGGCGGCGGACGGAAACGTACGCCCCGCGGCGCCGGCCGCGTAGTTGGCGAGCTGGGGCGCGTAGCGCTCGTGGCGCATGATCGCGTAGTGCCAGCCGGTCGTGCCGGCCATGGTGGTTAGCACCAGCAGCCGCTCCAGATCGCTGAGTGGCAAAGGTGCGTGGCGCGACTTGTAGGCGAGCACGCCATCCGGGATCTCGCCGCCCAGGGGGAAACGGCGCGACCTGCGCCCGTACAGAGCGCTCAGCAACGGAAACGTAGCGAGGTCAGCCAGCGCCTCGTGCACATTGGCCGGCAGTTCGAGCATTGGCGTATTTTGGAGGCGCATGCCCGTCGAGTTCATCGGCATGATCGCGACCCAAGAGGCCTCCGAGGTTCTGCCCCCGCAAGGCCCGCTTGTCGACGCCGACTTCACCGCGCGCTTCGCGCAGGTGCACGAGGAGGGCGGCTTCGATCGCATCCTGATCGGCTATGGCAGTCGCTGGCCCGACGGCTGGCAGGTGGCCAATCACGCCGTACGCGCGACCGAACGACTCAAGATCCTGCTTGCGCATCGGCCTGGCTTCGTGGCGCCGACCTTGACAGCGCGCCAGGCTGTCACCTTTGAGCACTTGACCGGCGCGGGGCGCCTCGCGCTGCACATCATTACCGGCGGCGACGAAGCCGATCAGCGTCGCGAAGGCGATTTCCTCAGTCACGACGAGCGCTACCGCCGCACGGCCGAGTACATGCACGCGCTGCGTCTGTTGTGGGAGTCGCCGACGCCGGTCGAGTTTGCGGGGGAGTTCTACCGGTTCGAAGATGCGCAACTGCTGGTGCGGCCGCCGGGGTCCGAGGGGATTCCACTGTTCTTCGGCGGCGCCTCCGCGGCCGCGGTCGACGTGGGTGCGCGCTTCGCCGACGTGTTTATGTTGTGGGGCGAACCGTTGGCCTTCGCCGCGGAGCGGCTGGGAGCGATCCGCGCCGCCGCGTCAGCCGTGGGGCGCAAGATGCGCTTCAGCCTGTCGGTGCGGCCGATCCTGGCGCCGACCGAAGCCGCTGCCTGGGCCCGCGCCGAGGACATCGCCGAACGTGCCCTCGCCCAGCGCCAGCGTTTTCTCGGTGCGCGTGGCCGGCGCGACAACTCGTCGGTCGGCTCTGCTCGGCTCCTGGAAGCCGCCGCCTCCGCGGATGTCCACGACACGCGGCTATGGACGCGCATCGCCGCGATCACCGGCGCCGCCGGCAACTCGACGGCGCTCGTTGGGACACCCGAGCAGGTCGCCGAATCGCTGCTGGCCTACGTCGACCTCGGCTTCGACACCCTGCTTATCCGCGGCTTTCACCCGTTCCAGGACGCCATCGACTACGGCCGCGAGCTCATCCCGCTGGTGCGCTCCGAAGTCGCCCGCCGCGAGAGGGATTGTCATCCTGAGGTGAGGAACCCACGCGCTTCGCGCGGGGCATCGCGAGCTCCGAAGGATCCGCGAGCACACACGCTTCGGCCCGCGGATCCTTCGCAGAGCCTGTCCTGAGCGAAGCCGAAGGGCTCAGGATGACAAGCCACGAGCTCGCGCAGCCTCATGCGAGTGCCTGGCGAATCCAGTCCAGGTTCTGCAGCCGCATGAAGCCGTAGTGATAGAAGGACAGATCCTGTACACCCGCTTCGCGCGCCGCGTGAACCCGGTCCGCGAGCTCCTCAGCCGAACGTGTGTCAGGATGCATCGGCCGCAAGATCACCTCGAGCCGGTGGCTGAGCATTCGATACGCCGCGAGCTCGCGCACGAATCTGGCCGTCTCGCGGAAGTAGCCAATCATGCCCAGCTCGTCGACAGCCGGACTCAGCGCCCCCAGGTCGATACCATCCCGCCAGCCAATGCTGACTGCCAAACGCTCGCTGCTCGGCATACCCCTGGCGTAGCCGAGCGTGGCGCCCGACGGATCGAGGTACACCACCCTCGTCGTCGGAGCCACCTGATGAACCGCCGTTGCGATCTCGGTCACCAACGACGTCACGACCTGTTGTCGCAGTTGGGCATACCTGCCTAGCTCACCGTCGGCCAGCGAGCGAAGCCAGTCGTCCTCGACCTCCGTCTCGTGCGTTTCGTTCGCCGTGCTCTCGAAGAGCCGTTCGAGCTGCTCGCGGCACACCGCCCGGACGCGCTCCGCATCCACGCCCGCGGCCTGCGCGGCGGCCATGCAATGCACACAGCAGCACAGCCCAAGCAAGAAGCGTATGTTCGGACTGAGTGGCACGAAGCTGCGTTCGTGATGATCGCCATGATCGAAGCCGGGGTAGTGCACCGCCTCGAGCTTGATCGCCTCGAGTCCGTATCGCGCTACATCCTGGGCCAGCGCCACCGCGTAGGCGCGCGCATCTGGATGCGCTGGGCACAGCGCGTTCAGCAATGGATCGCCGAATGCCGTCCGCGGGGCGCAATCCGGAAACGCATGTGCCAAGCGCGAATTGTGCAAGAACACCAGCCATGCGCTGGCGCGTAAGCCGCGCTCATCGGCAGCTTGCTTCAGCACCTCGAGCGGATCGCACGCATGCGTCAGCGTCGATCGGACCGGCTGGATGCGACCGTAGCTGGCGCGCGCTGTTGTGAAGTACGCCACCCCGCCTTCGCGGTAGCCGACCTTGTGTTTCGGGTTGTGCGGAAAGACGTCGCGCGCGTGGTGGTACGTGGCGGCCATCGTCACGCCGTTCAGTCCTGCTTCGGCGAGTCGATCGAGCACCGACGACACGCCCTCGTCGAGCAAGTCCTCGGCAAAGAGGTAGGCCGAGCTTGTACCCGCTACGCGTGCCTCACGGCCCGCTTCGGGAGCACTAGTCACCCCTGTTCGAGGAACCAATCGATCAGCCGCCGCGCGATGCTCAACTTACCCGGCAGCCGCGGCAGCTCGCCGTGGCGCGCAAACCACGCGGCGTGCACGATCTCGTCCGCTTGCGGCTGAATTTCACCTGCCGCGTAGGTCGTGGTGAAGCCAATCATCAGCTGATGCGGAAACGGCCAGGGCTGCGAGCCAAAGTAGCGCACGTCGCGCACTTCGAGCCCGACCTCCTCGCGAATCTCGCGCTGGACCGCTTCTTCGAGTGACTCGCCCGGTTCCACGAAGCCGGCCAGCACCGAGTAGAAGGCCTCGGGAAAGGCCGACCCGCGCGCCAGCAACAGCTCGTCACCACGCTGGACGAGCATGATCACCGCCGGGCTCAGACGAGGAAAACTGAGCAGGCCGCACTTCGGACACAACTTGGCCCGCTCGCTTGGCGCATGCACGGTCGGCTCGCCGCAGCGACCGCAGAAGCGGTGTGTCTGGTCCCAGTGCAGGATCTGGATGGCCCGCCCGGCGACGGTGTAGTACGCATCGGGCAGGCGTCCGAAGAGCGCGCGCAGCCCCTCGAGGCTGGTTTCAGGAGGCGCCTCGACGGCCTCGTCGAGGTGCACCGCGTAGCAATCGACGCCGTCGAGCCGACCGAGATAGTGGCTCGCTTCGAAGTCAGCGCCAAGCTGCGCGAGCTCCTCGTAGTCGAGCAACGCCGCCTCATCCTGACCGCGGACGAGCAGTCGATCGCCACGAAAGGCGAACCACGCCGCCGCGCGCGGCGCCTCGGCCGGCGGGCGCAGCCCCGGCACGAACTGCTGGCCAATCAGCATCCCACCTCCACTGGGTGTCGCCGCCAGCATTTCGCCAACCCGACCGGGTCCCTGCCCATTGCGACTTTCCGGCCGATCAAAATCCCGCCTCCGCCGGCTCTTGCCGTGGGCAATTCGACCGCCCGACCATGTAGCGTCCCACAGGGACGTTCCGGCCGATCAGCATCCCGCCTCCGCTGGCTGCTGCCGTGGGCAATTCGACCGCCCGACCATGTCGCGTCCCGCAGGGACTTTCCGGATGGCAACCGGACGCTGATCGGTAACGATCACGCTGCTCAACGACTCGCCGTGGCGCAGGCGCTCAGGCCGCGGCAGCTGCCAGCTTGCGATAGCCGTGCATCGTC
>DASXRR010000236.1:0-30581 GCA_036506475.1 Chloroflexota bacterium
TCGAACACAGCGGACATGCTGTATGACATCGGGCGGATCATCGAGATCGTCTCGGGCGGCATGACGCTCGAGCCTGGCGACGTGATCATCACTGGCACGCCGTCAGGCGTCGCGGCCGGCCGCACGCCGCCGCCGTGGCTCAAAGGCGGCGACGTGGTGGAGTGCGAGATTGAGGGCATTGGTGTGCTGAGGAATAGCGTCGTCGAGGTCTAGGTGCCTGTTCGGGTCGGTGGAGCCTGCCCCCGACCCGGAGACGCGACAGTGCGCGATCGATTTATTCGGCGAGGAGCGAGCGCACTGCTAGCGCGATGGTCTCAGCTGTGGGGATGAGGGCTTGCTCGAGTGGCGGGCTGTAGGGGATCGGGGCGTGGCGGGTATTCAGCCTGCGAATGGGGGCGTCGAGATCGTCGAAGCCGCGGTCGGCGACCTGGGCGGCGATTTCGGCGCCTATGCCGCACGGGCCGTAGTCCTCGTCTACGACGAGCAGGCGGCCAGTTCGGGCGACGGACTCGAGGATGGTGTCGATGTCGAGGGGTGCCAGTGAACGCGGGTCGATCACTTCGACCGAAATGCCTTCGCTGGCTAGCGCTTCGCTGGCGGCGATGGCCAGGGTGACCGTGTTGGCCACGCCGACGATGGTCAGGTCATTGCCGGGGCGGCGCACGACGGCCGTGCCAAACGGGATCAGCTCGTCCGCATCGGGATCAGGTACTGGGCCTTTGAGCGACAGGACCGAACGGTGCTCCATGAATACGACCGGATCGTCCGAGCGGATCGCCGTCTTGAGCAGGCCTTTGGCGTCGCGCGGGGTGGTCGGCGCGACAACACGCAGGCCAGGAACGTGTGCGAAGAGCGAGTAGTAGCTGCCCGAGTGATGCGTCGCGGCCGACGATCCGACGCCGACGCAGCCGCGCAGCACAATCGGCATGCGCAAACGTCCGTCGCTCATGTACTGGATCTTGGAGGTCTGATTGAGGATCTCGCCCAGTGCATCGAGCGCGAAGTCGAAGAACATGTAATCGACGACCGGCCGCGCACCGGCCATCGCCGCGCCCGTGCACAGCCCGGTGAAGCCGCGCTCGGCGATCGGTGTATCGCGCAGGCGTTCGGGACCAAAGCGCTCGAACAAGCCCACGGTGGTGGCGAAGTTCCCGCCGCGCGCGCCGATGCCCTCGCCCACGACGAAGACCATCGGGTCACGCTCCATCTCTTCGGCCAGCCCTTCACGCGCGGCCTCGGTAAAGGTGAGCTCACGCATGGGCGTCGTCCTCGCTGTAGACGTGCGCCAGCACGGTCGCGGGGTCGGGCCACGGGCTTGCTTTCGCCCACTCCAGCGCTTCGTCGACCATGCCCGAGATTTCGCGCTCGGCAGCGTCGGCCGCATCAGACGGCAGGTGCTGGCGCAGACGCGTGAGAGGATCGCGGCCGCGCCACGCCTCGACCTCTTCACGGGTGCGGTAGCCACCGTCGCGCATGCCCTCGGAGTGGGCGCGCGTGCGATACGTCCTACATGCCAGCAAGGTTGGTCCCTCGCCTACGCGCGCCCGAGCGACCGCCGCCCGAGCAGCCTCGAAGACGGCGACGACGTCGTTGCCGTCCAGGTCGATCGATGGCATGCCGTAGGCGAGCCCACGCGTGCTGACATCCGGGTTGCCGGCCACGCTGACGAACGGCACCTCGGTGGCGTACTGATTGTTCTCGCACACGAATAGCACGGGCAGCTTCCAGATTGACGCCATGTTCAGACCCTCATGGAAGGCGCCGTTGTTGCTCGCGCCGTCGCCGAAGAACGCGACGCTGACTTTGTCTGATTTCGCCAGCTTGAACGCATAGCCAACACCCGCGGCCATGAGCAGACTCGGTCCGACAATACCGCTGGTCCCGAGCATGCCCACCTCGGGCGAAAAGACGTGCATGCTGCCGCCGCGGCCGTGCGAACAACCGCTCGCACGGCCCAGCAGCTCGGCGATCAACTCGCGCGGGGGCACGCCTTTGGCGAGCGCATGGCCATGCCCGCGGTGTGTGCTGAAGACGGTGTCATCAGGGCGCAGATTGGCGCACACGCCGACCGCGATCGCCTCTTCGCCGACATATGTGTGGCACGCGCCGTGGATCAGCCCCTGCTGGTGGGCGCGCGCTAGCTGTTCTTCCGTGCGGCGGATGATCAGCATCTGGCGATAGAGTCCGATCAGCTCAGCCGGCGGCAGCTCGGTCCTGGTCAGGGCTTGGGCTTCAATGGCCATGCGCAGCCTCCTGGGTCATCGGAACAGCCAGCGCGTTGGCCGCTCGACAAGATGTTTGACGGTCTGCAGGAAGCGCGCGGCAGGCGCACCGTCGACCAGGCGGTGGTCGAATGTCAGGCTCAGGGTCAGCATGCGCCGAACAGCGACACGTTCGCTGACTTCGTCCACCACGACAGGTCGGGCGACGATGCGGCCGACGCCGAGCACGGCGCACTGCGGGAGGTTGACCACGGGCGTGAAGGCGTCGATGTCGTACATGCCGAGGTTGGTGATGGTAAACGTGGCGCCGTGCAGGTCTTCGGGTCGACTGCGTCCGTTGCGCGCCGCGTCGACGAGCCGCGCGGCGTCGCGCGCGATGTCGTCGACGGACCGTTGCTGAACATCACGTATGACGGGCACCACCAGGCCATGCGACGTGTCCACGGCCAGGCCGATGTGCACCTGGGCATGCTGTGTGACCCCGTCCGGGGTGATTGAGGCATTCAAGGCTGGGTGCTCGGTCAGGGCGATGGCGACGATCTTGACCAGCAGGTCGGTGTACGTCGGTGCCGTCTGACTGTCGGCGACGGCCTGGTTACGCAGGTCGACCAGGGTCGTGGCGTCGATTTCAGTCGTCAATGTGACTGGCACGACTTGCTGCGCCGATGCGCTGAGGCGTTCGGCGGTAACGCGCCTGATACCCGTCAGCGGATCGGCGGCCGTCGGGGCCGTGCTGGCGGCCTGGAGGACATCCCGTTCGAGGATGCGGCCGCCTCGGCCAGAACCCTGGACGGTGTGCCAGTCGACACCGTGCGCTGATGCGGCGCGGCGGGCGCGGGGCGTGGCCACAATGCGTGACGGCGCCGCGCCGTTGCTCGCGGGCAGCGCCTCACCAGGTCCGACCAGGTAGGCCAGGACCGTGCCCACGGCGACTTCGACACCGGGTTCAGGCGAGTTGATCGGGATGCGCAGAATGCCGCTGTCGATCGCCTCGAGCTCGGTGGTCGCCTTGTCGCCGCTGATCAGGCACACGGGCTCGCCGGAGGCGACCTGATCGCCATCGCGTTTCAGCCACTCCGCGACACTGCCAACCTTCATGTCCCAGCCAAGCCTGGGCATGACGATCTCAACAGGCATGGCGCCGAGCTACTCGCCGACCAGCGTCACGTCGCGCTCCAGCACCGCGCGGTTCACGACGTCGGCCGGCACCCCGCCGCGCAGGACGGTGACGACATGCTCGACCGCGGTGCGCCGACATTCCACGGTCGACTCAGCCGAAACGGACGCTGAATGCGGGGTCAGGACCACGTTACCCAGGCTGCGCAGGGGATCGTCGGCAGCTAGTGGCTCGACCTCGAAGACGTCCAAGCCAGCCGCGGCGATGGCGCCCTGCGCAAGACGAGCCGTCAGCGCAGCCTGATCGACGATTGGTCCACGCGCGGTATTGATCAGGCAGGCGGTCGACTTCATCAGCGCCAACTCGCGCTCGCCGAGCAGATGACGCGTGGAGGCATTCAAAGGACAGTGCACGCTCACGTAGTCACTGGTGCTCATGAGCTCGTCGAGGCCAACGAGAGGGATGCTGTCCACGGCCTGGAGATACGGATCATACGCAACCACGTCCAGCCCGAAGCCGCGCGCCTTGGCTGCCACCAGGCGGCCAATGTTGCCCAGGCCGACCAGCCCGAGACGCCGTCCAGCCAGGCGCTGGGGTGGAGTTCGATCAGTTCTGTACCAGCCACCTGAACGCATTGAGTCGACGTCGGGCAGGATCTGTCGGTTGAGCATGAGCAGCAGCGCGATGGCGTGGTTGCTGACTTCATCCAGGCAGTAGCGCGCCGTATTGCACACCAGGATGCCGTGGTCGGTCGCGGCGTCGAGGTCGATCATATCCACACCGATGCCGAAGCGGGCGATGACTCGACACGCGCGCAGCTGCGCAATCTCGGTGCGGGTGAGTGAGACCCACGACACCACCAGCGCGTCTGCATCCGCGGCTTGCTCGACCACCAGCGCCGGGTCGCGCGTGCCGAGGTAGCGGGTCTCGAGCGACAAGCCGCTGGCGGCGAACGTCGCAACCTCGACATCGCAATCGGCGGCGGGTGGATCGGCGATGACTACCTTGAAGTGAGCCATGTCGGTGTTGTCAACAATCTGAGGGGTGCCGTGACGCTAACGAGTGCAGGGAGACGTGTCAAGGCGCGACTTGTCAACCGTGACTTCCCAGTATCGCCCTCGCGGTATATGATGCCGCGGGAAACGGCCCCGGATTGTTAACCGGCGGCTCCGACGGAGAGGGAGTGCCATGACGCAGCAGTCACCAGTACATCTATCTGGCCAGCGCGCCTGGTCACGGCGGCGGTTCCTGATCGCGGCGACCGCCGCACTCGGTGCAACTGGCGTATTGGCGGCATGCCAGGCGCCGGCGCCGGCGAGCCCACCGGCCGCCGCGCCGCAGACCACTGCGCCGGTAACGACCGGCGCCAGTCCTCTGGCCGGCACCAAACTGACGATTCTCGGCGGCAACTCGTACGTGCCCGCGCAGGAC
Organism: Chloroflexota bacterium; assembly: GCA_036506475.1. Lineage (GTDB taxonomy): Bacteria > Chloroflexota > UBA6077 > UBA6077 > CF-72 > CF-72. Next base: position 4,771 of record DASXRR010000236.1, read on the forward strand.
AAGCTCGTCGACGACCTGGTGGCTCAACTCAGCAAAGACACCGGCATGGACGCCAAGCTCGAGCGGTATGCCGATGCGCAGCTCGACACGAAGGTCGCCGCGGTGATCGAGAGCGGCGGCGCTGACGTTGCGGTGGTGCGCGACACCGATCCGCACCTGTACTCCGGCAAGCTACTGGACGTGACCGACGTCGCCATGGAGCTCGACGCGGCCTGGGGCGGCTGGTATGACGTAGCCAAGCAAGCAGGTGTCGTCGACGGCAAGTGGAAAGGGCTGATGGTCGGCCAGGCCCCGGCAGCCTGGAACTGGCGGCCCGACTTCTTCAAATCGGCCGGGGTAGACAAGTTCCCGGATACGTTCGACGAGCTTTTGGCGGCAGCGCAGAAGATGCACGCGTTCGGTAAGCCGATTGGCATGAGCCTGGGCCACGCGCCGGGCGACGGCAAGTCGACCAACTACCCGGTGCTGTGGGCATTCGGTGGCAAGGAGTTTGAAGCGGACGGCAAGACGGTCGCGCTCAACTCGCCCGAGACGCTCAAAGCGGTCCAGTGGTACTCGCAGATGTTCAAGTTCATGGACCCCGGCGTGGTGGGTTGGCTCGACCCCGACAACAATCAGGCATTTCTGACGGAGAAAGCCTCGGCGACGGTCAATGTCAACACCATCTATCTGGCGGCGCGCACCGCGGCCGTTGACAAGAACGACGCCAATATGCGCCACATTGCCGAAAGCATGGACCACGCCAACTGGCCCGCGGGGCCGGCTGGCCGGTTCGGCAACTACAACTTGAATTTGTGGGCTGGTTTTGCCGACTCGCCCAATCCACAGGGCGTCAAAGCCTTCTTGCGCGCGTTCTTCGACAAGAAGTTCATGATCTCGTGGACAAAGACGGGCCAGTCGTACTTCATTCCCAATTTCAAGGGCCTCGAAAACATTCCCGAGGCATGGCCGGACGATCCGAAGCTGAAGATCTTCCGCGAATTGAACAAGCTCAATCGTTTGCCCGGCTACGCAGGGTCGCCCAGTCGCGCCGCCACCGAAGCCATCAACAAGTTCGTGCTCGTTGACATGTTCGCCAATGCGGCGACGGGTCAGATGAAGCCCGAGGAAGCGGTGAAGTGGGCCGAGAACGAGTACAAACAGGCGGTGGCGAAAGGCTGATCGCAGATGGCCCACGTAGCGCGCGTTGACCTGCCGCGCTCGCGTGCCGTGCGCCCGGGCCTGGGGCGGTTACGGGACGTATTGGATCACGAACAGGCCCTGGGCTATGTCCTCGTGGCGCCGGTGGTGATCCTGCTCCTGACGCTGGTCGCGTATCCGTTCGTCATCGCGGTCTATCTGGCGCTCACAGATCGCACGATCGGCAGCACCGGCAACTTCATCGGCCTGACCAACGTCGAGCGTTTGATGAACAACCAGATCTATCAGCAGGCGCTGCGCAACACGCTCATCTACACCGCTGGCGCGACAATTCTGAAACTCGCGGCAGGCTTCGGCGTCGCGCTGCTCATCAACGAGAAGTTCCGCTTCCGCCAGACCGTCCGCTCCGCGATCCTGTTGCCGTGGATCGTGCCGGCAGTGCTCGGGACGCTCGCGTGGATGTGGATCTTCGCGCCCAACTTCAGCGTTTTGAACTGGATCCTGATCAACCTCGGCCTCACGACGACCGGTTTTCCGTGGTTGGTCGATCCGAATCTCGCACTGTTCTCGGTGATCCTGGTCAACACCTGGCGCGGCATTCCGTTCTTTGCCATTACCCTGCTGGCAGGTCTGCAGACCATTCCCCAGGAGTTGTACGAAGCCACCGCGATCGACGGCGCGGGCAAGCTGGCGCGCTTCTGGTACGTGACGGTGCCGTTGATGCTCCCGATCTTGATCATCACGCTGGTGCTGTCGATCATCTGGACGTTCTCGGACTTTCAGATCGTGTATGGCCTGACCGGCGGCGGACCGTTCAATAGCACGCACCTGCTGGCGACCCTCAGCTATCAGGTCGGGATTGCTTCCGGACGATTGGGCGAAGGCGCGGCCATCTCGCTGACGATGCTGCCCGCGTTGCTCGTCCTGGTTGCCGTCCAGATCGTCTACCTGCGTCGAGCACGGTCGGCATGATCGCCTCCGGTCGCTTCGAGCGCACCGTCAGTGTGCATATCCCGCTGGTGATCGTGCTGTTGTTCCTGCTGGCGCCGTTCTACTGGATGCTGATCACGTCACTCAAACCCAACTCCGAGTTGTACAGCCCGAACGGCAACCCGATGTTCGTGTTCGCCCCGTCGCTCGAACATTATCAACACTTGTTGACGGCAACCGAGTTTCCATCGTGGACCAAGAACACGATGCTGATCTCGATCGTCTCGACGTTCCTGTCGTTGTTGTTCGGAGTACCGGCTGGCTATGCGCTGGCGCGGCTACGGTTTCGCGGCGCCGGATTCATCGGTCTCGCCGTCTTCGCAACGTACCTGGTGCCGACGTCGTTGCTGTTCATACCGATGCTCCAGGTGGTCAAGACGCTGCGGCTGCAGGACAACGTGTGGTCGCTCGTACTGATCTACCCGACCTTTTTGATGCCGTTCTGCACGTGGTTGATGGCCGGTTACTTCAAAACCATCCCGAGCGAACTGGAGGAGTGCGCGCGCATCGACGGCGCGGACCGCTTCACCGCCATGTGGCGGATCGCCTTCCCGCTGGCTACGCCGGGCATACTGTCGGCAGGAATTTTCGCCTTTACGCTGAGCTGGAACGAGTTCATCTACGCGCTCACGTTTGTGACCGCCAGCAGCGCACGGACCATTCCCGTCGGCGTGTTGACAGCGTTGACGCGCGCCGACTTCTACTTCTGGGGACCGCTCATGGCGGGGGCGCTGCTCGGCTCGATCCCGGTTGCCCTGGTGTACTCGTTCTTTGTCGAGCAGTACGCAGCCGGCCTCACTGCTGGCGCGGTCAAAGGCTGAGACGCCTTGGCGCACGGCCGCGCGGTGGTGCTGGACCGGCCGTTGGGCACGTTCAGCATCGAAGAGTTTCCAGTGCCGGAGCCCACGCCGGGTACCGTGCTCCTGCGCATGGAGTTGTCCGGCTGTTGCGCGACTGATGCTCACACCTATCTCGGGCAGTGGAAGAATGCCGCGTTTCCGGCGCTGCTTGGCCACGAGAACGTGGGCAGCGTGGTGGCGGTCGGAGCGGGCGGCCAGCACGACTATCTAGGGCATGACCTGGAGCCCGGCGATCGCGTGTTCGCGCGGTGGGGCTGGTGTGGCCAGTGCTACGAATGTCGCACGCTGCAGCAGCCGCGACGCTGTCGCAACCGGTCGATCAGCTACGGTGGCATGGGACTGAACATGCCATTCAGTGGCGGATTCGCGGAATATCTGTATCTCAGCGCGCCAGAGACCACGTTCATGCTCAAGCTGGAGGTCTCTGCTTCGACAGCGGTGCTTTCGGAGCCACTTGGCGTCGCCGTGACTGCCGTCCGCCGCGCCCAGCCGCGCATGGGCGAGACGATTGTCGTCCAGGGCTGCGGCGCGATCGGCTTGCTAACGCTTGGTTTGGCCAAACAGGCCGGCGCGACACGCGCGATTGTTGTTGGCGGTCCCGCGGACCGGCTGGCGATGGCACGCGCCTTCGGTGCTGACGTGGTGATCGACATCGATCAGGTGCGTGATCCGGCGGAGCGCGCCAAGGCCGTACTGGACGAGACACCGGCTGGACTCGGCGCCGACCTGGTGTTTGGCTGCGTGGGCCTGGCCCCGGCGTGGCTCGAGGGCATCTCCTACACGCGCGACGGCGGCCGCTTCATGGAGCTCGGGCTGGCCAGCGACACCGGCGACGTCACGTTCAATCCGAGCACGCAGCTTGTAGCCAAGAACGTCACGTTGATGGGTACACTGGGTCTGGCCAGCTATGACGATGCGGTCGTTGCCGGACGGATCATGGAGCAGCGCGTATTGCCACTCGAGCGCCTGGTGTCGCACCAGCTTCCGCTGGAGCGAGTCGGCGATGCCATCGCGGCTTTGAACTCCACCTTCAGCCTCGACGGCCGCACCGTGCTGAAGATTGCAATCGCACCGAATGGTCCAGTCGCCTGAGCCAATGAGGCCGAGTCTGACTATCGTCGGCGCGGGCGCGCTGGGCCAGGCGTTCGCTGCGCATCTGGCGTTGGCCGGTTCGACGGTGACCGTACTGGCCACGCCTCGATCAGCTGCCACGCTGCTCGACGCCGGCCGAATCCGCCTTCGCGGCGCAAGCGAACTGGACGTGCCGGTCTGCTCAGCGCCAGGCCAGTCTGGTGCGGTAGTCGTGACTGCCAATGCCGCGGCCGTGCCGCGCGGCGTGGGCATGGTGTTCAGCACGAAGGCGCATCAGCTCGCCGACGCCTGCGCCTCGACGCGTGTCGCGGAGCCGATGTGGGTGGCTGGCGTGCAGAACGGCCTGGTCAAGGACGACATCCTGCTCTCCGCGTTCGGCTCTGACCGCGTGCTCGGCATGGCGACAATCTACTCCGCGGGGCGCCTGCCTTCGGGCGACATCGCGGTTTCTGGACTCGGCCGCACGTATGTCGGTGAGCTGGATGGCCGGCGGTCGGAGCGCGCGGCGAGTGTCGCCGCGCTGCTGTGCACCGCGGGCATTCCCACTGACTGCGATGTGGACATGCGCAGTGTGAGCTGGTCCAAAGCATGTAACGCCGCCGGCGTCTTCGGTGTCTCGGTTCTGACGCGAACCACGACCGGCGAGTTTATGAGCGATCCGGACCTACTGCGCGCATACCTGTCGCTCGTGCGCGAGACCGCCGCGATCGCAGCCGCGAACGGTGTGCACCTCGGCGACTACTTCGGATTTCCGATCCGCACCTATGTGCAGCGCACGGATGACAAAAGCATCGCGGCGCGTCCTGCAGAGCCGGCCCCAGGTAGCCCCCGCGCGTTCCCTTCGATGACCCAGGACCTGCTGGCTGGTCGCTCGCTGGAAGCCGAAGAGATCTTTGGCGACCTCGTTACACGCGCCGAGCGCGCCGACGTCGCGGCGCCACGGCTGCGCCTGGTGCGGGACCTGTGTCGTGGGCTCGATCGCAACAGGCGCAGCGGGTGATAGGGTAGTCCGCGGCATATGGTCATCCCGGCCACCGAGCGCGGCTCAAAGGGCTACTCGACTGATCTTGTGGTCAGTCCCGAGCAAGCAGCCATTATTCGTGAGACTCTGTATCGGAGCGACGCTCGCGCGCCGGGACGCGTGCTCCCGTCGTTTCCTGAACCGTTGACCGCCGATGACCTCGAGTTCTTTGCCACCAACGGCTATCTGGCCGCGAACGGGCTGCTGACCCAAGACGAGGTCCGGGCATGTCAAGACGCACTGACCGACCTTGTCCGCCGCAAAACGAGCTGGGATCGCCGCATCTGGTCGCAGGAGGAGCCGTACTTCGCGCAGGGCGGCGACGACGGTCGCGCAGCGGATCCGGAGCTGCGCATGCGGAAACTTGCGTATTTCGTCCAGATCGAGCCGCGCCTCGAGGCGGCTTCACGTCACTCGCGGCTCATCTCCGCTGTCCACCAGCTGGTCGGCGAGGGTGCACGGATGATCCAGGACATGGCGCTCCTGAAGCCGCCGTTCCACGGCTCGGAGAAACCGTGGCACCAGGACACCGCCTACTTCGATTGGACGCCGCTCGGAGGAATCCTGGGGACCTGGATCGCGCTCGACGAGGCTTCGATCGAGAATGGGTGCATGCAGGTTATCCCCGGCACTCACCTCGAGGGGCCGGTGCCGCACTTCCACGTGCGCGACTGCCAGATTGCCGACACACGCGTTTGCGTCGAGGGTTCGGTGACCATCCCGCTGCGGCCTGGTGGCGTGCTCTTTTTTTCTGGACTTCTGCACCACGGAACTCCACCGAACAACACCGCCCGGCGTCGGCGGGCGCTCCAGTTCCACTACGCGGCCGCGAACTGCACGAAGATGACGATTGAGCAACACGGTGAGTTGTTCAATGAGGGCGGGATGTATGCCGGCTGTCGCCACTGGGACCTGCAGAGCGGCACGTCTCGGGCGGTGCTGACACCCTGACTGAATCGTGCCTGCCTCGGACGCTGTCGCCGAGCCCTGGCACGACCTCCCTGGCCAGTCAACCCGCGGACGCGGAGTCACCACAACTTGCAAGCCGGTGCTAGGCTACGCAGGCGATGGCACGTTCATCCTGGGCTGCTGTTGGGCGCAGCGGACGAGCGCGGAGCGATCTCGAGGCGGGCGTGTGATCGGCTTCATCCTGCGCCGACTCGCCCAGGCGTTACCGGTGCTACTGCTCTCCAGCATCGGCGTGTTCCTGCTGCTGCATCTGTTGCCGGGCGATCCGGCGCAGTTGATGGCAGGCGCTGATGCGAGCACCGAGCTGATCGCGGCGGTTCGCCAGGACATGGGCCTCGACCAGCCCCTGCCAGTGCAATACGTGGTGTGGCTGGGTCATGTCGTACGCGGTGACCTGGGCAAGTCTGTTTTCAGCAAGCTCCCGGTGGCCCAGCTCATCGCGCAGCGAGCGCCGGCCACGCTCGAGCTGGCCATCGCAGGCGAGGTGCTAACGGTGCTGCTGGCAATGCCATTGGGTCTGATCATGGCGGTCAAGCAGCGCAGCTCGGCCGATTGGGCGCTGTCGTCGGTGACCAGCGTCGGCCTGGCAGTGCCCAACTTCTGGCTGGGTATCCTGCTCATTCTGCTTTTCGCGGTCGTGCTCGGCTGGCTACCACCCGGGGGCCACGGCGACTTTACGCGCGATCCCGGTGCGGAGTTGAAATTCTTGCTGCTGCCGGCCTTCACGCTGGCGCTGCCAGCGGCGATGAATCTGTCGCGACTGACGAAGGCGTCCGTCCTCGAGGTGCTGTACGAAGACCACGTGCGCACCGCACGAGCCAAGGGGTTGGCCGGCTCGGCGGTCGTTACGGGGCACGTGTTGCGCAACGCGCTGGTCCCAGTCGTGACGGCGGTGAGCCTGGAATTTGGGCGTCTGCTTGGCGGAGCACTTGTCGTGGAGTCTGTGTTTGCCTGGCCCGGGCTGGGTACGCTGATGCTGAGCTCGATCGGCAATCGCGATTACGTCATCGTGCAAGCAGGGCTGTTGCTGCTGGTGACCGTGTTCGTGGTGGTGAACCTGGCCACGGATATCTCCTATGGCTTCCTCGACCCACGCATTCGGCTAGCAGCAACCCGAGGGCGTTGAGCTATGACGATCCTTTCCACGTCGTCGGTTACACCGCGGGTCCTCAGCCCGAGCGGGCAGCTAGCTCACGCGCGACACGCTCGGGCCGCCCGAGCCCCGCTGATCCGGTCCCTCGAGCGAACGGTCCACAATCCGATGGGCTTCGTCGGCCTGGTCATTGTGGCGATCATGGTCATCGGTGCCATCGCCGCACCGCTGGTCAGCCCCTTCGATCCAATCGAACATCACCCCGGGTCGGAATTGCTCGGACCCGGCGGGCAATTCCCGCTGGGCACCGACAACCTCGGCCGCGACCTGTTGTCGCGGATCATCTTCGGGAGCCGCAGCTCGTTGTTTATCGGGCTGTTGGCGGTCGGGCTCGGCGCTGGTGTGGGCATTGCGACAGGCCTCGCGGCCGGCTACCTGGGCGGTTTCATCGATGCATTGATCATGCGCGTGTACGACGCGCTGCTGGCGTTCCCGGCCATTCTGCTGGGCATCGGCGTCGTATCGGTGATCGGGCCGGGGTCGCTGAGTGTGGCGTATGCGCTGGCGTTCGCCACTCTGCCCGGATTCGCACGACTCATGCGCTCACGCGTGCTGACCGAGCGCGAGCGCGATTACGTACTTGCTGCCCGCTGCATCGGAGCGCGGGACGCTCGCATCATGTGGTTGCACGTGCTACCGAACGCCATTGCACCGTTGCTGATTCAGATCACGCTGGCGATGAGCTTCGCGATTTTGGCCGAGTCGGCGTTGTCGTTCCTGGGACTAGGTGCCCAGCCGCCGCAGCCTACCTGGGGTGCCATGCTCAACGAGTCGCGCGCCTATCTGCGCACGGCACCCGGCTTCGGGATCTTCCCGGGCTTCGCGCTCGCGCTGCTCCTCCTCGGGCTGAACTTCGTGAGCGACGCCTTGCGCGACGCGCTCGATCCGCGTCGCATCAACGCCTGAGCCACACCAGTCGGTAGTAGCATCGGCGCCAGCAAAGTGGTGTTCCGGGGAGGGAGCCATGAGTCTGAGCCACAATCGTCACGTCAGCCCGCCAGAGACTCGAGGCGTGCGGGTCAGCCGACGGACCGCGCTAGGGCTGCTAGTTTCGGCCACTGGGGCGGCGCTGCTGGCCGCCTGCGGTCCGGCCACCCCGGTGGCGCCGACCGCGGCCCCAGCACCGGCCAAGCCAGCCGCGGGGGCTGCCGCGGGCGCGACACCAGCGGCCGTGGTTGCCACGCCGGCCGCCAAACCGGCCCAGCCGAAGTCGGGCGGCACGCTTCGTTGGGGCCAGGTGGGCGACCTGGTCACGATCGACGCGATCCTGTGGTCGCCGGTATCGAACAACACGCTCGGACAAGTCAACGAGATGTTGATCGAGTACGACGACGACTTGACCGTCGTGCCGCGGCTGGCTGAGAGCTGGGAGCAAAGTACCGACGCCACGCAGATCAAGCTCAACCTGCGCAAAGGCGTCCAGTTCCACTCCGGCCGTGAGCTCACCAGCGAGGACGTCGAGTACAACTTGCTCCGCGCACGCGACCCCAAGAACGGTTTTGCGGCGGTCGTCGCACCGGGCAGTGCCTGGTGGACGAGCTGGGACAAACCCGACAAGTACACCATCGTGCTCAAGTCGGACAAGCCGCGACCAGGTGTCTTTGACTTCTTGCAGTACCTGCGCATCCTCGACAAAGACACCATGGACGGCCCGGATGCCACGACCAAAGTCGTCGGCACTGGCGCATTCAAGTTCGTCGAATGGGTACCGGGCGACCATTTCACGCTGGCCAAGAATCCGAACTATTGGGAGAGTGGCCGCCCGTACCTCGACGGCGTGGATATTCACATCTACCGTGACGCGCAGGCGATGGTGGCCGCGCTCGAGGCGGGCGCGCTCGACGTGGCCGATCTCGTCCAGATCCCGGACGCAGCGCGCCTGCAGAACGACTCGCGCTTGAAGCTGTACCAGACGCACGACCTCGGGCAGTTTTTCTACACCCAGGTGAACGTCGGCCAGCCGCCGATGGATAACAAGCTGCTGCGCCAGGCGATCAACTTTGCGATTGACCGCCAGCGTTTCGTCGACACGGTTATGAAAGGGTTCACCGGCGAAGTGCGAGCCCTGCCGTGGGCAAAGTCGTCGCCCGCATTCGACGCCGCCAAAAACAAGACGTACGCCTTCGACCTCGACAAGGCGAAGTCGCTGCTCGGCCAGTCGGGCCTGTCTAACGTTGAGTTCGATATAAGTTGGGCGACGGCCGGCTATCAGGCCGAATACCAGGCCCTGGCGTCGATCATCCAGTCGGACCTGCAGAAAATCGGCGTCAAAACGAACCTCAAGGCCACGGACCCGCCCACGTTTACCCAGCAGGGCCTGGGCACAAAGCCGCCATACACGGGCATGCGCTTGAGCGCCGGCGCATTCGCGCAGTTGTCGGAGGCAGGCTCCGAGTTTGCATTGAGTCGCACATTTGGCTACGCGTCGAATTCGTCCGGCTTCTACGACGACAAGTGGACCCAGCTGGCCTCCGGGGTAGCCACCGAACCTGATGCCGCCAAGCGCAAGCAAATGTACAGCCAGATCAACGACTTCATCCTCGACCAATCGTGGGCGATGGTCATCACCCCGTATCCGGATATCGTTGGTTTGCGACCAAACGTCATGGATCTGAAGTATTTCCTGTCGACCGCAACCAACGACCGCAACGTCTGGCTGTCCTGAAGCGTGTTCGATCCACGCGATCCACGCAGCAGCCTGGCCAGCATGGCTACCATGTCGCCCTCGACTAACGCCGTCGCAGCGGCCGAGTACATCAAGTTTTATGAGCTGGCTCCAACGGAAGAAACGCCGACGGCCAAGACGTGGTACGCCCGCGGACAGAACTTCTTGTTGGCATATTCGGAGGCGGCCCCAGGGGCGAACTTCGAGCGGGCGGATCAAGCCGATGAGTACGTGCTGCTGTTGCCTGACGCAGCGAGCCGAATCCAGATCGACACTCCTGACGAGCGGGTGCAGGTTGCAGGCCACCAGCTCGTGGTGGTTCCACCTGGCCGCAGTACGGTTCGAGTCATCGTCGGAGGGCGAGTGGTACGGGTGTTTTCGAATCGATCCGAGGACTTGTTGACCGCATGCGTGAATGCCGAGTCGTACGCTGTGCCCCATGCCTACGTGGCGCCGTTCGCGGCCTGGCCAAGTCCGGCGAACGGCTATCGCGTCCGGGCATACGACCTCAACGTACCGGAGGAGCAGGGTCGATTTGGACGCATCTGGCGCTGCAGCACGATGATGGTCAATTGGGGCGAATCCCGCACCGGGCCACGCGATCCGACTCGCCTGTCACCGCACGCGCACACGGATTTCGAGCAGTGCTCGCTGATCCTCGAGGGAGACTACGTCCATCATCTGCGTTGGCCATGGACGACCAACATCCACGACTGGCGTGCGGACGACCACGAGCCCTGCGGTAGTCCGTCAATGACTGTCATTCCCCCGACTACGATCCATACCAGCCAGGCCGTCGGCCTGGGCGCCAACCAGCTCATCGACATCTTCTGCCCACCTCGCCTGGACTTTTCGAAGAAGCCAGGCTGGGTCCTGAATGCGGACGAGTACCCGATGAAGGACGACGACCAATGAATTCTCGCGTGCGAGCGGTCGAGGCCTACCTCAAGGCATTACGCACCGGCGAGGCGTCGGCCACCGAGCAAGCGGCCCGATACCTCGCCCGAGATGTCGTGCTGGATACAGTGGGCGCCCACATGTGGGGCAACGGACCCGAGCACTTCAGCGGGTATGACGCGGTGCTGCCCATGATCTCGGGTATCGGAGTAATGACCGGGGTGTACCGGAGCGCGCCATGGTCAGATCCGCGGCCGGATGGCGACGGACGCTTGACCGTCGTGGCTGACTTGGGTGGTGGGCTGCTGTCATCGAGCACCCTGACGTTTTCGTTCAACGACCAGGATCAGATCACCCGCGTCGAGCAGGTCAACGTTGGCGGCAAGCCGCCGGCGCCGACCGATCGCATCCCTGACTTTGTCAAAGGGATTGTCAATTCTGCGCTGGCGAACAATACGCCCATGATCGTGGCGTATACGGACGAGGTAGGCGCACCCGTCTTGTCGATGCGTGGCAGCACGCAGGTGTACTCCGATACGCAATTGAGCATCTGGGTGCGGCACGCCAGCGGCGGGATGGCCAACGCGCTCAAGAAGAATCCCAATATGGCGTTGATGTACCGAGACCCACCCGCCCGCACGACGCTCACGTTTCAAGGCCGCGGCCGCTTCGTGGACGACGAGGCCGTGCGGACGCGCGTCTTCGACCTGGCGCCCGAAGTCGAGCAGAAGCACGACCCGGGCCGCATCGGAGCGGCGCTGCTTATCGATATCGATCGGCTACAAGGCAACACTCCACGCGGTGGCGTGCGCATGCAGAAGGCGTGATGGTCACACGCTTATGGTGCTGATCCAAAGTAAATAACGCAGTGCGCTGGCCCTGGGCCAGGTGTCGTCCCTGTCACGGTGCGGCGCTACACCAGCCAGGCCGAGTGCCGCGGAATCAGGTCTCTTGGGCTGACCGGGGCGCGTCGGGCTACGGCAGCATCGGCAAGACCAGGTGTGACGGTCGCACCGCGTCGTGAAAGATGGTGTTGACGGCGACGTTGGAGTGGGATTCGGTGCCGAACGGGCCGCCGGTGTTCAGGTTGCGGTCGTAGCGAGGGAAGTCGCTACTGGTGACGTGGACGCGGATACGGTGGCCGGCCTGGAAGACTTGCGCGGTGGACCACAAGTCAACCTCGAACCGGTACACCTCACCAGGCGTCAACAGCGTGGGCGACGTCAACGATTCGCGGTAGCGCGCGCGGAGGATTCCGTCGCACACCGACATCGAACGACCATCGGGCCACACGTCGCACAATCGCACCACCCAGTCCGTGTCCGGCGCAGACGTGCTCGCGTACAAGACCGCGGTCACCGGCCCGGCAATGGCGAAGTCCGCATCAAGCACATCTGACGTATACGTCAGCACGCGGTCTTCGATCGGTCGGTGGTCTGTGGGACCAAGTTGCGGGTACACGATCAGGCTGGGCACCGGGTGCCGAGGATCGTACTCAAATTCGTCCGGCGCCTCGCTGGACTCCGGTGCTGCAAAAGAAAGGGCGCCGCGATGGAAGTACGCCGGACGATACGTGACACCGGCCGGAGGCCACGAGTCGAGCTCCAGCCATCGGTTCGCGCCCATCAGGAAGGCGCGCACCGGGGACCCATCCAGTACTCCGTTGGCCTGGCCATTCAGCCAGTAGTCGTACCAGCGGACTCGCTGAGCCCGGATGTCAAACATCGCATCGGGACCGAAATCCAGCTCGCCTGCCCGGCTTGTGTTGGTGTCCGGCCCGTGGACCCAGGGCCCGACCACCAGGCGTTGTGCGCGCCTGGCCGACTCCGTCCGGGCGTGGGCTTGCAGGCCCTGGAACATCCGCAGTGTCCCGCCCAGAAAGAAGTCGAACCAACCGCCAATGTGCAGCATGGGCACGTCAACCTCGTCGTAACGGCTCCCCATCCGTAACGTGTCCCAGAATGGGCCGTCGTCCGGATGGCCGAGGTGGTCGAAGTACCAACTGACCAGGGGCAAATCCTGCAGCGGTGGGCACTCATTCAACGGTAGGTGGCCGAACCACTGGTCCACGCCTCCGGACAGCGCTTGTTCCAGGCGCTCGTGTGCGCCCGGGTAGCTCGCTGCCGCTTTCGGGTGGGATAGCCAGCTGCGGCATGTGTTCATCGTCCACGAGCGGGTGAACGACAACTGGTTGGCACCGGCGCGGTAGACCCAGTCGTTGTACAGATCGCCGCCACCCTCGCGTGGCGCGAGCGCCCGCAGGTGGGGTGGTCGGGTCGGCGCGACGGCGTACTGGGTAAAGCCGGAGTACGAGCCGTCGACCATGCCGACGTTGCCATTCGACCACGGCTGAGCAGCTGCCCACTCCACGGTGTCATACCCGTCCTGGTGCGTACCCGCGCTGTCGTCGCGGAAGGGCACCAGCTCGCCGTCCGACGCGAATGCGCCACGCACGTTCTGGCCGACGACGACGAACCCGCGCTGCGCGTAGTACGGGCCATAGCCACCTACGCGTGCGCCTAGCTCGTAGCCGACGCGCTCCAGAAGCACGGGAAAGCGGCCTTCCGCGGCCGGGCGATACACGTCGGCACGCAAGATCGTGCCGTCGCGCATCGGTATCGGCACCTCGCGCTCGATCTGTACCTCGAACCTGGTCTCGCTTACGGCAGTCACGCTCACCACAATACTCCCTCGCCGCAAGCTCCAATTCGGCGGCCCTGCTACCGCCGCCTGGGACATCGGCCTACACTCAGCAGCACTGGCGGGATTGCCACGTCGCGTACACCACTCGCGGGACGCGAGCCCGCTGAGGTGTGTGACGCTGTGGCGCTTTGGCCAGCCACCTTCGGATGACACACACAGACAGAAGGAGCACCAGCGTGGCTGCCAGCGTCACCAGAGCATCATCCGCGCCCGCGGCGACCCCCACTTCGAGAGGGGGTGGGGCGCCGCTATTTCAGCAGCTGTGGGCCCGCGACCAGTGGTCGGGCTTGCCGCCCTACCGTTCGATCCTCTCGCCGTTGATGCTGCTCGAGCGAACCCTGCACGTGTTCCCTGAACAGCTGGGCGTCGTCGACGGTGACCGTCGGCTCACGTATGCCGACTTTGGCGCACGGGTGTATCGGCTCGCCAGCGCACTTCGCCTCCGAGGAATCGCCAAGCACGACCGCGTGGCAGTGCTGTGTCGCAACTCACTCGAGATGCTGGAGGCCCATTTTGGCGTGCCGCAACTCGGCGCCGTGCTGGTGCCGATCAACGTTCGCCTGTCGGCTGACGAGATCGGCTACATCCTGGCCCATTCCGGCGCCCGGGCGTTGATCCTGGATCGTGATCTGGCCTCGCTGGTGGCGCCAAAACGGACCGAACTGCCCGAGCTCGAGTTGATCGTGAACGTCGACCTCGCTGCGCGACTCGGCGAAGCACCTGCGCCTGAGCCGTCGGGCACGCTCGCAGGCCCAAACTACGAAGCCCTGCTGGACGAGGGCGAGCCGGAGCCATTCGTTTCGGATGTCGACGACGAGGACCAGACCATCAGTATCAACTACACCAGCGGCACTACGGGTCGGCCAAAAGGGGTGATGTTCACCCACCGTGGCGCCTACCTGAACGCGCTGGGCGAGATCTTCGCCACCGGGCTTACGTCAGACAGCGCCTATCTGTGGACCTTGCCGATGTTCCACTGCGACGGCTGGTGCTTCCCATGGGCCGTCACGGGGGCGGGCGCCAGACACGTGTGTCTGCCGAACGTGGATCCTCAGCGCGTGTTCCAGCTGGTGGATTCGGAGCAGGTGACGCTCTTCTGCGGCGCGCCGACGGTGCTGATCAGCCTGGCCACCAATCGACCATCCGCGGAGTATCGCTTTCCACGCGCGGTGCGCATCGTGACCGCGGCTGCCCCGCCGCCTCCAGCGGTCATTCAGCAGATTGAAGAGATGGGCGCCGACATCACGCACGTCTATGGTCTCACCGAGGTGTACGGGCCGCACACGATCTGCCAGTGGAAACGGCAATGGGACGATCTGCCCGCGGCGGAACGCGCGCGGTTAAAAGCGCGCCAGGGCGTTGGCTACTTGCACGCGCCCGAGCTGCGCGTGGTAGACGACGAGATGCGCGACGTGGCAGCCGATGGCGAGACCCTGGGCGAGGTCGTGATGCGCGGCAACAATCTCATGAAGGGCTACTACCGCGACGAGGAGGCGACCGCGACGGCGTTCCGCGGGGGCTGGTTCCACAGCGGAGATCTGGGGGTGATGTACCCAGACGGCTATATCGAGCTGCGCGACCGCAAGAAAGACATCATCATCAGCGGTGGCGAAAACATTTCCACGATCGAGGTCGAACAGGCGCTGTACCAGCACCCGAGCGTCCTCGAGGTGGCGGTCATCGCCATCCCGGACGATAAGTGGGGTGAAGTCCCCAAAGCGTTCGTGACGCTCAAGCCTGGCGCGTCCGCAACCGCCGACGAGCTGATCGCCTTCTCACGTGAGCGTCTGGCTCGCTTCAAGGTCCCACGGGCAATTGAATTCGGGCCGCTGCCCAAGACATCCACGGGCAAGATCCAGAAGTTCGTGCTGCGCGATCGCGAGTGGGCCGGGTATGACAAGCGCATTCACTAAGCTCTCATTAGCGTTCTCCGGGTCGGCTGGTCTTACGGATCGACCAGTACGCCTGGGTTCATGATGCCAGCGGGGTCGAGCACACGCCGGGCTGCCCGATAGGCCTCCGCGAAGAGAGGTGGTCGCTCCAGGTCGTACCACGGGCGGTGATCCCGACCAACTGCGTGGTGGTGGGTGATCGTCCCACCGGCGGCGATGACGGCGTCTGATGCGGCGGCTTTGATGTCGGCCCACTGCTCGAGCTCGGAGCCTGGCTGTCCCTGACCGAGCACCGTGTAATACGGGGCCGGACCATCGGGATAGACGTACGCGAAGCGGCACGAGACCATCGCACGACCGCACGCCCGCTCGGCCGCCGCTTCGGTGGCGGCCAGGACGGCGGCGTGGAAGTCTGGGAAACGGTCCCAGGTGATCGCGGTTTCGAACGTTTCCATCACCAGCCCGAGCCGGACAAAGGCATCATGACGATGACCTCCGGCAATGAAGGCATTCCGCCAGGCTCCAGCCGCGCCGCGATGCGCGGCGTCGCCCGCCGTGCTCGTGCCAGATAAGTCAACCGGCGAGGTGCCGCGGAAGTCAGAGCACAGCTCCACCGCGCGCGCGAACCACGCGTCGAGGGCATGGTCAGCCGACTCGAAAGTGACGATCAGCAAACTGCGCGTGCCATCGCCGGCCGCGCTGAACAGCGCCTCGCGTTGGTCGAGCAACCGGCAGTTGGCGGGCCACAAGCCACTCTGTGCGATCGCGCGCGCGGCACCCCAGGCATCCTCGAAGCGCTCGAATTCGAATGGCGCCGACGCTCGATAACGGGGCCGATCCTGCAGCCGCATCCAGGCCTGTGTAATGACACCGAGCGTCCCTTCGGATCCGATCAGCAGGCGCGCCGGGTCGGGGCCTGCCCCGGATGCTGGCAACCGACGAGTCTCGTACGTCCCGCGTGGCGTGATTGCGCGTACGCCCTCGACGAACTCGTCGATGTGCGTAAACAGCGTTGCGTAGTGGCCGCCTGAGCGGGTCGCGATCCACCCGCCCAACGTCGACATTTCGAAGGATTGCGGGAAGTGCCGCAGCGTCAGCCCGTGCGGCTTCAGCTGCTCTTCGAGGTATGGTCCGAGGACGCCGCCCTGGATCAGCGCACTGCGCGAGGCACGGTCGACTTCGAGCACCTTGTTCAGGTGCCGAAGGTCGACACTGACTGTCCCAGCGTAGTTATCGCCGACATCGGGCTCGATACCGCGCACCACTGAGGAGCCGCCGCCGAACGGAATCGCGGCGGCACGCTGATCGGCGCACCAGGCGAGAACGTTTTCGACGTCGTGCTCATCCCTGGGGAAGGCGACCACATCCGGCGCATGGCGGTAGTCCCCGCGCATGCCGCGGACCAGGTCGGCGTAGGACTTGCCCAGAGTGTGAACCGCGCGCTCGCGCTGGTCTCGAAAACACAACGACGCCAGGGATCGCGGCGGCTCGAGTCTGGACTCAGGCATGCTCAGCGCGGCGAGCGAGGGTGCCGGCGCCGTTGGCCGCGGCTCGACTCCGAAGCGCGCCTGCATCTCGCGGCCGATGTCTTCGACCTCGGCATCAGATAGTCCCTCGCCTTCGTAGCCCCAACCCCAGAACTTGCGCGCGCGCTGTGCTTCGGCGAGGGTCATCGGTGCTCGATCGTGACGTACATCCAGCACCGAGCCTACCATCCTGGCCAGGCGCAGACGTGGCGAGCTAGACGCCCGCCCAGTGCGGCTCGCGTTTGTCGAGGAACGCCGTGATGCCCTCCCTGGCATCGGCCATCAGCGCGTTCATGGTCATCACGTCGCCGGTGTGCTCGTACGCGGCATGCTGGTCCATCTCGATCTGCGCGTAGAAGGCTCGCTTGCCGATGCCCACGATCAGCGGACTCGCGCCCACGATCTGCTGCGCGACGCGCCGCACCTGGTCTTCGAGCGCGGTCGCTGGTACCGCTGCGTTGATCAATCCCCACTCGGCCGCGGTGCGGGCGTCGATGCGCTCGCCAGTCAGCAGCAGCTGCAGCGCCCGCTTGCGCCCAATGGCCCGGCTGACCGCCACCATCGGCGTCGAGCAGAACAGACCGATCCTCACGCCAGGCGTGCCGAACGAGGCGCTTTCATCGGCGAAGGCCAGATCGCACGTCGCGACCAGTTGACACCCCGCCGCCGTGGCGACGCCGCGCACCATGGCGATGACCGGCTGCGGGATGCGCTGGATGGTGGTCATCATGTCGACGCACTGGTCGAAGATCTGTTGATACTCGCGCGCGGATCGATCGATCAGTTCGGCAAGATCGTGGCCGGAAGAGAAGACGGAGCCGCTGGCGGCCAAAATGACGACTGCCACGTCACTGCGCCGACCGATATCAGCCAGGGCGCAGGTCAGCTGTTCCATCAGCTCGAGTGACAGCGCGTTGCGCTTGTCGGGACGATCCAGGGTTAGTGTCGCGATCCGCTCAGTCGGATCGATATCGATCTTCAGCATGGGTGCTCCGGGCTCTAGTGCCAGGCAGCTACTGTAGCTCAACGCGACCAGATGCGACGATGCGGTGCCGCCCTGTCCGAGCGGCGCGTCCGATCCTACGGAGGGGTAGATGCCGACGTGAGGTCGTCGCGGTAGATCGTTCCACCCTTCATCACCAGCTGGATTCCATGCTGGAGCACAGCGATGTCCTGGTGCGGGTTGCCATCCACCACGACTACGTCCGCGAGCTTGCCCGGCTCCAACGATCCGACCTGCTCGAACACGCCAGCCAGCCGGGCCGCTTCACTGGTGCCACAGCGGATAGCGCGACTGGCGGACATGCCGTTGCGCACCATCAACGTGAGCTCGAGCGCGTTCTCGCCATTCGGAAAGCGCGATGGCGCGCCGCAGTCGGAGCCCATTGCAATCGGCACTCCAACCTCCAATGCCAGACGATATGCGCGCTGGTGCTGCTCTTTGATCGCTTCGGCGCGTTGGATGCGCCACTCCTCCGCCTTCCGTACTTCGGTGTAGTAATGAAACGGGCCAAACGTCGGGACCAGGTAGATCCCGCGCTGCTTCATGCGCACAGCGCACTCCTCGTCCAGGTATTGACCATGGTCGATCGAATCGACACCACCCTCGATCGCGTTGCGAATCGCCTGCAAACCGATCGAATGGGTCAACACCTTCATGCCTACTTTGTGCGCTTCATAGACGGCGGTCTTCACCTCTTCCACGCTGAACTGCTCCGCCTGGACCGGCAATCCAGCCGTAGCGACGCCGCCGGACATCATGATCTTCAGACTGTCCGCGCCGCGTTTGATGTGTTGGCGGACTGCCTTGCGGATTTCGTCTGGGCCGTCGACTTCCATTGCGGCCTCGCGGAGGTGACCACCGGTGCACGTAATACCGCGGCCACTGCCGATAATGCGCGGCCCCGAAGTGAGGCCCAGCCTGATGGCATCGCGAATGTCGAGATCCAGAAAATCGCGCGACGATGCAGTCCGCACCGTCGTGAATCCAGCGAGCAACGTCCGCCGCGCGGCTTCCGCCGTGCGCAGCGCGGCGATGCCGATCGCCTCGTGCTCATAGTCCGGAAAGTAGTCGCCTCCGGCGATATGGACGTGCGTATCGATCAATCCTGGCATGATCGTTCGACCGGCTAAATCGATCGTGGGCGCGTCGACGCGCAGTGCGGGCTCTCCGCGCCCAACAGCGACAATGTGCTCGCCATCGACATGCACCCAGCCCCGGACAGCCGAGTCAGCGAGCCCGTCGAGCACGAGCCCATTCACGAACAACGCACTCACCGCATGCGATCGTAGCCTGCCCGCACCGCCACGGTTGAGCGCCCGCCGTACCGAACACCGCGTGCACCAGGCGCGTGAGTTAGCTGTTTGCGCTCAGGCGGCGGTACTGCTCGACGCCGGCGATCAATCGGTCGAGCACCGCTGATGTGCTGGGGTGGTACTGGCACAACACGTGGTCAACGCCGGCTGTCTCGAAGTCGTGGAACGTCTGAGCGACCTGCTCGGCTGAGCCCGTGACACAGTCGCCGTCGAAGAAGCCTGGTAGCTCACCCAGGTCAGCCCAGCCAACCTTCAGCATCGCGCTCACCTGAACGTCAGGAGCGGCTGCCTCGCCGAGTGCCGCGCGCGCGGCGTCGAACCGTTCGCGGAGCTCCAGGAAACGCCCTGCCCCGCTGAGGTACTCCACCGGATTCCAGATGTCCGCGAAGCGCGCCGCTAACCGAGTCATGCGCGGCTGGAGCGAGCCGATCAGGATTGGCGGCCCGCTGGCCCGTGGACCGCGAGGCGACAGCTCGCAGTCGCGCGCGGAGTAGTAGTGGCCCTCGAAGTCGACCCGACCGGTTCGCAACAGCGGCACGATGATCTGCAGCGCCTCTTCGAATCTGTCGACACGCCGCTCAAAGGGCAGCCCGAAGGCGCGGTACTCAGGTTCATTCCAGCCCGCGCCGAGGCCAAGAATGAGTCGGCCACCACTCACTTCGTCGAGCGTCGCCGCCATCTTGGCCAGGACCGCTGGATTGCGAAACGACGCGCACAATGTGCTCGTCCCGAGCTCGATCCGCTGCGTCGACTCGGCCAGTGCCGACAGTATGGTCCAGCACTCCCAGATGCCCATGGTCGGCTGGTTCTCGTATCGATACAGCAAGTGGTCGGCGAACCAGAGGACGTCGAAGCCAGCCTCTTCCATGCGGCGCGCCACGTCGCGGATCTCGCCATAGGACGGACAACGTCCGTTCGGCCGGTTCTGGCCGTTCAGGTCCTCGGCCAGCCTGACCACACCACCTATCTTCATCCGGTCTCCCTGACGCGAAGGCTACATGCCGCGGACGCATTCGCTGCAACTTGCATAGTGCATCGGCACGTTGCGGAGGCTGGCGGCGGCAGCGTAGCCTTGTCCGTTTGTGGATCAAGAGGCCATCATCACGTATATCGAAGAGGCATTCGGAGGGGTCGAAGTGCAAAGGCCGACTGATGGCCCGGGCGCAGGCGACACCTTCTTTTTCTACGATCCAGAGCGCAACATCGATCCAACGCGACGGCTGCCATTCGCCACGATCGTGGCCAAAGACTATGGCGACTTTGACAACACCTCACAACTAAGCCGCCCGGGTGTGTTTCGACTCAACATCGGCGTGGGCCGAGACAGGTTCCACGCGCTCTTCGGCCAGCCGTCCAATCCGGGCGCTGACTACGACTACGCCGCCCTGGACACGTTGATGCCACATCCGGTCTACGCGCCTCAGTCGTGGGTGTGTGTGCTCAATCCCAGTCTGGGTATGTTTGAGACCGTCAAGCCGCTGCTGGCCGAAGCTTACGCGCTCGCCGCCGCACGGCCGCGACCGGCATAGAGGGTTCACTAGTATGAAGACAGCACTCTGAGCATGGGCAACGAGAAGGGGTACGGCGTGGCAGTGACATCAGCGATTCGGGTCGATCGGGAACGCTTCGAGCGGGACGGCTACCTCGTCATCGAGGACGTGTTTGACCCAGCAGCGGACCTTGATCCGGTCGTGCACGAATACGCGCGCCAGTTGGACGAAATTGCAGCCGACTGGCACGCTCGCGGGCTGATCGACTCGGCGTACGCCGACTTGCCCTTCTCGGAACGATTCGGCCACGTGCTCAACGACGCCGGGCCAGACGGCTACCGGCCGTTCGATATCACGCTGTCAGGCCCGATCACCGAGGATTCTCCGATGCACACGGGCCCGGCTATCTTCAACCTGATCACTCTCCCGCGATTGCTCGACATCGTGGAGCAGCTGATCGGCCCCGAGATCCTGTCCAACCCCATTCAGCACGTGCGCATCAAGCCACCGGAGCACCTGCTCAACGAGAAGTTTCAAAGCAAGAACACGATGTTCAGCGCCACCGAGTGGCACCAGGACCAGGGCGTCGCGACGGTGCTCGTCGACCACACCGAGATGCTGACGGTGTGGTTCCCCGTATTCGATGCGACGATCGAGAATGGTTGCCTGTGCGTCGTCCCCGAGAGCCACACGCGTGGCCTCCTGTTGCACTGCCCGAGCAAGCCGGGGCAGGTCTTCGATTTGCGGATCCCCGAGGTGATTCGCGGTTCGAATGGCGTCCCCGTAGAGATGAAGCGGGGCAGCGCGCTGTTCATGCATCGGCTGACCATGCACTCTTCGCTGCGCAATCTGAGCAAGGCGGTGCGCTGGAGCTTCGATCTGCGCTACCAACCGATTGGCCAGCCCACAGGACGCGACTGGCTGCCAGCGTTTGTCGCGCGCAGCCGTGCCGATCCGAGTCAGGAGCTACACGACTGGCGCCGCTGGGCCGACCTGTGGTGGCAGGCACGCGCCTACATCGCCGCCAATCCCAGCGCGCAGAAACCCCGCCGCTGGACAGGCACCGAGACGGAGTGTGCCTGAGTCGCGCCTGTCCTCCGAGGATTTTTGAGCAACGATGGCGTGCGCCGGTGCTTAGTTGTTCCGGAAACGCCAGCGCGTAGCGCCGTACGGTTCGGCGGTCGCGACGGCCCGCGCGTCATTCGCTCGCTGGCCGGAGCCGGCACTCTCTAGCCTGGCGACGTGTTGGTGGTGGAGACGACCGCGCCACCGTGGACGCCGCTCTTTGCCACCGCCGCGGCGGTTGTGTCCGACACCGGTGGCATCCTCAGTCACTGCGCAGTCGTCGCGCGCGAATACGGGATCCCCGCGGTCGTCGGCACCGGAAACGCCACTGCGCTGCTCCCGGATGGCCTGCTTGTCGACGTGGACGGAGACGCCGGGACCGTTCGCCTCGTTCGATAGACGCGTGTGTCTTCGGCGACCAGATCGGCGTTGATGGCAGACGCGGCGGCAACGCCGCTGCCCGCGGCGACCGCTACTCCAGCGCTGAGATCACCGATGTTGCCCGCGACCCAGACGCCCGCGGCGGCTGTCTTGCCAGTGGGCTCGGCAGCGATGTATTCGCCAAACCCCATCGGGTGCGGCGTCGGCTGGAGTCCAAGACTGGCCAGGACTTCAGAACGAGCCACGAATCGAGGCGTCACCACAATTGCTTGGCGTGGCTCGACGGTGCCGTCGGCAAGCCGCACACCGCTCAGCCGGTCTCCGACGGTCTCGAGCGCAACGACGTCGCCCTCCACAATTCGAATGTCGTGGACAGCGAGGTCTTCGCGCTGCTCAGCGGTAAGCGGTGGGGCTGTGTGCGTGAACAGCACCACGTCCGAGCTCAGCTGGCGGAACAGCAGTGCCATGTGCACGGCCGCCGGACGGGTGGCCAGAACGCCGATGGCCTGATCGCGCACCTCCCAGCCATGGCAGTACGGACAGTGCAGCACGTCGCGGCCCCAGCGCTCGCGCAGGCCTGTCACATCGGGCAGCTCATCCACCAGCCCGGTGGTGACTAGCAGTCGCCGAGCGGCGAAAGCGCGGCCGTCGGCGAGGTCCACGCTGAAGGCATCGCCATCGCGCGCAGTGGAGATTACGCGGCCGTCGACGATGTGCGCGCCGTAGCGACACGCCTCGGCGCGACCGAGCTCGAGCAGCTGCAACGGATTGATGCCATCATGGCCCAGATAATTGTGCACGCCTTCGGCGGGTGCATTGCGCGGCTCTCCGGAGTCGATCACCAGCACCGATCGACGCGAACGCGCCAACACGACGGCTCCACTCAGCCCGGCCACACCGCCGCCGATCACGATTACGTCATAGGTGGTTGTCATGCCGCTGAGCATCCGCTGAGGCTCCACGGGATGGCAAGCATTGTTGCCAGAATGGCAAAATGTTGTGATGGACGCCACCCTCGACCAGGTCCTCGCCACGGTCGGACCGCGGCTGCGCGCGCTGCGCCAACAACGGGACAGGACGCTGGGCGATCTCTCCGCGGCGACGCGCATCTCGGTCAGCACGTTGTCGCGACTGGAGTCCGGGCAGCGACGGCCGAACCTCGAGCTGCTCTTGCCACTGGCTCGCGCCTACGGGGTGCCGCTCGACGAGCTGATCGGCTCAGCGTCGCCCGGTGATCCGCGCGTCCAAGCGCTGCCGTTCGAACGGAATGGCATCACGTATCTGCCGTTGACGCGTCGATCTGGCGGTCTGCAGGCGTACAAGCTGATCATCCCCGCCAGCCGGGCGCAGCACGAGCCGGCACCGCGAGTTCACGAGGGTTACGAGTGGCTCTACGTGATCAGCGGTCAGCTGCGGCTGGTGCTGGACGGGCACGAGCTGGTCATGCGCGCCGGAGAGGCCGCGGAGTTCGACACGCGCCTGCCGCACTGGTTCGACCGCGCTGACGCAGACACGGTCGAGCTGTTGAGCATGTTCGGACCCGAGGGCGAGCGCATACATGTCCGCGCCCGGACGGCGAAGACCTGAGCCGCGTGAATGTCTGTGGAGCCACTGACGCCTTACCCGTCGGGCTGCGCACGCGGGGCCGGTAGCTCGATGGGCGTGCCTGGTCGGTAGACGCTCCGATCGCGTCTGGTCACGACGGTGATGACGCCGGGGCCGCGGGCAGTCCACGCGCGGCCATCCCACAACGCCGCCGACCGCTCGTCGATGCCGACGATCAGCACGTCCTCAACGGGTGGTTCCGCCAGCACGGAGTCGACCCAGCGGTGGCCGAAGGTGTCGAAGTGCGGTGCGACCGCCACGTTTGCGACAAGGTCGAGGGCTGGTTTGTAGCGGCGCTCGGCGTGGCCGGGATAGGCCTTGCGGATCAGCGTCCACTCGCCCAGCGCCATCGCCCCAGCCGACGACCCGGCGAGCACGGCGCCCCGCCGCCAGGCGGCGTCTATGGCATGCCAGACAGGAGTGTCGCGCAGGACGTCCACCATGAGGCCCGGGTCGCCGCCGGTCAGGTAGAACAGTCCGCCTGGCTCGGCCAGCTCCACGTTTTTGGCCGAGGTGGCGTCCGATCGCTTCAGTACTGGCAGCTCGACGACGTCCAGACCGAGTCCCTTGAACCAGCGCTGAGCGGTTGCGACGGCGAGATCGGGGCGCTGGCGGGCGGCCGCGGTCGGCACGACGTACGCCGGGCCTGGGCCTCGGTGCTCGACGAGGTAGCGGTCGTGCTCTTCGTTGCCGGGCTTGAATTCGTCGCCGCCGACCAGCGCCAGGAACCCCGTCGTCAACTCGCCGGTTAGGATAATGGGTAGGCCTCGGGCATCATTGAAGAACGATGGGTATGTTCTTCACCAACGTCCAGGTGCACACCGGGTCGCTGCCGCCAGAAGAGGCGCGTGCGGCCATCGTCGCGGCGCTGCGCGAATGGACCTCCGCCCAGGGCGTGCACGAGCTGACCGAGGAGGACCGCCTGTTCGACCGCGAGGTCCACCGGACCATACTCGTCGGACCGGCGACGGACGGGCCATGGATCGCGGTCTTCGACGAGAAGACCGAGGACCAGCGCCACGAGGACGTGCAGGACTTGACGCGACGCCTGTCGCAGGTCACCGGCCACGCCGTCGGCGTGCTGAATCAGCACAGCGACATGCTGGCCTTGTGGCTGGCGCACGACGGCGAACTGGTCGATGAATTCAAAAGCCAGCAAGCCGCAGGGCACGCCGAGCAGTGGCGCGACGTGCTGGCCAGCGGCGCGACCCCCGAGCAGTTGCGGAGCGTGCTCGACACGAATGTGGCGTTCGCCGAAGACTTGTTGGGCGACCTTGGGCCGCTGTTCGGTTGGGACGCCGGACTGAGCGCGATGGGCTTCGAGTACCTCGAACGCGACCTGGACCCGCGCGACTCCGGGCCGTTCACGCGACTCGACCTGAGATCCAGCATCGACCCGCTAGCTGCGCGCCGCGGTAGTGGACCGCCGGTGCTGGCCCAGGGGCTGAGTCATCCGGAGTTACGTGTCAGCGTGGGCGAGCCGATCGTCGGATTCACCGCCATGTTCCAGAGCACGGGCGGTCCGAGTAGCGGCCTGAGCATTGTGGTGTGGGGCCCGGGGCTCGACCTGCTGGACCTGCATGGCGTGCAACTCGCGACGCGACCCGGCGCGGAGCTGCGCGAATTCGAGCTCCTGCAGTCGGTGTCAACCGAGCGCTCCACGCCACTGCGTTACCTCGAGCTGGCGGACTTTCCCATCCCACGCGGCATCACCGGCAGCTCCTACGAGCCAGTGAACGGGATGTCGATGCGGCGCGCGCTGGCCGCTCAGTATGCCGCCTGCATCGCCGTGAGCCTGACCGGTCGCGGAGCCCACACCGGAACCGCCGAGCTGCATATCGGCGTGGCGCCAGGTGAAAACCGAGAATCAGGCCAAACATCATGGACCACTCAAGTAAAGGTCGCCTAGTGTGCACATACTTCACTGGATGACGATTACTTGAGCACGCGGTACCTGATGTGGGTGGCGAGTGGACCATCCGCGACGGAGATCTTCTCGAGGCGCCGCGGGCCTCCGAGATGATCGAAGAGCCGTACACCGTCGCC
>DASXRR010000237.1:0-12860 GCA_036506475.1 Chloroflexota bacterium
GGAGGCGGATGGCGCCACCGCTTCCGAAGGGGTTGGATGTGGATCCACAAGAGCCTTGCACGGTGCATTCGCACGCCCGCCCGAGCACGCTATTTATTGGCTTCGTCCAGTAGAGCCTGGGCTTGCGGGGCGACTTCGTCCAGGGCCTGGCGGGGCGGTTTCTTGCCTTCCAGGACGGCGTCGGTGGCCGGGCGCAGCACCTTTTGATCGATCTCGGCCCAGGTGCGCACGTTGGGCAGCACGTAGGTGAAGCTGCCCATCTTGGCCACCCTGGCCTTGGCCGGGTGGTAGGCGGCGTACGCGCCGGACGCCGAGGTGCGGGCTGACGGTGCCAGCCAGTACTCGATGTTGGCTTTCGAAAGATCGGGGCCGATCTCGGGTCCGGTGAGGTAGCGGGCAAAGAGGTGCGCGGCGGCCTTCTTGTCCGCATCCTCCTGTTCGCGCACCGCGATGAAGCCGAGGCCACCCCAGCCGGTCTGGTCGCCATCGCCCTTCGGGAAGTTGGCGACGTCCCAGTTCTCGCCGAACTTCCAATCCTGGGGCTTGCCGTTCAAGACGTTGATGAACGCACTCGGCCGCTGCAGGATAGCGACATCCTTATTGGCGAAGTGCGTCTCGGCGTCGTTCGGCTTGAGCGTCAAGTAGTCCGGGGGCACAAGTTTGCCCTGGGGCAATGCGACCCACTTGTTGAACCCGCTCTCGGCCTGGGGCGAGTTGAAAGTCCACTGCTTGAGGTCCTGCGAGTACGGCCGGCCGCCGTCGATGAGCAGGAAGGCGTACTCGTCATTGGCCTGGGCAAAACCGTAGACCTGTTGGCCGCTGGAGCGCTTGAAGGTCAGTTTTTTGGCCGCGTCGAGGAACTGCTGGTACGACCAGCCGCTCTCGCGCGGCGGCTCGACGCCCGCTTCCTTGAACAGATCGAGGTTGACGTACTCGTACCAGGGCACGATCCACAATGGATACGCGACCGCCGAGCCTTTGAACGTGGTCGCTTGCAGGGCGCTCGCGTTGAAGTCCTTGCGGTCGTCGTCGTTGAACGGCGGCGTGGACAACTGACCAGCCGAGGCATACTTCAGGACGTCGCCGCCGGTGGTGTGGAAGACGTCGGGCCCGGCGTGCTGCTGCAGAATGGCGATGTCGAACTTCTGGTCGGTCTCGGGCCCGAACGGACCGCCCTGGATGGTGATGCTGACGTTCGGGTAGCGGTCCTTGAAGGCTTTGACGGCGGCGTCGGAGGTGATCGTTTCCGCATTCTGGCTGCCCGGCGTGTAGTTGCGGCGCCACCATTCGATGCTGATTTGCTTGGTGCCGATGCCGCCGGGCGTAGCCTGGGCGGGCGCGGCCGCGGTAGTCGGCGCGGCAACGGCGGGTGCCGTTGTCGGTCCAGCGGCCGCCGCCGCCGAGGTGGGCTGAGGCGCGCTCGTGGCGGGTGCCGCGGGCTGACTCGGGCCACACGCCGCGACCAGCGTGGTCCCCGCCGCGAGGGCGCCCAGTGAGTGGAGGAAGCGTCGGCGACTGATCACCGCGCGGCCGAGGGATGGGTCATTCATACCTTCAAATGGTAGAACTTGGCACTTGATGGCTGAGTCGCCGCGCGTGCTTTGGGGGCGCGTGCTCACCGACGGACGCGAGCTGCCACCGTCGCGGATCGAGATTGCCGACGGCCGCATCACGCGCATCGAAGCCACACACAGGCCCGACGACGCCGACATCGTCGTCGACGACGGTTGGATCGCACCGGGCCTGATCGACGTCCAGGTCAACGGCGCGGCAGGGGTCGACCTGACCGCGGCGACCGATCCGCGGACCGCTTTGCCGCACGTGGCGCGGGCGTTAGCTCAGCATGGCATCACGGCCTTTTGTCCGACCCTGGTCAGCTCACCCGTCGAGGTGATCCTCGAGCGCATCGCCGCCTACATCGGACAGAGGATCAGCGGCGGGGCTGAGTCGCTGGGCGCGCACGTCGAGGGACCATTTCTCGATCCAGACCACCGTGGCGTACACGACCCAGGAGTGCTGCGTGGCGCCACCCATGAGGAAGTCGAACGGTGGCTCGATGCGGGCCGACCGGCGATTGTCACGCTGGCGCCCGAACGACCTGGCGCACTCGACGCGATCCGACAGTTGACGCAGGCCAACGTGGTGGTCAGCCTTGGGCACTCCGGTGCGACGAAAGATCAGGCGCGCGCTGGTCTAGTGGCGGGCGCGACGATGGCGACGCACCTGTTCAATGCCATGCCGCCGCTGCATCACCGCGCGCCCGGGCTCGTGGGCGCGCTCCTGGCCAGCCAGGCCAGGCTTGGTCTCATCGCCGATGGCGTGCACTTCGATCCGCTGATCCTGGACCTGGTAGTGCACCGCGCGGGCGTCGGGCGCGTCCTGCTGGTCTCAGATGCGCTCGCAGCCGCCGCGGCGTCAGCCGGTCAGTACGTGTTGGGTGAGCAGACCGTGACCTCAGATGGGCGTACCGTGCGCCGCGCCGATGGCACACTAGCCGGCAGCGCGCTGTTGCTCGACGGGTGCCTGCGCAACGCACGCGCCTGGCTACCCCAGCTCGCACGGGCCGAGGTCCTGCGCATGGCCACGCAAACGCCTGCCGATCTGCTCGGCCTGAGGCGTAAAGGGCGCGTCTCCGTCGGAGCCGATGCAGACCTGGTGATGCTCGATCCAGAGTGGCACGTGCGTAAGACGCTAGTTGGCGGGATGGTCGTGCCGTCGGCGGCGGTGGAGGTACCCGCATGACCGAGCCAGACCTGCAGCGCCTGCTCAGCGAGATCGACGAACAGCCAGCCGTCGTCGCTCGGCTTCTGGAGCAGCAAGCCAGTGTGGTGCGCGACCTCGCCAGGGCGACACGACAGCGCGATCCGCGTGCGATCGTGCTGGTCGCGCGCGGCAGCTCCGACAATGCCGCCGTCTATGGGCGCTACCTGTTCGAAGTGTGCAACCGACGCCTGACGTCGCTTGCCGCCCCATCCGCGCTAACGCTGTACGGCAGCGGTCCGCGGCTCGACGACACACTGGTCATCGGCGTGTCGCAGTCGGGGCGCGGCGAAGACGTCGTCGCCTATATGCGCGAGGCTCGAGCGCAAGGTGCCATGACCGTGGCGATCGTCAACGACGCCACGTCGCCGTTGGCCCACACGGCCGAGTGCGTTCTCGAGTGCCTGGCCGGACCTGAGCTGAGTATCCCGGCGACCAAGACCGTGACGGCGCAAATGACGCTGCTGGCGATGCTGTCGAACGCGCTCGGCGGCGGCGAGGCGGACCTGGGCGGGCTCGAACCACTCCCTGGAGCCATGGGTGCGGCGCTCGATCGTCGCACGCAGGCCGGGGAGCTGGCACGCCGATTGGCCAAGGGTACGCTCGGCTCGGTTATCGGCCGCGGGTTCGCCTTTCCGCCGGCGCTAGAGATCGCATTGAAACTGAAAGAGACGTCCTATACCCGCGCAGAGCCATTTTCGGCAGCCGATTTCCTGCACGGGCCCGTGGCGCTGGTCGAGCCCGACTTCAGTGCGCTCGTGATCGACGTGGGCGGTCGGTCGACGGACGCGGCGACGGAAATTGCAGGCGCCGTAAAGAAGCGTGGTGGGCACGCCGTGTTGCTGCGCGCCGGCCAGGGCAACGGTCCGCTGGACGTGGAAGGCCTCACACTGGACGTCGACGTCGGCGAGCCGTATGCGCCGATTGTCGTCCTGATGCTCGGGCAGCTCTTGGCAGTTGAGCTCGCGGGCGCCTTGGGCTTCGATCCGGCTCGACCGCGCGGACTGCACAAAGTCACCAGCACGCGGTGACGCTGTTCGATCAACTGCCGACCGAGCAGCCCAATCCGCGCACCGCCGACATCGACCGACTCGATACGCTGGGCATCCTCGAGCGCATCAACGACGAGGATCAGCAAGTCGCCGTGGCCGTCCGTCAGGCGTTGCCAGCCCTGGCTCGAGCGGTCGACCTGGCGGTCCTACGCTGGCAGGGCGGCGGACGGATCGTCCTCTTTGGCGCGGGCACCTCGGGCAGGTTGGCGATGCTGGACGCGGCTGAGCTCGGCCCGACCTTCGGCGTCGAAGTCGGCCGTTATGAGGCTCGCCTGGCCGGTGGCGCGGACGCATTTCAATACCCGGTCGAAGGTGCCGAAGATGATGCGTCC
Organism: Chloroflexota bacterium; assembly: GCA_036506475.1. Classification (GTDB taxonomy): domain Bacteria; phylum Chloroflexota; class UBA6077; order UBA6077; family CF-72; genus CF-72. Next base: position 4,145 of record DASXRR010000237.1, read on the forward strand.
GCGGGCGCCGCCGCGGCGCGCGACCTCACCGAACGCGATGTCGCCTTTGGGCTTGCTGCTAGCGGGCGTACGCCATGGGTGATCGGCGCGCTCGATCGCGCTCGCGCTCAAGGTGCCGCGGGCATTGGGCTGGCGTGCGTGCCGCGGCCGGTGCTGGCCGAGCACGTGGACGTCGCCATCGTTGTCGAGACCGGCGCCGAGCCAATCTCAGGTTCGACGCGCATGAAGGCCGGCACGGCTCAGAAGCTGGTGCTGAACGCATTCAGTTCGACACTCATGATTCGGCTCGGCAAGGTCTATGGCAACTTGATGGTCGACGTTCGAGCAACCAATGCCAAGTTGCGGCGGCGCGCTGCCCGGCTGGTCGAGCTGGCCGCGGGCGTTGACACGAACCAGGCGTACGGTGCCCTGACCGAAGCCGACTTCGAAGTCAAAACGGCCATCGCGCTGCTGCGCCTGGGCGTCTCCGCCAAGATCGCTCGAGCTCGCCTGGCCGCCGCCGACGGCCACCTCCGCCGTGTGCTCGACGACGCCTAGTACCACGGGGCGCAGCTCTGCCCGATGACAATCGAACGCCTAGCGCGCGTCGAGCGCGGGTTCGCCCTGCAGCTTGTTCAGGATGGAGATGATGGCTGCCTCGCGAACCTTGAGCATGCGCTTGTAGTCGGCCGAGTCGGTCCGATAGACCTCCGCCTTGATGTTGCCGAGCTCGCGATTGATCAGGTCACGCAGGAGCTCGTGCTCCTCAGCGGTCAGCTGCAGTTGCATAGCGATGTCACTATCTTCGCACAGCGTGTGCGCCCGCGGCCCGTGCCGATGCGGCGGAAGTCAAAACGTATGCTGTAAGGCGTGACGGTGGACTGGTCGGCCATGCGTGGTCTGCTGATCGATCTCGATGGCGTGGTGTACACCGGCAGCGAGCCGATCGCGGGCGCGGGCGAGTTCATCGCCCAGGCGAAAAAGCGCGGGCTGCCATTCCTGCTGGTCACGAACAACTCGACGGCCAGTCCCGACGAAGTCGCACGCCGCCTGGCCAGGATGGCCATCCACGTCGAGCCAGCGGAGATTCTGACGAGTGCGCAGGCGGCGGCCGCGTACGTTCGCGTGCACAGCCAGCCTGGGGCAAGGATCAAGCTGATCGGCGAAGACGGATTGCGCCAGGCGGCCCTCGAGGAAGGACTGCAGGTCGTCGACAACGGTGCGCTCGACGTCGAGTGGGTCATCGCCGGGCTCGACCGCGACTTCGATTATGACAAGTTGACGGACGCCACGCGGGCCATCCTGGCGGGTGCCAGATTCCTGGCCACCAATGCCGACGCATTACTGCCGATCGAAGGCGGCAACGTCATACCGGGCGCCGGGACCATCGTCGCGGCCATCCAGATCGCCACCGCCACGTCGCCCATCGTCGTTGGTAAGCCCGAACCCGGTCTATTCGAGCATGGGCTGGCGCGACTGGGCGGCTTGCTGCCAGCCGATGTGGCGATGATCGGCGACCGAATCGACACCGACGTGGTCGGCGGGCAGCGCGCCGGGCTGCACACGATCCTGGTGTTGAGTGGCGTGACCGCGCCCCAGCAGCTTGCGGCAGCCGGGATCCGACCAGACGCGGTCGTGCCAGCTCTGGCATCGGTCGCGGACCTGTTCGGCTGGAGCTGAGATGCGCTGGCAGGAGCTCAGCGGCCCCGGCCGCGGCATCCAGCTGCACGTGCGGCGTGTGATCGACCCGCCCGGCGTGCCGATCTTGCTCCTCCACGGGCTGGGCGTGGGCGGCGCCGTCTGGCAGGCGTTCGCGCGACGGCTCAGCCCGCCCCTGGCCGCTGTTGCGCCCGACCTGCGCGGCCACGGCCAGAGTGACGCGCCGCCCACCGGCTACACGCCAGCCGACTACGCCGCTGATCTAGCCGAGCTGATCTCAGAGCTGCTGGAGCCGCCCGCGCCCGTGGTCGGCCATTCGCTCGGTGCCCTGGCCGGACTGGCGCTCGCGGAGATGCGCCCTGAGCTGGTCGACTGGATGGTGCTACTCGACCCGCCGCTCGACGCGGACCTGCCCAATCCTGAGGTTGCCGAGGTCTATCGCCTGCGCCATACACGTGCTGGCGAACTACAAGCGTATCTTCTGGGTCGTAATCCAGGCGGCGGGCAGGTGCTGGCGCAGTTGCTCGCGGCGCTATTCCGTCAAGCTAGCGATGCCGCATTCGAGGCGCTGCTCGACCCGATTGATCGTGTCGGCCGGGCGCCGAGCGCGGCCCAGGCCGCATTTGACCAGGCTGGTCGGATTCGTGCGCGCACGCTTGTCCTACAGGCTGATCCACGTCACGGCGGTGTACTCGGTGACGCCGCGGCCAACGCGTTCGTCGCGCGCCTGCCGCACGGACAGCTGATCAAGATCCAAGGCGCCACACATGCGCTGCACGCCAGCCAGCCGGCCGCGGTGGCCGATGCGATCCTCAGTTTCGGCGGCTACACCTCGTCGGTCGGCTCGGGATCGCGATGAGCCGCTCGCAGCTGCTCGCGCAGGTCCTCGAGTCCGCCCGAGCGGGCCTTCGGCAGCGGCGGCGCTGGCAATACGGTGGCGGCGGCCTTGAGCTCATCCAGCTCGCGGTGCGCGCCCTCCACCTCACGCTGCACCGTGTGCAGCTCCGCCCGTACGTCGGCTAGCTCGTCGTGCACTGCTTCGTGCGCCGCTTGCATGTCGGCGTTCAACTGGCGACCAGCCGCGACAGCGGATTCTAGCCGGGCGACTCGACCGCGCAGGTCGAGCACCAGCGCCAGCGCGGCGGTCCCTGCCACCAGGGCAATGATGCCGAGCGCCTGCAACAGGTCCATGCTTCGGCTTTCATCCTACGGCACGCGACCGCGCCGATCGGCGGGCTGATACCTGTACATGGCTTTGCCAATCACATCCTTTGTGCTCACCAGACCAAACGCTCGGCTATCGCGGCTAACGTTTGGATTGTCGCCTTTGACTTCGACACCGCTTGGAGTCTGACGGCTGACGCGTTTGACGAGGATCGTTGCGCGGAACTCTGGATCGCGAATGACGACAATGTCGCCAGCCTTTGGCCGTGACCAGCGGTTGACGAGTAGCCGGTCGCCTGGTTCAAGGGCCGGCTGCATGCTGGTGTCGGCGACCACAACGTTGGCGATTGGCAGCCAGCGCGGCAGTCCGCTCACGCCTTGGGTGTAGACTGGGTGAGCTTGAGACGTCCACTTTCGTTGGACACGGGAGTATTCGACTGCATGTCTACACGTTCGACTGCGCCATCGCTGGTTGATCGCGTCTTCGGAGCGTTCGACCGCGTAGCTCCGCCCGTTGTTGCCCATGCCCATTGCGACATTCCGTGCGGTATTTACGATCCGCATGCGGCGCAGATCGCGGCTTTGACCGTGATTCGCATGGTGCAGCTCATCCAGGGCTTGCAGCAGCCCGCCGACGGCGCCGCCAAGGCAGAGTGGGACACGTACGGGATGCAGATCGCGCGCTACGCCGCGGTCAAGGAAGAACACGCCAGGATCTGCGAGCACGAGATCGTCATCCTGTGGACGGACTACTTCAAGCCGGAGCACCTCGAGAAGCACGCGAACCTGCACGACGTGGTCTGGCAGGCGTGCAAGCTGACCTCCTCGGTCAAGCAGCAGATCAATATGGACGCGGCCCAGCAGTTGTTGGCCGCGACTCACCAGATCGCCGAGATTTTCTGGGACACCAAGGGTGTCGCGACCAAGCGACAGCCGTCGAACCAGGGCCAGGTTGGCGGGGAGCTCGTCTACCCCACGACCTAGACGTGAAGGCGGGCGCCTAAGACGTCGACCTGACGCTTGCCCTCGCCGATGGTGATGGCGGCTAGCCCGTCGGTTGCGCCTCTGACTAGTCGGACGGTGCTGCCGTCTTCGAGTGGCCAGGCGGCAGAGTCTTGTTGGCGCTCGGGCTCCTGGCCGATGAGGCGGGTGTAGGTGGGGATGCTGGCAGCCAGGTCTTTCACGCCTACTTCGACCGCGGAAATGCCGGAGGCCGGCGTGGGTGGTGAGCCAGAGTGTTGGATGAGGAATGGCAGGAGACCGCCCCACATGGCGTCGTCGAAGCTGGCGGTGCGCCAGCTTAGCTCTACGCCATCGGGGCGCATGCGGCGACCAGGCTGCGGGTCGCCGATGGCCAGGCCTCGGGCGCGGATCTCGCTGACGGACGTCTCGAGATCGGCGGAGCGCAAGGCGTAGCCTAACCAGCCGGGACCGCGTTCCAGCGCGGCGAGGAGTCGTGTGCCACGTGGGCGTGCTCGTGCGGCATCGAGGTCATTGACGGCGATGAGCTCCAAGTAGCTCGAGCCGAAACGCGCGATCGCGTTGTGCGTGCCCCAGCCGGGGTGCTCGCCGCCGTGGGCGACGTCCACGCCCAGTGCGGTCTGCAGCGCAGGCATCGCCGTGTCCAGCGTACGGACGACCAGGATCACGTGATCGAGCGTTAGACTCACGGGCGGCATGCTAACAGCCGGCCAAACTGCTCCCGCTTTCGCCGTCGAGATCCTCGAATTCGACGACATTCGGCAGCAGCTTGCCCGACACACCAGCTTCTCGGCCAGCCGCGAGCTCGCACTGCAACTTCAACCGACAGATGACTTCGCCGAGGCACGTCGTCGCCAGCAAGCCACCACGGAAGCGCTGCGTTTGCCCGGCCTCCGACCGGGACTGCACCTGGGCGGTGTGCACGACATTCGGCCATCGGCCGAACGGGCCAGCGTCGGCGGCGCTCTCGGGCCCGAGGAGCTGCTCGACGTGGCCTCGACCGTGCGCGCGGCGCGCGCATGGCGGCGCGGCCTCGCTCCGCTGCGAGACGAGGCCCCGACCCTGCTCGAGCTGTCTGACGTCTTTCTGAGCGACCACCCCGGCCTGGCCGAGGACATCCAGGACGCAATCGGCGAAGCGGGCGAGGTCTTGGACTCGGCCAGCCCCGCGCTGGGCCGTATCCGTACTGAGCTGCGCGGCGCGCACGACCGGCTGGTCACGCGCCTACGCGAGCTGATGGCCAGCGCGCCCTTCCGTGACGCCGTCCAGGACCCCGTCGTGACCCAGCGCGCCGGGCGTTATGTCATCCCGATTCGGGCCGAGTTTCGCGGCGCCGTGCCCGGCATCGTGCACGATCAGTCGGCCAGCGGTGCGACGTTGTTTGTCGAACCGCTCGCGGTGGTCGAGATGGGCAATCGCTGGCGCACGCTGCGCCTGGACGAAGAGCGCGAGGTCGAGCGCATCTTGCGCGCGCTCAGCCTGGAAGTCGGCCAGGACGCCGAAGCATTGACGCGCAGCGTGGAAGGCTTGGCCCAGATCGACCTTGCCCGAGCGAGCGCGGCGCTGGCCGAACAGCAGCGCGCGTCAGCACCCGAGCTGGTGCGCCTACCTCGACCGCCAGGTCAGCCGGTGTTGAAGCTGATCCAGGCGCGGCATCCGTTGCTGCGCGGTACGGTCGTGCCAATCACGCTCGAGCTGGGCGGCGATTTCGACGTCCTGCTGATCACCGGTCCGAACACTGGCGGCAAAACCGTGGCGCTCAAGACAGCGGGCCTCCTGTCGCTGATGGCCACCGCTGGGCTGTACGTGCCAGCCGACGAGGGCTCGCTGGTCGCCGTCTTCGAGCGCACCCAGGCGGACATCGGCGACGAGCAAAGCTTGCAGCAATCGCTGTCGACGTTCTCGGGCCACGTTTCGCGCATCGTGCGCATGCTGCATGACGCTGATAGCTGCTCGCTCATCCTGCTCGACGAGCTGGGCGCGGGCACCGATCCGCGCGAAGGGGCCGCGATTGCTCGGGCGCTGCTCGACTTTCTGCGATCGCGTGGGGCGTACGTGATTGCCACGACGCACTACCCCGAGCTCAAAAGCTACGCCGACGTGACCGAGCGCGTCGAAAACGCCAGCGTCGAATTTGACTTGCAGACCTTGTCGCCTACCTACCGGCTGATGATCGGCACGCCAGGACGGTCGAACGCGCTGGCTATTGCGGAACGGCTGGGCATGCCAGGCGAGGTACTCGAGGCCGCGCGGACGTACGTCGCGCCGCAGGCGCTCGAGGCTGAGGTCATGCTCGATCAGATCGCGCGCGAGCGCGCTACTGCTGAAGACGCTCGCGCGCGTGCCTTGAAGGAAGCGGCTGAGGCCGCGACGTTGAAGGCTCGGGCACGAACCGCCTTGCGCGATGCCGAGCGCCAGCATCGCGAAGTGTGGCAGCGCGCCACCACTGAAGCCGAAGAAGAGTTGGCCGAGCTGCGGCGCGAGGCGCATCGGCTGCGGCTGCAGCTTGCCTCCTCCCGCGAGCGCGGCGTTTCGGGCGAGCCTGCCCGCGCGGCCATTGATGCTGCTTTGACGCTGCCCGCTTTCAAGGCGCCGCCGGTGCCGGTTGAGGCGCCTGTTGAACCCGAGCCTGCCCTGCCGGCGATGGTGGCGCTGGGCGCCGAGGTCATGGTGCCTCGCCTGGGCCTGCCAGGGCGGGTGTTGGCCATTCGCGACGAAGACGTCGAGGTCGAGGTGCTCGGACGGCGCGTGCGGATGCCCCTGCGGGAGCTGGAGGGCGCTACCAGGGCAGCTCGGCCCGCGGCGGTCGAGCGGGCACCCGTGGTGTCGCTGGCGACCGATCGTGGCGACGTGCCACTGCAACTGGACCTGCGCGGTCTGCGGCGCGACGAGGCCCTCGAACGGCTGGAGACCTACCTCGAAGACGCCGCCCTGGCGGGCCTGGCCAACGCGCGCATCGTGCACGGCAAAGGCACCGGCGCCATCCGTCAAGCAGTCCGCGAGCGCCTGCGTTCGAGCCAATACGTAGCCCGCTTCGCGAGCGAACCCGACGCCACCGGCGGCGACGGCGCGACGCAAGTCTGGCTCAAGTAAGCCGTTAGCCGTTAGCCGTTAGCCGTTAGCCGTAAGCCGTTAGCCGTTAGCTGTCCGCTCGTGCCTAACCGCCTAATTCCTATCGCTAATGGCTAATAGCTAATTGCTAATAGCTAACAGCTAACAGCTCGCACGTGACCTGATTCACATCGTCGATGTGACCAACTTCACTGTGGTGAACGGCTAGGGCAGGCCACCATGCGGGGCAATGAGCTCGCCTTTACTGTGGAAGCACTTCATTCAGCTGCAGAGTGCGCCGATGACGGCGATCACTTTGGCGGCGGCGGGGTCGTTCCTCGGCCAGATCGCGGCGCTGATCCAGGGTGCGCCACTGTGGGTGTATGTGCTCGCCGCGCTGGCGCCGTGGCTGCCCATCTTCGCACTCGAGCTGGCGTGGGCCTATCGCCACTACAAGTGGATCGCCATTTTCTGCCTGCTGATCGTGAGCCAGGCGGCCTATCTGCTCGAGCACACCGCGCAGATAATCCAGATCTACTTCTTGGGCCGCGCCGCGACCAACGCGCCGGGCATCTTCGGCGCACTCGACCCGACGCGCGTGCACTTCCTGTGGGCCACCTGGGCGCTGCTTGCCGTGTTGCTGGTGGTCAACCGCTTCCCGCGTAATCCGTGGCTGTGGGTTCTACTGGTCATCGCGGCCATGGATGCCACCGAGCACGTGGCGCTCTTCGCCGGCGGCGTCCCCACGGTGTCGGCGGACCTGGAGTTCCTGCTCAGCCTGCTCGAATTCGTGACCTTGACCATGGCTTTCCTGTGGCAGCTGCGGCGGACGTACGACGCCTGGCTGGCGCGCGCCTTCCCGCAATTGCCCGAACGGGTGCTGATCGAGACAACCGGCCACCTCGAAGAGCTGTGCCTGCGCCCGGGTGAGCAGGTGCAATTCGAACCCGATCGGTGCTACATCATCACCCGCGGCACGGGCACGCTCACGCGGTCTGGGCCAGGCGGGCATGAGATTCTGTTGCGCATCGTGTCACCTGGGCAGGTCATCCATGACGCGGGCGCGCTGCACGCTGAGACGGCGCTCGAAGTGCTGACGCTGCCCAGCGACGCGCTTCAGTAACCACTCCGCTAGCCCTTCGGTTCGCTTCGGGAGCACTAGTAGACTCGGCCGCGCTGGCGGCTGATATCAAATCTGGCCGTCTTGGCGACCGCCATGACGGTCATCACGCCGGCCTGCACGGGGTCGCTGACGACCAGGTCAGCAGCTTTGGGCGCCGAGCCGGCCATGTTCAAGCTGACCACGAGAATGCCGCGTTCGCGCACTTCGCGTACGGCATCGGTGATCTCGCCACCCATCAACGCCCCTGCCAACACCAGCGCCACGGCCCGCGGCAGACGCGCGACCGCTCGGACGGCGTTGGCCAGGTTTTCCTCGCCCACGATGGGAATGGTGTCAACACTGATCTTCTCACCGCGGATGTTGTGCCGATCGGCCTCGGCGATTGCCCCCAGCGCCACCTGGCCAACCTGCGCGCCGCCGCCGACGACGATGATGCGTTTGCCGTAGACCTCGAGCATGCTCGGTACGCGTTCGACGCTGTCGACCACGTCCAGGGCTTCCATGTCTTTGATGAATGCGTCCTCGTCGTCGACGCCCGTGAGCTCCCAGAAGATGGCGCTGCGATCGCCGCGCTCGAGGATGTCCACCGAGGCGATGTAGCCGCCGTGGCGGACGATGACGCTGCTCATCTCGTACAGCACGCCGGTGCGGTCTGGCCCATGGCAGACGATCGCCAGCGGCGGCGGACCGACGTTCGGCAGCGGATCAGACACGCGCGGAAGCGTAACAGGCAGATGACACTGGCCATCGCTCCGCTCG
>DASXRR010000238.1:0-2897 GCA_036506475.1 Chloroflexota bacterium
TTGGGAGCCCCAGGACCCACGGCGCGGGCTGGCGCCCGCTTGGGAGCCCCAGGACCCACGGCGCGGGCTGGCGCCCGCTTGGGAGCCCCAGGACCCGCGTGCGGGGCGACCGTACCGCACCGAGCATGTCGCCGGGGCGCAGCGTCGTGCGCTGCTCGGTCACGCGCGTCTCGGGGAACGCGACCAGGACGAGTACGAAGCACACCACCGCAATGGCCACAGCCACGAACGCGGACACCGTCAGGCCATACGGTGCGAAGATGCCGCCGAGCAGCGGTCCGGCGATCATGCCCAGGCTCTCCATGGCGAAGGCCACGCCGATGCCCGCCACGCGGCTCTCACGCGAGGTGATGTCGGTAATCGCCGCGCGCGCAATCGAGATATTGCCGGCCGAGGCGCCGTCGACGATGCGCGACAAGAACACCAGCGGCAGCGTGGTCGCCGTGCCGAGCACGACGAAGCCAGTGATCGTGCCCGCCAGCGATAGCAACAGCAGTGGCTTGCGGCCGTATCGGTCTGATAAGGCGCCGAGTGGCGGCCCGGCCAGCGTGGCGAACAGGGGCAGGGTGGCTATGAGCAGCCCGATTGCCAGCGGGCTGGCGTCCATGGCAATGCCAAAGAAGGGCAGCAAGGGCAGGATCAAGCCCGTGCCGAGCGCGTTGACGAACAGGATCAACGCAATGATGAGTAGTCGCCGGTCGACGCCGAACACTCCAGGTAGCGCGGCTAGACGCTGCGCCGCAGCCGAGGATCGAGCGCGTCGCGCACGCCGTCGCCGATGAAGTTGAACGCCATCACCAGCGTGAGAATGGCCAGGCCAGGGAAAGTGCTCACCCACCATTGATCGAAGTTCTGTGTTCCGGCAGCGACCATCGCGCCCCACTCGGGCGCGGGTGGCGGCGAGCCCAGTCCAAGGAAGCTCAAGCCAGAGAAGGTCAAGATGGCATTGCCCAGATCGAGAGTGGCCATGACCACGGCCGGAGCAAGGCAATTGGGCAAGACGACGCGTGTCAGCACGTGCGGCTCGGTCGCGCCGAGCGCGCGCGAGGCGTGGACGTATTCGTTTTCCTTGACCGCCAGCACCAGCCCGCGCGTCACGCGCGCATAACGCGGCCACGACACGGCGACCAGCGCAATCATGGTGTGCTCGAGTCCGGGGCCGAGCGCGGCGGCGATGGTCATGGCCAGGATGATGATCGGGAAGGCCATGACCATGTCCGTGCTGCGCATGAGCAGAGCGTCGAGCCAACCTGGACCGAAGCCGGCCACGGCACCGATGAATCCGCCCAGCGCCAGCGCCACGGCCACCACGCCGAAGCCGACGGGAAGTGAGATGCGTCCGCCGTGCAGGACTCGCGACAGGATGTCCCGACCGAGCGCGTCGGTGCCGAATGGATGGCTCACGGACGGGGCTTGCAGTCGCTCGACGACCCGCTGGGTCAGCGGCCCATAGGGCGTCAGCACGGGCGCGGCGACGCTGACGACGATCCACGCCAGGACCACGACGCTGCCGACGACGACCAGCGGATTGCGACGGAGGAACCTGGCCAGGCTTTTAAGGCCCGTGCGCGCCGCCGGCTGTGCCGGTTGCGTTGCTGGGAGCGACGGCGCGAGAGCGACCATGCCGGCAGCGTTAGCGGGTAGCTTGCCGCAGGCGCGGGTCGAGCAGGACGTAGGCGATATCCGTCGCCAGATTGACAGTGATGAACACGCCGGCGATCAGCAGGCTGACGCCCATGATGGCGGGGAAGTCCAGCGTCACTGCCGATTGGTAGGCGTACCGACCGATGCCCGGCCAGGAGAAGATCGTCTCCGTCAGGACCGTGCCGGCGAGAATGTCGCCGAACGCCAAGCCGAGGACGGTGATAGTCGGGATGAGCGCGTTGCCGAGCGCGTGGCGGTAAATCACGACCCTTTGTGCGAGGCCCTTGCCGCGTGCCGTTCGTACGTAGTCGGCGGAGAGGACTTCGAGCATGCTCGAGCGCGTCATGCGCGTGACCAGGCCGAGGTAGACGCTGGCCAGGACCAGGCCAGGTAACGCGAGGTGTCTGATGCTGGCGACGAAGGTTGGCCAGTTGCCGGTCAGGAGGCTGTCGACGGTGAACATGCCGGTGATGCGCAGCGGCTCTTGCATACCCACGTCGAGGCGACCTGGGCCGGGCAGCCAGCCTAGCCGGAAATAGAAGACGTACAGGGCGATCAGGCCGAGCCAGAACACGGGGCTCGAGACGCCGAGCAGCGAGATGCCTCTGAGCACGTGGTCAACCCACTGGTTTCTTCTGACCGCGGACAGCACGCCGAACGGGATGCCCAGGACGACGCCGACGACCGTCGCAACGATGGCCAGCTCGGCACTGGCGGGCAGGTATCGGCCGAGGTCCTCCGTTATGGGCATATGCGTGCGGATCGAGGTGCCCATATTGCCCTGGGCCAGGTTTTTGAGATACGTGAAGTACTGCTCAGGCAGGGGCTTGTCGAGACCCCATTGCTGGCGGAAGGCGGCCACGATGGTCTTGTCTTCCATCGCTCGTTGCCCCAGGTGCGCGGCCACCGGGTCGGCCGGCACCGAGTGCGAGACAACAAACGCAATCAACGTCATGCCGACCATCAGCGGCAGCATGAGCAGGAGGCGCCGCAGGATTATTGATTGCATCGCCGCTTGTCATCCTGAGCGTAGCGAAGGATCCGCTTGCTGGGCTGTTTCGGCAAGCGGATCCTTCGGGCTCGTTCCTCGCCTCAGGATGACGAAGAGAACACTACGACTTGGTCAGCACGTACGGGTTGACGCGCCAGGCGGGGTTGTAGACGTAGTTGCCGATGCGGCTCCGCGTGGCGATGTAGACGCCGGGCTGGATGACGACGGCGAAGGGGCCTTGGAGCATCAGGTAATCCTGGGC
>DASXRR010000239.1:0-32359 GCA_036506475.1 Chloroflexota bacterium
AGCGGTTGCGACGTGGTGCCTGCGCAGGTAGTCGAGCCGCGCCTCGTTCGGCGGGTAGTTCGAGCAGTGGTTGAAGATCTCGTCGATGGCGGACGTGGCGATGCGGCGCAGAAAGGGCTCGGGTGGACCGTCGATGTCGGCAAGAAAGACGAGGCGTGGCTCGAGATAGCGGGCATGCGGGTCGAACGCGGCGGGCAGGATGAAGAAGCGCGCGAAGTGGACGTTCGGGGATTGAGCGAGGGGGATGGCGCGATTGCCGGCCGGGTCCTGGCCCAGGTCCTCGAGGAGACCCTGCAGCGCCGTCTCGTGACCGACGCGGATGGGCGCGACGATTGTGACCGCTGACTGCTTCGTGCTCACACGGCCATGCCGGCGCCGGCGCGTAGCGCGCCCGCGCGCGGGAATTGCAAGACGAAGTTGATGGTTTTGAGCGGGCCGTAGTAGACAATGCCCAGATAGGTCCCGGGGCTCACTTCTCTGATCTCGTCGCGCACGCGGTGGGCCAGGAGTGATGTCTTGGAATAGTCGAGGATGATCGCCGGCTGACCGTCGAACCAGCTGGGCGCCTTGTACACGCGGGCGCGAATCAGGTGCAGGCCGATCGGACCGACCTTGTTGAGCAGGTCGCCGCGGGCGCGATTGAAGACCTTGCCCTGCCAGGCCAGCCAGCGCGCGAGGATCAGCGTCGGGCCGGTGATCTCGGTCCCAGGCGCGACGATAGCCGTCCCGATCGCGTCGCCGTCCGGGATATCACCGACCGGGCTGCGCCGGAACAGGTCGTCCAGCTCTATCTGCGACATCGTCGAGAGATCGTCCACGGTGATTGCCATGAGTCCCCCCTACAGCCTGTGGCCATGGTGCAAACGGATTGTCGACGCCGCGCAGGGCCGCGGCGAGCTCGGGCGCGTGCCGCAGCAGCACCGAGGTGAAGTCGTTGTTGTCGATCCAATCGAGCCCATGCTGGGTATAGACGCGTGGGGTGTAGTCCGAGGTGAAGAAGCGATCGCTCTTCAGCCGCCGTGACGCCATCAGGATAAAGATGCGAAAGGCAGTATCCGAAAACCCGAAGCCGCGCGGCAGCGGTTCAGCGTACAGGCCGACCATCAGGTCGACACTATCGATGTCGTTGTCGTAGACGCGTCTGATCTGGTCGACCCACTCACGATCAGGCGAGAGCTGTTCGAAGGTGCGCAGCCGAGATCGGTGGAGCATGGCGCGGAAGTCGTTGTAGCGCGGAACGCCACGTTCGCGAGTGCGCAGGATGTCGATGGCGGCGAGGTCGCTCAGGTTGCCCTGCAGGTCGACCAGGTGCTGCAGCGTGCGCGGGAAGTTGTGCAGCGTGATCGCGCCAGGGTGCTGGGTGCCGAACGAGTACATGGTGTTGGCGAAGCCGACACTTTCCATAATTGGTCGCGCATGCTGGAAGGCCGCTTCAGGAAAGCTCGCCTCGCGCAGGAGGCGATTGTCGTCGGCCGCGCGGAACGTCAGGTCGTCGGGCAGCAGCGGGTGCATACGATAGACGGCGACGAACTCCTCGGTAATCGAGTACGGCACGCCATGATGGTCCGTCGGCGAGCCGGGGATGCCGCTGATGACCTCGCTCGAGCTGAGCCGACCGAATCGGCGCGACAGGCGCTCCATCTCGAGGCCCCACCAGGTGGCGCGCATGCCGTACTTCGTCGTCGGGTGGGCGACGATCGCGGGCGTCCATTCGAGCGTGTGAATCTTGGCCATCAGGGCAGCGTTGACAAGCCGGGCATGGTCGAACACGTCGTCGTCGGACCAGGCTGGAAATTCGTGCGCGAAGCGCTCGGCGATCGCGTTGTGCTCGAGCGTGAACAGCGTGTGCATCAAACTCAAGCCGATCCACCAGTTGCCGCTCACGCCGGTCAGGTCGATGCCCTTGTCGTCTAGCGGAAGGAGCCCGTCGGGCTGGACCTTCAGCTTGCCGCGCTCGCCGCTGCGCAGCTGGGCCAGGATGTCGGCGCCGCTGCCGTAGATCTGCGAACCATCCCACCAGGCCGTGGCGGTGTTCTGATACGTCGGCGGCAGACCGTCGTCCTGGGCTGGCCGCGTGGGATCCTGCCGAGTGCGCAGGATGCGCATGGGGCGTTCTGGCCAGTCGTCGTCATCTTGCAGCGGCACTTGCCAGGGGGCGTCGGGCTCGTTGCGTCCGTGGCTGAGCCAGTCGTGGACCTGGAACTGCAGCCACGCGGCCGCCAGCAAGTTGAGCGTGGTGGCGGGTTTGAAGGTGTCGCGGGTGAGGAGCTCACGGCTCACCGTGCGTGGGTTCGGCGTGAGGAGACGCTCTTCTGGTTCCTGGAGGGTGGCGGTGAGGGGCACGTTTCGGCCGAATCTGGTGCCAGTGGCGCCCATGGCTGGCTGTCTCAGGTCATTGAATGAACCATCGGGCGTGCGGGCCGTGAGGTAACGCGGGTCGGTGCCCTGGAGGTTTGGCGGGTCGACGGTCGGCGCCGTGTTGGTATCGAAGAGGTTCTGGCGGCGGAGCTGATTGCGCAGGGCGATGAGCGCGGCGAGGCCCAGCGGCAGTGGCAGCCGGTGCCAGCCGATGGCTTCGATCAGACCCATGGCAAGGCGCAGCACAGGGGTGGCGGCGCGGCAGCTCCCCCCGCCGCGCTCGGCATAGTACTACGGGCGTGGCGCGGTAGCATGCGCCGCACATGGCCGACCTGGCGCGCGTCCTCCTCGCCTGCGTGCGACTGTTCAACGGCCTGGCAGCTCTGGTTGCACCAGGCATGTTGCTCGGCCGGCTGGGGGTCGACACCGAGGCGAATCCAGCCGCGGCGTACATTGCGCGCATGTTCGGCATTCGCACGGTGCTCATTGGCTGGGAGCTGCTGGCTGCCCATGGTGAGGCGCGCCAGAAGGCGCTCAGGCAGGCCGTGCTGATTCACGCCTCAGACACGCTGGCGGCCTACCTGGCGGCGCAGACTGGCAAACTGCCGCCGCCTATGAATCGGGTGCTGGTGGCCATCTCGGCGATGAACACCGTTCTGGCGCTCATCGCGAATCACTAGCCGGCGGCCGGCGCAGGTTTGGCGTTCGATTGTCATCCTGAGGGGAGCCTGCGACCCGAAGGATCCGCATCCTGTTGCGGGTAACAGGTCGCGGATCTCCCTTCCACGGTTTGGCACGAAACTCCCCGGGCACGGGATGGCACTTCGCAAGCTCAGGATGACACGTGGTACTAGCCGGCGGCACGCTCGCTTCGGTTTCGTAGACCTCGGATCACCCGGAACCGCCCGGGCGCGCAAGCGTGGAGAAGGGCTATGCGTGGGGGCTGGGCGGTGATCCGCGAAAAGGGCGTTGTGGCGCGTTTCTCTGGTGATGTCGATCTCCGCAGCTCCCTTCGATGCTTCCCTTATTGCTGAAAAGCCACGCATCTCCTGGGTCGAGCTCAGCTGCCTCAACTGTGGCGAGCTGGCCGGCTACGTCGAGAACGAGCGCATCGTCAAACCCGTCGCCCCAGGTCGGGTGCGACTCGAGGGCGGACGACCGCGCTGCGGCCGCTGCAACGGCTTGTTGCTCAGTGGGTATCGGGGCGTGGCCACCAGCCACGCGGCGATTGGCTAAGACTGATGGTCGTTTTTCCTGACATCCACGCCGCCGCCCGCCCGTAGCCAGGCAACGCTTCAACCAGGCAACGGTTCGCCAGGCGGTCGCGCGTGATCTCGAGATGGCGATCCGTGGACCCGAGTCGACCAGCAGCCGGCAGCCCAGGTGCGGGCACTTCCACCACAACGCCAGGAATCCCTCGGGCACGCGAGTGAGGTAGCACGTGCCGGCCGCGACTGGCCGGACCTCGCCGACCAGGAACCAGAGTCGGCGACGCTGGACCGCCAAGTCCAACAGGTTGGGAATAGAATCCACTCGTCTCTCACGTTAGACGGCGCGGGCGCGCAAACCTTCCGTGCGAAGCGGCATTTACCCTGGATGGGATGGCGGCCGAGCTTTTTCTGATGAGCAGCTCGCGCGTTTTTGGCGGCGGTTACCTGGAATACGCGCTCGCAGACCTGGACGACTTCCTCGACGGTGCGCGCACGGTGTATTTCGCGCCGTTTGCGCTGGCCGATCAGGATCGCTACACAAACGATGTGGCGGCGGCGCTCGAGCCACAAAAACTCAAGGTCGTCGGCTTGCACGCGGTTGATGCGCGGCGCGCCGTCGAATCGGCGTCGGTCCTGTTCGTCGGCGGCGGCAATAGCTTTCGCCTGCTCAAACGGCTGCATGAGCTGGATCTGATCGAGACCGTGCGCAGGCGAGTCGCGGCGGGCGAGCTGCGCTACATCGGCGCAAGCGCCGGCAGCAACATGGCCTGTCCCACGCTGCGCACGACGAACGACATGCCCATCGTGCAGCCGCGATCGTTCGAGGCGTTCAATCTCGTCCCGTTCCAGATCAATCCGCACTATGTCGATCCCGAGCCGTCGACGACGCACCTGGGCGAAACGCGCGAGACGCGCCTGCGCGAGTTTCTCGAAGAAAATGATGTGCCGGTACTTGGACTGCGGGAAGGGTCGTTCGTGCGCCGCGCGGGCAATCAGCTCACGCTGGGTGGCGTATCCGACGGGCGCCTGTTCAGGCGCGATGCCGATCCGATCGAGCTGCATGCACCGACCGACATCAGCTGGCTGCTGGATATGCCGGCACAGTTCGATACACCGCGGCCAATCACACCCGTTTAGCGAGCCGCCCGCTCAAACGCAGGTATGCGATCTCGCCGTGCGCGTCGCGCACGAATTCGGCTCGCGAGCCTTTGAGCGGCGGATCGAGAGCAATGATGTGATCGCTCTTCCAGAGTCCGAAGCGTACCGGTGGTGGCGTGGGGTGGGGCGGCGAGTCCTTCACCGGAAAGCCGCCCTTCGGGTTGACCTGGATGACCAGGTGGTTGCCATCGGCAGTCACGTCGATCGATGCGCTCCAGGCCTCGTAATGACCGACCAGCCTGGCCAGCGCTTCGCGGGGTACGTCGATGGGCTCCGGGCTGCTGACATCCAGACCAAGCTGCTCGCGCAGCAACACGGCGCTGAGCCAGCCGTGGAGCTCATTGCCGCGACTGGCATTGGTCAGGATGACCTGCGCGTAGCCGCGATCGGGGACGATCTTGAGCGTGGTCTGCTGGCCGTGCGTGCCGCCGCTGTGCTCGACCAGCTGCACCTGGTCGACGCTGCGCAGCATCCACGCCGTACCCACCGCGTCGGCGTAATTGCCGGCGGGCGCCAGCGGCGAGCGCATGAGCTCGAGCGTCTCGCGTGACAGGAAACCGGCGGGGCCCTGGCCAAGCATCACGCGCGCGTAACGAAAGAGGTCGGGAACGCACGAGATGACGCCGCCGGCAGGAGTCGCCGACCGCGCCAGTCCCCACGGCTGGGCGACCTCGACCTCGCCATGGTCGTCGAACGGGCTGATGTGGCCGACCACGAAGCGCTGGGTCATCACTTCGGCACCCGACAGGAACGTGTGGCGCATGCCCAGCGGCTCGAGAACGAGCTCGCGCACGGCCTGCTCATACGTCTGGCCGGTGACTACTTCGAGGATCCGACCGGCGACGACGAAGCCGGAGTTGCAGTACGACCACAGCTCGCCCAGCGGCGTGAGCTGGGGCAGCTCGACCAGGTTTGCGACGTAGCGTGCGACGGCGTCGTCGCCGGAGCCGGTGTCAGTAAAGTCGTCGCCCACCCACCCGGCGGTATGTGTCAGCAAGTGGCGCAGTGTGACGCGCTGTGCGACGTCCTCGTCTTGCAGTCTGAAATCGGGCAGATAGCGCCGCACGGGCGCCTCGAGCTCTACCTTGCCCTGCGCGCGCAGGCGCATCAGCGCCATCGCGGTGATCGTCTTGGTGATCGAGCCAATCTGGAACAGTGTGTTGGGCTGAACGGGCAGTGGATTGTCGACGCTGGTCACGCCGAAGGTTCGAATGTCTTCAGCGTTCTCGTGCAGCACGCCCACGGCAACGCCTGGGACATGGAAGCGCGTCATGGCCTCCGGCACGGAATCCAGAACCGTCATCGGTGCGATAGTACGATCGCTTCGCGGCCCACCCCGATCAGGAGACCAACGGCAACATGTTCAGGTGTGCGTCGCAATTTACCGACAGCAACGCGCGCGCAATGCCGATCTCCGCTAGCTCGGCTAGCTGCGCGCGGGCTCGGTCGGGCGTGCCCATGATCCACGCCGTCTCGGCGTTCATCATGCGCAGGTACTGCGGGTTGGTTTCTTTGAACGTGGCGTAGGCGTCCTTGACTTGTGCGTCAGTCTCGGCGACACACATGGGCGTGAAAACGGATAGCCTGATTTCGCTGGGGTCGCGGCCGATCCGGGCACAGGCATCGTCGAGGCGACCGCGCACGGTGCGGCACTGCTCGGGCGAGGGCAGCGTGATCACGTACTCGTCGGCATAGCGCGCTGCGAGGCGCGGCAGACGCTGGGCAGTCGAGCTGCCGCCGAGAATGATCGTCGGGCGTGGCTGCTGCAGTGGCCTGGGCGTAAAGTGTGCCTGGTCCAGCGCGTAATGCTGGCCGGTGTGGCTGAAGGGGTCCTGGCTGAAGAGTCCGTTGATGACCTGGAGTTGTTCCTCGACCAGGTCGACACGCTTTTTCGGCTCCGGAAAATCGAAGCCGTAGGCGGCGTGCTCGGTCGGGAACCAACCAGCGCCGATGCCGAGCTCGGCCCGCCCGTCGCTCACGTGATCGAGCGTGGCGGCCATCTTGGCCAGCACCGACGGATGTCGAAAGGTGACCGGACTGACGAGCGTGCCGAGCCGAATCCGCGTTGTCTCGCGTGCCAAGCCGGCCAGGTAGATCCAGGCATCGGCGGCCATGCGTTCGCCGAGACCGCCCGCGTATTTGTCGGTGACGCCAGTCGGGTAGTAGTGCTCGGCCAAAAGCGAGGCGTCGAAGCCGAGGTCTTCGGCGGCGCGGGTCAAGGCGAGCGTCTCGCGATAGCTCAAGCCTTCCTGGATCTCGATCGACAGACAGAGGCGCAACGCGACTATTGAATCAGGCGGCGGGGGTCGAGCGTTTGCGCAACATGACCACGGCAAAGACCAGGCCGATGAAGCCGAGGATGCGACCGGCCAGGCTCGCGCGGCGCACCGGCGTGTCCTGCACGACGTTTTCGGCGAGAGCGGCCGAACGAGCCGGCTGCTTCAGGAACGCGTTCAATTCGGCGCCCAGGACGAACACGAAACCCAGCAAGTACAGCCAGAACGTGAACACCAGGAACACGCCGAAGACAGCGTAGGCCTGATTGGGCGGGAAGATGTTCACGTACAGCGGGAAGACCGCCAGGATGACGAAAAACAGGACCGTGGACAGCAGCGCCCCAGGGATCACGTCGCGCCAGCCCTGCTGGGCATTGGGCAGGATCTTGTACAGCAGCAGAAACATGACGATGGCGCTCAGGATCGAGATCGACCAGGTCATCACCTGGGCCAACACAGGATTGAGACCCAGGCCCAGGGGCAGGTTGCCGAGCAGGCTGCCGATGCCCAGCGATATGGTCGAAGTGACCAGCAGCGCGGTCGCCAGCACCAGCATGACCAGTGAGATCAGCCGCTGCATCACGAAATTGCGGCTTTCGACGTGGTAGACGTGGTCGAACACGGAGCCCATGTTGGCGAAGAAGCTGGAGCCGTTGAACACCAATAGCACGATGGCGATGACGCCCGCTGGTGCGGCGGCGGTCGTGCGCACGCCGTCGAGCGCGGCGCCAATCGTGCCCGCCGCCTGGCCAGGGACGAGCACCAGGACGGTGCTATACAGCTGGTCCAGGCGCTCGGGATCGCGCAGCACCAGCCCGGCCACGGTGAGCATGCCCAGCATCAGTGGCAGCAGCGTGCTCAGCGTGCCCCAGGCGAGCAGCGCCGCCAGGTTCGGCGCCTGGTCGTTCATCACCTGCTGGAGGAATAGGCCCAGCCTCGAGTTCTGGAACGCCTCGAGCCTGGCTTTGAGTGCGTTCATGTCAGGAGTCTGACGAAGGCAGAAGGTGTGCCAGTTTTGGCGTCGAGGGGCAGCATACGGCCGCTGTGCGTTACAAACTGAAGTTGTGGTTGTGCCTGATCTGAACCCGTACTTCGACCCGCACACCGAAACGCTCGGGCGCACTGAGCTGCGCGCGCTGCAGCTCCAACGGGTCGGCGCGCTGCTGGATGAAATCCTGCCCAGCAACACCTTCTACGCGCGCAAGCTCGGGGCTCAGTGCCGCGTGACCACGTGGGACGAGTTCGGTGCGCTGCCGTTCACGACCAAAACCGAAATCGCCCAGGACCAAGTGGACTACCCGCCATACGGGACGGATCTGACGTACCCGCTGGCACGCTACATCAAGTTCCACCAGACCACGGGCACCACCGGCAAGGCGCCGGTCCGCTGGCTGGATACCGACGAATCGTGGGACTGGTGGGCGCGCTGCTGGGGGCACGTGTTTCGCGGGGCCGGCGTTGGGCGGGGCGATCGCGTGTTCTACGCGTTCTCGTTCGGGCCGTTCATCGGCTTCTGGGCAGCCTATGAAGGCGCGCGCAAAGTGGGCGCCATGACCGTGCCTGGTGGCGGCATTCAGACCGACCAGAGATTGTGGGCGATGCGCGACCTGGCCGTAACCGTGCTGTGTTGCACACCCACTTACGCGCTACGCATGGCTGAGGTCGCCGCGGAGATCGGGCTCGACTTGCGCGAGATCGGCGTGCGCGCCACGGTCCACGCTGGTGAGCCAGGCGCGAGCGTGCCCGGCACGCGCAAGCGGATCGAGGCTGCGTACGGTGCCCGGTGCCACGACCACACGGGCATGACCGAGCTTGGCGCCACCGGCTTCACGTGCCAGGAACAGGATGGCGTACACCTGATCGAGTCGGAGTTCGTGTTCGAGATCATCGACCCGTCCACCGGTCAGGCCGTTCCGGAAGGTGAGCAGGGCGAGCTCGTGGCGACCAATCTCGGCCGCGCTGGGATGCCGCTTATCCGCTACCGCACGGGCGATCTGGTCCAGCTTCAGACGAGTCCGTGTCGGTGTGGGCGCACATTCGCCCGGCTGCGTGGCGGGATCCTCGGTCGCGCCGACGACATGGTCATCGTGCGCGGCATGAACATTTTTCCGAGCGCCATCGAGGGTGTGCTGCGGGAGTTTCCCGAAATCAACGAGTTTCGCATCGAGATCTCGCAGCAGCGGGCGATGGACGAGCTACGTGTGCTTATCGACGCGCAGTCAGGGACCCATCCCGCGTTTGCGCGGGAGGTCGGCCAGCGCCTGCACGACCGCCTGTACTTGCGCGTGCCGTGTGAGATGGTGCCGCCCGGCAGCCTGCCCCGATTCGAGCTCAAAGCCCGTCGTGTCGTGCGCATCTGAGATGGTCGATCCACATATGTGCAGCAATACACATGTGACATCCCGACCAGCGGCGCTACGTTCGTTAAGGCCGACGTTCGCACGCTGCACGCGCCTTCCCACACACCACCTGCAGTCACCGACCTGCGAGCACCCGTCGCAAGCAGAATCGGGACACGCGAACGTCAGCTCGCAACGCGTCGCGCTGGGACCGGGGCCTTTTCCCAGCTCGGCGCGTTTCGCGTCTCCCCTCTCTGGACGGTCCAGTCGAAGGGTGACACACTTGGGCGTCGGCCGACGCCCTCGCACCTGCTGACCGACCGCCCGCCGCGCTACCGCAATCTGCCCGAGCAGCCTGGGCCGCTGGTCGAGCGTGCAGCTGAGCTCCACGACATGTGCGAGCGATTGCTGCGCCCGTTGGGCGAAACGGGCTTCGCCGGGGCGTGATCGGAAGGGCGCGCTCGTTCGCTGGATGATCTGATCGGCCTGGCATTCGTAACCATTCACGATCCTCCCGAGCAGCCGCGGACCCGCTGTCGAAGTGCGAACGCGAGGTTGACGCGCACGTGGACCACATCCCCGCCAAGCTCAGCGTACGCACGCGCAGCCAGATCGGCGCCTGGGTCGTCGGCTCGCGTTAGGCAGCGATAGCGAGGTCGGCGGTCACCGTGTCGACCAGCGCCGGGAGCCGCACGATGAACGTCGAGCCGCGACCAACCAGGCTCTCGACGCGGATGTGTCCGTTGTGCGCTTCGACGAGCATCTTGGCCACGGCCAGGCCGAGCCCGGTCCCGCGCACCGAATGCGTTGCGCCGTCCTTGCCGCGATAGAACTTCTCGAAGATGCGGTCGCACTCATCGGCCTGGATGCCGATGCCCTGGTCGACCACGCGCAGCTCGATCTCGCCTCGGCGCGGGCAGCGTGCGAGCACGCGCACCTCGCTGCCGTCGGGCGAATAGCGCACCGCGTTCGTCAACAGGTTGTTGACCACCTGGCCAAGGCGAGCCAGGTCCACCCGAGCTTGCGGCAGCGATGCAGGCAGCTCGGCGGTAATGTGGTGCGAGCCGTTGGCTTGCGCGAATGCGGCAGTCGTGCGTTCGAGCCACGGTGCAAGGTTGGTGACTTCGTATTTCAAACTCAGTCGACCTGATTCGAGGCGCGACGTATCGAGCAGGTCGTCGACCAGGCGGAGCATGAGACTGGAGTTGGTGTGCACCTCGCTGGCGGTCTCCCGAATCTGCTCTTCGCGGCGCAGGATGCCGTCGGCGATCAGCTCGGAGTAGCCGTGGATGATCGTCAGCGGCGTGCGCAGCTCATGCGAGACCTGGCCCAGGAACTCGTCCTTGAGGCGCGCGAGATCGCGCAGTGACTCGACTTCGCGCATAGCCTCGGCGGCGGCCGTTTCGCGCGACATACGCGCCATCTCATTGGCCAGGCGCGCGCTCTCGAGCGCAACCGCGGCGTAGTCGGCCAGTGTGTCGAGCACAAGCTGTTCTTCACTATTGAAATCGGCGTTGCGGTTCGAATCAGGTGCGCGCCACGCGATCAGCGCGCCCACCGGCCGCCCATCGGGTCCGAACGGCACCGCGGCAGCGGCCAGGCGCTTGCCGCGCAATGCGCTCGGCAGCAGGTTGTCTTTGTCTTCGTCGCGCATCTCGATGCGCCGCGGGTTACGCGCGATGTCGCTACTCAACGCGTGCCGCAGCAGGGGCTGGTCGACGTCGCAGGCGAGGTATTCGTCGAAGGCGGGCGCTGAGCCGATCGGTACCAGAGCCAATCCATCGACTTTGAGCGCATCGCGGACGACACGCGCAGTGATCGCCTGGAATGCCACGGTCGGGTCGAGCGTGCCAGCGACGGCTCGACCGACGGCGCTGGTCATGCTCAGGTTCTTGGATCGACGGTCGGCCGTCTCCATGGCCTGCTTGGCCAGGAATACGAGCGCGGCTGGCAACAACAGGCCAGGCGCCCAACCGGGCATGTCCGTCACCACGACCGCGAGGGTGGCGCCGACCAGGCCCAGGCCTACCTCGGCGACGGTCTTGACGCCAATCTTGCCGCGCAGCACGCTCCACAGGGATTGGCGCTGATCGAGCGACACGGCGGCCGCGACGGCGGCCGCATTGACCACGTAGTAAAGCGTGGCCATGATTGCCGCCACGGGCAGCCCGGGGAAGCCGCTTGGATTTCGCAGCAGCTCAGGGCCGCCGAAGATGCTGGCAAAGTGCGACGCAGTGGCGATGCTCAACGTGCACGTCGCGATGTTGAAGATTGCTCGAGACGGCGCCTGACGCAGCCGGATGACATGCGACGCGGAGCCAACAATGGAGACCAGTTCGGCCAGACCGGTCGGCAGCAGTAGCGCCGCGGCAATCGCCGCCACGGCGCCCGCGGTGCTGTACCAACCGCGCGCGACCTGAAAACGCATGTACTGCGCGACGGTGCTCAACACCGCGAGCGCGATCGCCACCACCCAGGAGTACGCATTCTGCGTGGTGGCGAGTTGGTTCAGATCGACGGCGACGATGACCGCCGTGGCGGTGACAATAAGCGCGATGTAGGCCGTCAGGAGCGGACGCATGACTCGTTAGCTATCGGCTGGCGTCGGCCGGGCAAGAGGGGATCGGCGTACGCGAACGGTGATCTGAAAGGCCCACCAGCCCAGGCCGCCGGTGAGCAGCACGTCGCCGATGCTAATGACGTTCGAGCGCGGCATCCAGGCGGGCTGGGCCACAACGTCGCCTAGAAAGGCGAGTTGAGTCGATTCATCGATCGGCTTGACATTGCGCAGTTTGGGCAGCGTCTGTTCGTCGAGCAGCGTCGCGCCCCGAGCGACGAATCGAGCCGATTCAGATTGGGGCATGTAGCCACCATTGGCCGCCACAACAGCCAGGTTCAAGCCGACGCCCAGCGTCGCGACAAGCCATGCGGCCCTGAGTGGCGTGGTCGTCGTTCCCAACGCATTCGCTAGCAGCGTCGCGACGAGGACGGCCTTGGCCACGATGAAAATCGCTGGCCCGTAGGCCAGCGCCCACGGCTCTGAGTCGAATGGCGGGTTATACAGGAACAGTTGAACGATCAACGCTAGCAGCGCTGGCAGCCACCAGCGGAGGCGCAGGTCGCGCCAGCCATCCAGCGTGCCGCCAACGGCCAATCCGAGTAAGAACCCGAGCAACGTCAGTCCAAGCAGTCCAATCATGGGAGTCCGCCAGCGTGTGTCCCGAACGCACCAGCAGGCCGCCCGGCATGGGTGCCGGACGGCCCGCTGCTCATTCGCCACGCACCAGCGACGGCAGTGGCGAACAACGCGCCGAGTCTAGTGCCAGTACTCCTCGGCCATGCCGGCCAGGACCATGGCGACCACACTCAAACCGAGCAGACCTGCTTGCACGCGAGCAGGAACGCGCTGCCACCAGCTATCGAAAAACTTCATACGGATAGACCCTCCCTGGGTTCAGTCTTGGGCCGATGCGGTGCGCCGTCCCTGGCGTCGCCTCGGATGTAGCGATGATCGGTCCAGAAGTACCAGTTGCCACCCCCCGGGCAGGGGAAAAGCATTACCCCAGCCCATGCGCGAGCTGTGTGCACTACAGCGTCTCCGGGTCGGCGGAGCTTGCACACACGCGTGTCAATTACGCTGGCTGGCATGCCCCTTCAGGTAGGCCCACGACTCCAGGCGTTCCTCGACGAGCCGCACCCGATCATCATCGGCACCACGCGCGCTGACGGCAGCGTGCACATGAATCCGGTGTGGTACGAGTTCCGCGACGGTCTGATCTGGCTCAACGGCGGTCCAACCCGCGCCTGGGTACGCCATCTGCGGCGCGATGCGCGCATGACGCTGCTGGTCGTCGATGCCAAGAACATGTTCCGCTGGGCGGAGATCCACGGCCGCTTGCTGGACACCACCGCCGAAGGCGCCGACGACCACATCGAACGGCTCTCGCAGCGCTACTTCGGCCGCCCGTATCCCAATCCAAAAGTAGATCGCCTGATCGTGCGCATCGTGCCCGAACGCATGCGGGGCGGTGAGATGCGCCAGCCCTGGGACAGCACCGAGTCGTAGATCAGATGCAAGCGCGCGATTGCGCGCCCCCGTCGGGGTGAGGACAATCGGCACTATGATCACCACCTTCGGCAGCCTGTACGCCGGCCACGTCGACCTCGACAATCTCGGCCTGGACGGCACGCCCGTCAACGATCGCTGGCTGCCCGACGAGCGGCTGGTGACCGTCTTCGACAAGGCGACGGACATCGCGCTGCTGATGGAGCGCACGGGCTACGACGTCTTCTGGCTCGCCGAGCACCATTTCCAGCGCGAGGGCTATGAGGTCATCCCGAACATCCTGATGCTGGCGCTGCACCTCGCGCACAAGACGGAGCGGCTCAGGTTCGGCTGCGGATTCAACATCGCGCCGATGTGGCATCCGCTCCGCCTGGCCGAAGACTTTGCGACCGTCGACCATCTCACCCAGGGCAGAGTCGTGTTTGGCGTCGGGCGCGGCTATCACACGCGCGAGGTCGAGACGTTCGGCGCGCCGATGCGCGATCCGGACGCCAATCGCGAGCTGTTCGAAGAGCAGATCGACATCATCTTCAAAGCTTTCAACGAGCAGTCGTTCTCGCACCAGGGCAAGTACTACACGCTGCCGCCAAAAGTGCCATACCGCGGCTACGAGCTCTCGGAGCTGACGCTGGTCCCACGACCGTTGAACAGGCCAGTGGAGTGCTACCAGCCCGTGGTCAGCGCCAGTCAGCGTGGGCTCGACTTCATGGCCAAGCACGGCATCAAGGGCGTGATAGGCGGCGGCGCCGCGGCGGGCGGGGCCGCGGAGAAAACAATTCGCGCCTGGCAAGACGCGCTGCGCCGCCGCGGCCGTGACACCGAGCTGGGGACGGATCTGGTGATCGGCATCATGTTCCACATCGCCGAGACCGAAGAGCAGGCGATCCGCGAAGCGTCGCCATTCTTCGAAGAGTGGATGAAGATGTTCGCGCCGCTGGGCTTCGTGCCCGGGCTGTCCGACGACCAGATCGAGGCGATCGCGGATCCGGCGCGAGCGCGCACTACGCCACTGCCAAGCCTGCGCGAGTCGGCCAACCGTGGTGGCTTCATGGCCGGGCCGCCGGAGCTGATCCGCGATCGACTGCTCGAGCTGCAAGAGCGCTACCCGGGCCTCGAACAGGTCCACGTCGGCCAGGTCGTGGGCACGCCCAAACGCGTTATTCTCGAGCAACTCGAGACGTTTGCGCTCGAGGTCATGCCTACCTTTAAGAAGACTCCGGTCAGCGTGGCGTGAGCCTGAGGACCAATCCACTCAAGGCTGCGCTCGCCGCGGGCCAGGTACAGGTCGGCACGTGGATCAATCTGGTGCGCAACCCGGCCGTACTGGTGCTGCTCAAGTCGGCTGGACTGGACTACGCGCGCGTCGACATGGAGCACTCGTCGCCGTCGATCGAGACGGTGGCCGATATGGCGGTGCTGGCTCGGGCGCTGGAGTTTCCGCTGGTCGTGCGTCCGCCCGAGGGCAATCGCGAGTGGATCACGCGCTTGCTCGACGTTGGCGTGTGGGGTTTGCATGTGCCCCAGGTGGACACGCCCGAGATCGCCCAGCGCGTGGCCCGCGCGGCGCGCTATGCACCGCTCGGCGAGCGGGGCATGGCCGGCCTCGCGCCGGGTACCGACTTTTCCGTCGAAGCGTCGCCGCGTGATCGATTGGCGCACCTGAACGAACAGGTCTACATCACGGCCATGCTGGAGTCTGCCGAAGCATTTCGGCATCTGGACGAGATCGTCGCTACGCCAGGCATCGACGCCTTCACCATTGGCCCGACCGACCTGGCACAAGACCTCGGCGTGTTCGGCACGCCCGCCCAGGCGCGGACGTTAGACGAACATCGGCAGCGCCTGATCGCCGCGTGCCAGGCGCACCACAAGGACGTCGCGATGCTCGTCGACACCCTCGACGAAGCCGAGCGCTGGATCGCCGCCGGCGTCAAACTGATCGCCTATTCCTCCGACGTAGCCATCCTCCGCGCTGGCTACGCCGCCGCCGCCGATCGATTGCGGACTGTGCCGGCGCACGCGTAACGGCCGCCCCACGGGGTGACCTTTCCTGAGTGGTTCTGCTGAGGCAGGCTGACTGGTCTCGGGAAAGGCACAACATGCTTCCAGCACAGATGCGGCTATGGATGGACTTCGTCCGGGCGTCGGCGACGACATACGCGCTCGACCCGGCGATCGTCCTGGGGGTCATCCAGGTTGAGACAAGCGGCAACAACGTGATTGGAGACTACGGCCATGGACGCGGCCTCATGCAGATCGACGACCGTTCACACAAAACCTGGCTCGATAGCCACGCCAACGGGATGGACCCCGAGAGCAACATCGACTATGGCTGCTCGATTTTGCGCTCTGGCATCGACTACTTCGACGGTGACATGCGCGCCGGCATCGCCGCATACAACTGCGGCGCGGGCAACGCGCAAGCGGGCTTACGTGAGGCGGGTGACCCCGACAAGTACACGACGGGCCGGCACTATTCGACCCGCGTGCTCGGCTGGGCGGAGATCTTCCGCCCGGATCTGGACGAGGAGAACAACGTGCTGATTCCACAGCAATATGTCGATCGCTTCAATCTGGCTGACGCATACGACATCATCGGCCTGATTGCGAACTACGAAGGCATCGTGCAAACCGCGCACGAACAAGGACTGGCGGCGTCGGCGATTCCCGCTGAGTACGTCGGCAAGTTCAGTCTGAACGACCCGCACGATGTGAACGGGCTGATCTCGAACCTCGAGGGCGTGGCGCGCAGCGCGCATGACCAGGGCTACGCCGAAGGCCTGGCGGCCTGCCACTAAGGAGCTCCGACGCCGGTGACACTGACCGAAACGCCGTTGGCTCGCACCCGCCTGGGCGATGGAGTATTCTCGCGCACGGGGAAGGCAGGGGTGGACCTGTCGCAGGTGCAGGGAAACATTGTGCCCGGCTTCAACAAGGACCACCAGGCGTTCGTGCTGGTGTCGTTTCCGAGTCGGAGCGCCGGGCAAGCGTGGCTGCGCGCCGTCGCGCCCGAAGTTGATTCGGCCAAAGACGTGTTGGCGTTCAAGGCCGCCTACAAGACAGTGGACGACCTCCGACGACGTCAGCGGCAGGCCTCGATCAGCGCGCGCTGGCTGAATCTCGCGCTGTCGTGGCGCGGGCTGCAGGTCCTGCTCGGCGAGCCGGCGGTGGCCGGCATGCCCACGGCGTTTCGGTCGAACCAGGTGCCGTTCTGTCAGTCCTCCGCCGGCGACGACACGGTCCACGCGTTGCTTACCCTCGGCGCCGACGACGCTGCCGGGCTGGACAGCGAGCTCGCAGCGCAACGCGCGATCTTCACTGGAAGTGGCGTACGCGAGGTGCGGCTCTATCGTGGCCAGGCGCTGGACGATCAGCGCGAGCACTTTGGGTTCAAAGACGGCGTCTCGTGCGTGCTCGTCGACGGCGTGCCGCCGCCGGACAGCTGTCCTCCAGGCGAGGTGCCGCTGGCAGCCGGGGAGTTCTTTTTCGGCGAGCCGGATGCGGTCGGGCAGCGCGTGCTGCCCGGGCCAGAGTGGACCCGTGGCGGCACGTTCGTGGCGTTCATGCAGCTGGAGCAGGACGTGCCGGCGTTCCGCCAGGCGATGCACACCGCGGGGACGCGATTGCGCCTGCCCTACGGAGATGTGCGCGCCCGACTCGCGGGGCGCGACGAGCACGGCCAGCTCGCCGCCGATCCACCCTTGCGCCTTTCGCACATTGGCCGGGCGAAGCCGGCCTGGGTGGCCGGCGTGGCGCGGCATCGCATCATTCGGCGGGGCATCCCGTACGGCCCGCCGCTCGCCGATGACGCGACTGGTTCGCGTGACGCCGAGCGCGGACTGTTGTTCGTGTCGTACCAGGCCGACCTGGTGCGGCAATTCGAACAGATCTGGCGGATCTGGCTCAACGGACCCGATTTTCCCGGGCCAGGGGCGCATCGCGACGGCCTGGTCGGCCAGCCGACGCCCGGGTCATCCAATGGCCAGCGTCCAGTAGCAATCTCGCGCGGCGCGCCCGCGGCTGGGGTCGATCAGCTGAGCATGCCGCGCTTCGTAACGCCGCATTACGGCGGCTATTTCATTGCTCCGTTACTGGGCGCACTTCCGCGCCTGGCCGGCAGTTGACTATGTGTTCTAAACGAAGGGGGAAACTAATGGTCGTTGACCACGCAGATGCGCAAGCGAAGCGCGAAGCTGCGGCGAAGATCCTGGCAGCATCGAACCCCGACGCGGCGTTCGACATTCTCATGGGCATTGGAAATATCGTGAAGCCGCCTGCCCCGAAGGCGCGCACTCAGCATTCGAACGGCGTGCAGGCATTCAGCGCGGCTATTACCGGTGATGAACCAAACGGCTCCGATCGGGGGGCCGAAGGCAACGGTTCGGCCTTCGCCGCCGATCCAGTCATGCAATGGCTGCTGGGCTACTGGAAATCGAGGCAAGCGCAGGCCGATAGGCCTACAAACGGCAGCGCGATAGTTTCGCGGCCATTGCAGATCGATGACTTCCAAAGTTTCATCCTGGCCGAGGCACCGTATGGCGTTACGGCCATCAAGGATGTGCAGAGCTGGGTCACGTACGACGGGCCACACTTGCCAGACAATGTCGTTGTTCCCGATCGCGCACTTCGGCCGCCGCTGTACTGGTATTTCGACGGCCAGGCGTACAGGATTGTCCGGGCGCTGACGTTCGACTACACGTACACCACACGTAGCCCGAGTGGTGACTATGTCACCCAGGTCGACTCCATTTACGTCGGGTTCGAAGGCCGTTACGACAAGAATTCGGGCACGTACGAGCCCGGGCCACTAGCCGGTCGCGAGAAGCGAAACCCAATGGATTTCAAAGTGGCCGATTCGATCAGCGTGCCTCTCGCGATCGAGTCAAACGATCACAAAGTCCGGGACGTACTCGAAACCGAGCTGAAGGGTTTGGGGTTCGTTTTTCCCAATTGGCAGTCCGGCTGGGTCGACTACGCCGGGCCGGCACGTAACGCCACAAGTTTCGAGCCTTACACGGTGACCATCGCCGAGCTTGTCGAACGTCGTGAAGAGTTCAACAGGCTGCTCTTCTGGCCAGTAGGTGGGAGCATGAAGCGTGTGGCGAAGGCGATGCGCATTCAGTGTCTCGACTACTTTCCGGATGCTGACGCCGAGAAGCCAATGTGCCTACGCTCGATACTCATCGGCTTCAAAGGCGCCGGCGGTACTGGGCCAGGCTGATTCGTCTGCGCTCAATCAACTCGCATCAACTCGGCATGGTGGCAAGGCGACCAGGCGTGGTGCGTCCGCCGGCTATGCCGAGTTGACCGTGTAGATGTGCTACTCGGGCTCGCAGAGCACCGGCGCTAGCCACGTCGCCGAGACAAGCGAGTTGCATAGCGCACGCCTCCAGCGCGAGCGCAAGCTGGTACGGCGCCTGAGCCAGTGCGGCCTTGCCGACCGCGACTTCGAAGTTGCTCAAAGCTTCGCGCGCATCCCCCTGCGCCGCCGCTACCCAACCAGCAGCGAGTGACACGATCGTCGCAAGTAGCGGCGTGCCAATCTTTTCCGCAGCACTACGAGCCTGAACGACGTGGCTGTTACCGCGATCAGGGTCGCCAAGCGCGGCGTACACTCGGCCAGCTAGTGCGCGTGCGGCAACTTCGCTCTCCAGCGGCATTTCGCGCCGAAGCGCTTGCTCCACGGTTTCGATGGCACCGCCGAGGTTGCCTTCGAACATGGATAGTTCTCCCACCGCCAGAAGCGCAGCCGTGAATTCAAGTGTGTCGGGAATCGACTGTGCGAGCGCGAGTGCATCGGTGATTAGCGTCGACGCGTCACTCGATTCGCCCAGACGTAACCTCAGCAAACCCAGGTGAGTCTGCGCCGAAACAAGCTTTGGACCCGGATCCATCTGTACCGCCAGCGCCAGCGCGTCGCCGTAGTGGCTCAGCGCCTGGGTCAAGTCGCCCGAGTCTTCGTACACACGTCCCAGCTCGATAGTCGACTCGACAGCACCAACCACAGCACGCACTTGAAGCCGTACTTGCAGCGCGTGTTTGAACGACCGCTCTGCTTCGCGCCACTGCCCACGAATACGAGCAATGACGCCCAGAATGTGATGACTATCGGCTACCCAACGCAGTTGGCCGGCCGTACTCAATTCGAGAGCGAAGCTGGCCTGAGCGTGAGCCCGAGATAGTTCCCCACGCGCAATCCAGACCAGACATTGCAACTGCAGGGCATGGAGTGCGCGGACCTCGTTGGCTGACTCGGCGAATAGGTCACGGGCGCGCTGAAGATGTTCGTCGGCCGCCGAAAACTGACCAGCCAGGTAGTGTTGCAGTCCTTTGTTCTGGCGCGACATAGCCTGCTGGACCTTGTGCCCACCGCGGTCCGCAACCTCAATCGCGAGCTCGTACTGCTCGAGGGCTTCATTCGATCGCCCAAGGCCCATATAGCCCCACGCTAGAGCGGAGTGCGACACGAGAAGGGGGCGAACAGCTCCGTGCAAAAGCTCGGCCTCGGCCAACATCTGCCTGCCAAGCTCGAGGGCCTCGAAATACTGGCCTCGCAGATACTGGACGAATGCTGCCCATTGCAGAAGTTCAAGACGGAATCTACCGGCTTCAGGCCCGACGCTGCCGCGCAGATCTTCGAGTCCGCTACGGACATCTTCAGAGACCTTATCGATGTGTCCAAGCTCGACGTGCGCGTATGCCATATTCGACCGCGCTCGCGCCCGCAGCAGTGGGTCATTGCAGATGGTGAGCACTCGCTCCCACGTTTCAACACTGTCGAGCCAATGACCAATCTCCTGTTGGGATTCGCCTTGCCCGACAAGAACCTCAACGTGCACCGACGTCTCCGCATCGACGAGCCCGTCACCGACGAGCTCGCTGGCGCGCGTGAAGTGTCTTACGGCTTCGCGATACGAGGTCAGGGCCTGAGTCTGGCGGCCGGCGATGAGGCTGTATTGGAAGGCTTTGGAGCGGGCGTCGGCCGAATGGCCGGCCAGGTTGAAGTGGTAGGCCAACTCGGCGGCACGTTGGGGGATGCGGCCTTTGGCCTGGGCTTCGAGGACCTCGCCGGCGCGGCGATGCAGCAGGGTGCGCCGCGGGCGAGACAGGTTCCAGTAGACGCCCTCGCGTAGCAGGGCGTGCTGGAACGCATAGCCGTTGGGCGTTTCGCGCAGGATCTGCGAGCGAATCGCCTCGTCGAGATGGACGAGCAAGGCGTCCTCCTCGGCTGGCGAGGCGACGGCGAGCAGCGTGGCTTCGTCGAAAGTGCTGCCCAGGACGGCGGCGATCTCCATCGTCTCGCGTGCGTCGGTGCTCATGTCGACCAGGCGACGACCAATCAGCTCGCGAATGACCAGCGGCACGTTCGCGCCCTGGCCGATGATCTGTTGACCGACGCTGACCAGCTCGTCGAGCTGGCCGTGCGCGCCGAGCGTGAGCATGACCTGCTCGATGAACAGCGGGTTGCCCTCGGTCAGCTCATGGAGCGCCTTGCGCGCGGTTTCGCTGATCGGACCATCGGACAGCAGGGCGGCCAGCTTGCCGGTCGCCTGCTGATCGAGCGGTGCCAGGCGGATGTGCTCGGCGATGCCTTCGCGCTCGAGCCCGCTGACCAGCTGCGCCAAGGGCTCGCCAGGCCGCAGCTCCTCATGGCGAAAGGTGCCGATGATCACGACCGGCGAGTGGCGCGTCTGGCGGACCAGGAAGTGCAGCAGCTGGAGCGAGGCGGCGTCGGCGGCGTGCAGGTCTTCGAGACACAGCAGCAGTGGCCCGCGCTCGGCCAGACTGCGCACAAACGACAGGATCGCGCCGAACAGCCGCATGCGCGCGTTGGCGACGTCGATCTGCGGTGCGCCGCCCAAGCCGAGATGCTGGCGCAGCTCCCGGTCGATGTTGACGAGCTCCTCGGCGCTCGACGGCAAGCTCGTGTCGCTCGCGTCCTTCGTCGTCGACAAGATGTAGTCGGTCAGCGCCTCTTCGAAGGCGACGAGCGGCACGGCGCTGCGCTGGTCGTACGAGCCCCCGACCAGGCACAGCACACCCCGGTCCTGCGCTTGGCGGACCAGGGCGCCGAGCAGCGTGCTCTTGCCGGTGCCGGCCGGAGCGCTGAGCAGCATCGCCTGGCCGGTCGATCGTCCGCGGTCGATTTGACGCTGCAGACGCTCGAGCTCCGTGGCGCGACCGATCAGCTCGCGCGGTTGCGGAAAGGAGTAGGCACAACGGAACCGCTCGGTGCGCGCGTGCGGCGCAGGCGCGTCGGCCTGTGTGGCCAGGTGCTGCAGCTCGAGCGTGCGCTGCGACGGGGTGACACCCAGGTCGTCCTGCAGCGCCAGTTGGAGGGCGTTGAAGACGCGCAACGCCTCCGGGCGTCGGCCGAGCTCGATGAGCAGGCGCATCGCCTCCTGGCCGGCGCGCTCGTTGCAGCGGTCCACGAGAAGGAGCGCCAGGAGGCGGGCGAGCGCGCTCTCCTGTTCGCCGCGCTGCTCGTAGCGCTGAGCGAGCTGGAACTGGACATCCTCCCAGACCAGACGCAGCGCCTGCCGCCGCTCCGCGGCCCAGTCTTCGTAGACGTCGTCGGCCAGGAAATCGCCCTTGTACAGCTCTGAGGCCGTCTCGAGCAGCGGCAACGGATCGTCGCCAAGGCGCGCTTTGCCGACGAGGTCGTCGAAGATGTCTGCGTCGAGCCAGATGCTGGCCGAGGCATCGAGGCTGATGCTGTCGCGGTCGCTGACCAGCAGGCCTTCGGCGCCGACCTCCTGCAGGGCCTGGCGGATGCCGTGCACGAGCGAGCGCAGGTTGGTGGCGGCGGCGGTCGGCTCCGATTCGGGCCAGAACAACTCCATCGCCGACTCTTTCTGGACGCGCTTGAAGCGGCGCGTGACCAGGTATTTGAAGAGCCGGCGCGATTGTGGCCGTTGCCAGGCCTTATCAGTCAGGACGTGACCGTCGACGGTGACCCGGAATTGGCCAAGCACGAACACGCGCACCGACGGCGGCGCAAGCGCCGCTGTCCGATTGGCTTCGACCGGGCTAGCCATGTTCGCGCATCCCCATCTGTCTCGCCCGCCGCCACCCCAAGCGACAGGCGCCGCGAACTATATCAGTCAGCGCGCGCAGCCGCGACGGCGATGCGGTACAAGCCACTCGAGATCGGGGCAGGCTCGGTCGAGTCGTCGACGATCTGGGCCATGCCGGGCGCCATCTCGTCGCGGATGGGATGCGTGCGCCAGCCGGCGTAGGCGGCTTCGGAGTCCCAGATCGCCGTGACCACGACGGGACCGTAGCCAGACACGGGAATGTGGACTTCGCACGCGTAGGCGCCAGCGGAGCGGATGGCTTTGCCCAGGACGTCGTTGGCCTTGAAGAACGAGACCAAGGCGGAGTAGTCACCGTTGCGCGGCTGGAGCAGAAGGAAGCTGCGGATTTTGCCTTCGAGGTTCATGCGCTGCGCGCCGAAGCCAGGTTGGCGACCATGTAGCCATAGTCGCCAGGGTGCACGCGCATCAGCGCGCCGCGTAGCAGAATCATCACGCCGCGGTCGTACGGGGCGCGGATTTCCTCGAGCGTTTCAAAGGTATAGGGGCTGACCACGCGACCCAACAGCGTGCCGCCCGCCACCTCCTTGCCGAGCATGTCCAGGCCGACCTCCGGGTAGAGCACGCCGCCGACACGCGGGCGGATCACCGCCATCTCTGTGACGATGGTCTGCTGAGGCGGGCGCACGACATCGCCGTCGATCATATTTAGCTGACGCAGCACGTTCATGACCCCGCGCACGCCGTGCGCGATGTAGTGCGTATCCAGAAAGCTCCCGCCGCCGACCTCGGCGGTAAAGAACGGAATGCCTTTCTGCGCGGCCGGTAGGGCGAACGTGCCCTGATACGGCTGCGACGGCTCGAACAGGAACGTGCTGCCGAAGGCCAGAGAAAGCTCGCGCGATCGGTCGAAGATGTAGACGTAGTCGACCGTCGGGAAGACGCCGCCGGTATGCAGGTCGATGTGGACATCGAGCTGCGAGACGAAACGCGTGGCGAGCACGTGGGCGATCTGCTCGCTGAGCCAGCCACTCGGACTGCCCGGGAAGTTGCGGTTCATATCGAGCTGATCGATTGGTGTGTGGCGGGTGAGCGCTTCGAAGGCGAGCGGATTGGCTACGGGTACGGCCAGAATCGTGCCGCGTAGCTCAGCGGGATCGATGCTTTCAAGCACGCGGCGGACAATCTCGTTGGTCAGCGGTTCGTCGCCGTGGACGACGGCTGAGAGGCCGAGCGTCGGACCAGCGCCGCGGCCTTCCAGACGGTGCAGTGGCAGGAACAGCTCACGGCCGCTGGCCAGCATCGTTACCGGGATCTGCTCGTAAGTCATCGGCTGCCCTCGAGAGTACGAACGACGTCTTCGGTCGTACGGCAGTTGCAGAACGCGTCCTTCAGATTGGTGATCGCCGCCTGGTGCAGCGCGGGTGTGACCGCCGCGCACGCATCTTCGACCATGACCACTTCGTAGCCCAGGTCCGACGCATCGCGGACGGTGCCCTCGACGCAGCCGTTCGTCACCACGCCGCACAGCAGCAGGGTCCGGATATCGAGATTGCGCAGAAAGCGATCGATCGACGTACTGTTGAATGGGCTGCTGCTTGTTTTCGAGAGGACGAGGTCATCGGGACCAACGGGCAGTTCGGCAAGCAAGCAGGCTTCTTGCGAATCGCGGGGAACCGGCAGCCCGACCAGGCGGTGCTGGCGGCCGACATCCCGGGCATCGCGCGTCTGCGTCGCGATGCGCGTAAAGATCACTTGCACGCCAACCTCGTGAGCGGCTGTGATCAGACGCTGCTGGCAGGCGAGCGCGTTCCGAACGGCCGGCCAGTAATCGGCGAACATGGCCCCGGCGCCAGCTTCGCGGGCGGTGCGCCCGATGCCATGCTCGGGGTGAGCGTCGAGGTACTGCATGTCGACGACGATGAGCGCCGTGCGGGTGGGCTCGAGGTCGAATACTGGAAAGGGTGGGAAGACAGTCAGCAGCACGTTGTCAGTCATGAGCGCAGCCGTGGGTCGAGTGCGTCGCGCAGCCCGTCGCCGAGCAGGTTGAAGCCGAGGACGGTGACGAAGATGGCCAGGCCGGGCATTGTGCTCAGGAAGCTCGCGTCGCGCAGGAACTGCATACCGAAGTTGAGCATCGAGCCCCACGAAGCCTCCGGTGGCTGAATGCCCAGGCCGAGGAATGACAGCGCCGCTTCGGCCAGGATGGCGTTGCCCATACCCAGCGATGCGAGCACCACCAGCGGCGCGATGGCGTTCGGCAGCATGTGGCGGACCATGATGCGCGCGGGACTCGCGCCTAGCGTACGCGCCGCCCAGGTGTACTCCTCTTCGCGCAGGGTCAGCACGATGCTGCGCGCTACTCGGGCGTAGGTTGTCCAGTACACCAGCGCCAGCGCGATCAGCACGTTGTTCAGGCCAGGGCCACGCACGGCGACGATGGCAATGGCCAGCAGGATCACCGGGAAGGCCAGAAAGATATCGACCAGGCGCATGATGATGGCGTCCCAATAGCCGCCCAGATAGCCGGCGATCAGTCCGCCGCTAACGCCAATCAGCGCCGACGCGGCGACAGTCACGATGCCCACCCAGAGCGACACGCGGGCTCCGTAGAAAAGGCGTGACAGGATGTCGCGTCCGAGCTCGTCTGTGCCCAGGACGTGGCCGCTGCCGGGTGGCTGAAGCCGGATCTCGAGACTGACCCGGTACGGGTCCTCGGGCGCCAGCCACGGGGCAAAGACCGCGCTCAGCACCAGCACGCCAATCACGATCATGCCCGCAACGGCCGAGCGGTTGCGGCGCAGCTGGCGCCAGGCGCGCCGAACGTTCCTGGTTGCGACCAGCTCAGCCATAGCGCACCCGTGGGTTGATCGCGCCGTACAGCAGGTCGACGGTGAGGTTGATCAGCGACACGATCACGGCCGTGAGCAACACGATGCCCTGTACGAGCGGGTAATCGCGCTGATTGATTGCCTGGACGAGCAGACGGCCGATGCCCGGCCAGGCGAAGATGGTCTCGGCGATGATTGCACCGCCGAGCAGCGTGCCCACCTGCAGGCCGATCACCGTCACCACGGGGATGAGCGCGTTGGGCAGGGCATGTTGGGCGACGATGTTGAGGTTGTGCAGACCCTTGGCGTGTGCCGTTCGGACGTAGTCCTGACCAAGGACCTCCAGAAGGGCGGAGCGGACCAGTCTGGAGATCAGGGCCGTGGAGAACGCGCCGAGTGTGACGGCGGGCAGCAGGAGATGTCTGAGCGCGTCGAGCACGTCGTACGGATCGCCGTATTTGATCCAGCTCCGGACGGCTTCGGTGAGCGGCTCGCCGCGGCCGAACGAGGGCAACCAGCCAAGCTGCAGGGCGAACAGCAGGATGCCCAGCATGCCTAACCAGAACACGGGCATCGCGATGCCGGACAGCGCGATCAGCATGGCGATGATGTCGAACACGGAGTACGGGGTGAGGGCGGAGATCAGACCGGTGGTGACGCCCAGGGTTATGGCCACGATCATTGCCGCGATGGTCAGCTCGATCGTGGCGGGGAAGCGGTCGCCGAGCAGCTTGGTCACTGGTTGATGCTGGAAGATGGAGTCGCCCAACTGACCCGTCGCCAGCCTGGCCAGGTAGTGGCCGAACTGGACTGGCAGCGGCTGGTCGAGCTCGAGCAAGTGGCGCAGGCGCTCGAGCTCGGAGGGTGTGGCGTCCTGGCCGAGCATGACCAGCACTGGATCGCCTGGTGTCAGATGGATCAAGGCAAACGTCAGCACCGCGACGCCGAACAGCACCACGATGGTGTGCAGCAGGCGCTGGGCGATGTAGCGACTCAAGTGCTTAGTTGCGCCTCAAGCGGCGCTCGCGGGCATGCCTGTCTGACGTGCCACGCAATGGCCAGACGCGGCACGCCGGATGCCATGCGCTGGCCAGACGCGGCCACGCCGAGCAGCACCGCCCGGTTGGATTCCACCAGCGGCCGGGCTGTTGCCGATTGGTACGGCCGGCGCCGCAAGCGGCGGAGCAGATCGCCTTGCGGCGTGACCAGCGGTGATGATCCGGCAGGCGTGAGCAACCGAACGGGCTTCGGACTCAGGAGCTCAGTGAGACCGTCTTGAAGGACAGCCAGTTGGCCACCGGATTGACCACATAGCCTTGCACTTTTGGCGAGTACATGGCGATGTACTCCTGGTATTGGACGAAGATGTACGGCGCATCGTCGACAATCTGCTTGACCGCGTCGGCATACATGGTCTTCGCTTTGGCCTGGTCGAGCGTCGAGCGGGCGTCCTTGAGCAGCTTGTCGACCTGTTCGTTCTTGTATTTGCCGTAATTGGCCGTGCCGTCGAGCGTGAATTGGCGGAAGGTGGCGCGATCGGGATCGCTCAAGTTCAGCCAACCGATGACGCCGACCTGGTACTTGCCGTCCTGGACATCCTGGAAGAAGGCCGGAAACTCCACAGTGTTCGTGGTGGCGTCGATGCCGACTTTCTGGAATTCGCTCTGCAGCACCTGAATCAGTTGTTTGCGGTCGGGATCTTCGGAGTGCGTGCGTACAACCAGCGACAACTTCTGACCATCCTTCGAGCGGATGCCGTCGGCGCCAGCTTTCCAGCCCGCGTCCTCCAGCAGCGCCTTGGCCTTATCGGGGTTGTAGTCGTACGACGGAACGTCGGCCGGATAGGCCCACATCGTCGGCACGATCGGTCCACTGGCCGGTTTGCCGATGCCCTTG
The DNA here is from genome assembly GCA_036506475.1 of Chloroflexota bacterium. Lineage (GTDB taxonomy): Bacteria > Chloroflexota > UBA6077 > UBA6077 > CF-72 > CF-72. The sequence goes on from DASXRR010000239.1 coordinate 27,171, forward strand.
TAGATCGTGTCGATGATCTGCTGTTTGTTGACCAGGTGCGATAACGCCTGGCGCACCTTCTTGTCGGCCAGAATCGGATCGGCCGTATTCAGATTGATGTAGGTATAGCCGGCCGCCGGCGTGCGGTCGACCTTGAGTTTGGCCGCCGACTGCACGCGCGTGACGTCCTGCGGCGAAACGGGCGACTGCACGAAATCCAGGTCGCCACTCTCGAGGCCGACCACGCGGCCCGAGTTGTCGGGGACGACTTTGACCCGCACGCGGTCCAGGTTCGGGCGACCGCCGTAGTAGCCGTCGTAGGCCGCCAGCTCGATGGAATCGCCGGTCGCCCACCGATCGACTTTGAATGGGCCAGTGCCGACCGGCTTCGTCCCGAAGTCGGCGCCCAGCTTCTGGACCGTGGCCTGGGGCACGATGGCCAGGTCCATGTACGACAGGAAGGGCGCAAAGGGCGCCTTGAGCGTGAACGTAACGGTGTTCTTGTCCGTCGCCTCGACCTTGTCGACCGACAGATAGAAGGCACGGAACGGCGAATTGAACGTCTGATCGAGGACCGATTCGTACGTGAACTTGACGTCCGCCGCGGTCAGGTCCGAGCCGTCGTGGAACTTCACACCCTGGCGCAGGGTGAAGACCCAGGTCTTGTCGTCGGGGTTGGTCCACTTCTCGGCCAGGTCTGGAATGGGCGTAAAGGTCGGACTGATGGCAACGAGGCCGTTGAAGGCGAGCTCCTTCATGCGGAAGCCCGAGGTGTTCTTGGTCAGGCGCGGATCGAGGGTGTCCGCATCGACGTCGAGGCCGACACGCAGCAGGCCACCGCGCTGCGCCGCCGCGGCGGGTGCAGTGGTAGGTTTCGCGGCGGCGGCCGGTGCTGTTGTGGGCGCGGCGGCCGGTGCTGTTGTGGGGGCGGCGGCCGGTGCCGTGGTCGGCTTCGCGGCGGCCGGTGGCGCGCTGGTCGCGGCCGGGGCTGGAGCTGAGGGCGTAGGCCCACACGCGTCGACGAGCAACACGGCACTTGCGCCGAGCGCAAGGCGCAGGATGTCGCGCCGACTCGGGCGGCGCGGTGAACGGGAACCACGCTCCTCAGATTGCATGCGCCCTATCCTAACCTGACGTTCCCCGACGAGTCGTTCCACCGCATCGACGAGACTCCGGATGCGTTCTTCTATCGGCAACCGCGGTTTGTCGAGCATATCGACGATGCTGCGATTGGCGCCGTCGTCCAGCTCCATCGCGAGCTCTTCCCATCGGGCGGGGCGATCCTGGACCTGATGAGCAGCTGGGTCAGCCATTTGCCGCCTGAGGTCCAGTACGGCCGCGTCATCGGCGTGGGACTGAACCGTGCCGAGCTCGAGGCGAACCCGCGCCTGCAGGCGTTCTTCGTGCACGACCTGAATCAGGATCCGCGATTACCCTTCGGCACCGACGAGTTTGACGCGGCCGCGATTTGCGTCTCTGTCCAATACCTGACGCGGCCGGTGCCGGTGCTGCGCGAGCTCGGACGTGTGCTGCGCGATGGGGCGCCGCTGGCGGTGACGTTCTCGAATCGGTGCTTTCCGACCAAGGCGGTCGCTATCTGGCAGGCACAGGACAATGCTGGCCACGCCCAGCTCGTCAGGCGCTACCTCGAGCTGGCCGGCAACTGGCACAACATCGCGGCACTCGACCGTAGTCCGCCAGGGGGTGATCCCCTGTGGGCAGTGGTCGCGCGGGCGGCTGCAACAATGGGCCGATGCTGAGGCTGTTGGCAGCACTGGGCATCGCTGTCACGGCGACTCTCGTTTCGAGCACGCCCGGGGCCGTCGGTGGGCAGCCACAGATACCGTCACGGCTCGATGCGCGCTTTGGCATCGCCGAGAGCCTGGCGTCGCCCTCAGCCATGGCCGAGATCGGCGGCGGATGGACGCGCGTGCTACTGGCCTGGCACCACATTCAGTCGAGCAATCCGTATGACTATTGGGGCTTTGGGCGTGTGCTGCGTGAGCCCATACTTGACGCGGAGGTCGGCCGTGGCGTGCGCGCCGCGGCGGTGCTGCAGTACACGCCGCAATGGGCGGCGACCAATCCGTCGCATGGCCACCGCGCGGTGCCGCGCAATCTCTTCCTGACGTACGACGATCCGGAGAACTACTTCGGTCAGTTTGTGTATCAGACGGTACTGCGCTATGCGGGCCGGATCGACGAGTGGATCATCTGGAATGAGCCCGACATCCGGCCGAGCGATCCCGGCGTCGGCGAGTCCTACACGTGGATGGGCACCGAGCACGAGCTCGCCCAGCTGCTCAAGGTGGGCTATCTCGCGGCCAAACGCGCCAACCCACGCGCGGTGGTGTCGTTTCCGGCGACGTCGTACTGGGCGGACGCGGTCAACGGACGCACGCAGTACTACGAGCGAGTGCTAGGCCTACTGAGCGAAGATCCCGAGGCGCGAGCCAACAACTGGTACCACGACGCGGTGTCGGTCAATCTGTATCGCAAGCCCGACGATGTGTTCCGCGTCCACGGCATCTTCAAAGACATCCAGTGGCGGCACGGCATTGACCGACCGGTGTGGCTGACCGAGACCAATGCCATGCCATCTGACGACACGAGCGTACTGTGTTGGGAGCGCCACGCCCGTGAGCCGTGGCAGACGACGCAACAGGAGCAAGCGGCGTTCGCCGTTCAGACCTTCGCGCTGGCGGCGGCAGCCGGCTATGAGCACGTGGCGTGGTGGCGGATGCTCGACGGCCGACCGTGCATTCAGGACCGGTTGTGGGGCGCGGTGCGTGACGATGGAACCTCGCGGCCGGCGGCCGCGGCGCTGAAGACCGCTGTGCGGTACTTCTCAGGCTTTGTAGCGGCACAGTTCACCACCGATGGCCAGGTGCGGAAGGTCGTGCTGGATCGGCCGAATGGGCAACGCGTGACGGTCTTGTGGAACAGCGCGCCCACGGCGACCACGGTGCCGATCGAGCCGGGCTCGGTGGTGGATATGTTTGGCGCTGAGCAGGGCGTTGGCGCGTCAGTGGAGTTAGCGGGCGCAACCGCCTTCTACGACGGCGACTACTACATTGGCGGGTCGCCAAAGATACATGTTTCCCGCGATGGCTGATCGGCGGTCCACTCCTAGAGTGGCACGGTGGACTGGCAGGAGATCTATCAGCGCTTGCTCGTCGATCGAAACGACCGCCAGGCCTGGCTGAACCTGGAACAGCGAGTCAGGCGCTGGGCGCGCACCGTGCTGATTGCGCGCGGCACACACGCGATCGACGACGCCGTAGCGGATACCTGCGCGGCGGCGGTCCTGAATCTCGATGCCGCGCGTGGCGCCGAGACATTCGCCGGCTTCGTCTATGGCCACTTCCTCAATGTGCGTCGCGGCGTGCTCAAGACCGCCTATCCATTGACGCTCGAGCTGAACGACTTCGACGTACCGGCGCCCACCGAGGAGGACGGCCCGGACCCGACCGCGCTGCTGCGCCTACGCTCGGCCCTCGCGGCGCTCCCGCCGCGCGAGCGGCGAGCGGTTACGCTGCGCTACTTCGACGAGCAATCGTCGACCGCGATCGGCAGCGAGCTCGGGGTCACCCGCGGCAATGCTCGGCGCATTGTCCACAATGGCCTGCGCGGGCTGCGCCGCCATTTCCGCCAGCCGCCGCACGCGCTCAGGACATAACTGGGGCAGCCTCGAGTAGCTGCCGCAGCCTGGCTGGGTCCGGCGGATGGGCCAGCATGTGGCGCACCATGCGCTCGGCGTGGTGCCAGTCGTCGAAGTGCTTGGTGGTCAAGGCGAGCGACGCTTGTCCGAACAGGTAGTTCAGCCAGCCGGCCACGCTGGCCTGGAACATCGCGGGCTCGAGCGGCGGGTGCGCGCCGTAGCCGTCGAGCAGGGCGCGCGCGGCGGCGACATTGAGCGGCTCGTTGCCAGGACCCATGGCCCACGCCATCAGCGCACTGCCCAGCTCCCATGCTGGCGGCAGCGCACCGGCGTGTTCCCAGCCCAACACGGCCAATTGCCCACCCGCGCTCACACGCACATTGCCCGGTCCAAGGTTGCAGTGGCAGAGCACCGACGGCGGCGGATCAGCCGACCCGATCGCCGAGAGGTCCAGAAGGCTGGGAATGGCATTGGCGAGGTCATCGGCCCACGACGCGCCAACCTCATGTGCCCGCTGGGACAGGTCACGCCATTGGGTTTCGGTCTGGCGGTGGGTGTGCCAGAAACCGATCGCGCCGGGGGCGGGCAGGGCCAGCGCGTGCAGCTTCGCCAGAATCGCGCCCACCTGGTGGGCGATGCTTGCCGCCACGGGGGCGGTCAGCGGCGGACCGGAGTCGATCCATTTGTGGACGCGCCAGTTGTGACCGGCGATTGACTCCACGATTGCACCCGAAGTGCTGCGCACCGGCCGCGGCAGCACGATGCCCGCCCCAAGTGCGGCCTCTTGCAGCAACACGTCGGTCTCGGCGTTGGCAACGTCGTAGCACCCGTCGAGCTGTCTGACGGCCCAGCGGCCACGGTCGGTCTGCAATAGCCATGGGCGGCCGATTTCGTCGGCTCGGGCCACGGAGCGCATGGATCCCGAGGCGTTGCCCAGACGGTAGCGGGCGGCGATCGCGTTGCCATCGGCCAGGTCGGCGGTGCCATGGCGGCGATCGACCTCCGCCTTCAGGTCAGCCCAGCGCGGGAAACCATATTGCTGGGCCAGGGCAGTTTGGGCCGCCGTCAGTGACGTACGCGGTTCGGCGTCACGTAGTCCGGCCAGAAGGTCCTTAGCCTGCTGGCGCAGGTGATCCAGGTTCGGATTGTCGGGGAGCGTCCGCATGACAACACCTCACTCCGGGTAGGAGTGGGGTGGCTTCGAGCCTTCCGTAGAAACTCGGCGCGTCCCCAACGCGCTACGAACCACCGTAGCGCGACGTCAGCCGACGGTCAACCTTTGACGCCGCCGACTACCAGGCCCTTGATCACCAGCCGCTGGGCGAGCGTGTACATCACGACCGGCGGGACCGCGGTGATCAGCGCGCCAGCCATCATCTGGCCCCAATAGAAGACATCCTCGCCGAGCATCTGCGTCAGGCCGACGGTCAATGTCCGACTGGCCAGCGAGTTGGTGAACACCAGTGCATACAGGAACTCGTTCCAGGCTTGGGTGAACGAAAACAGGCACACGACGACGATCGCCGGCCCTGACAGAGGTAAGACGATG
>DASXRR010000240.1:0-5497 GCA_036506475.1 Chloroflexota bacterium
CAGTCTCGACTTACGACCAGCTGGTCAAAGACTGGCGCGCCAACGGCGGCGACCAGATCCGCAGCGAATTAGAGTCTCAATTGTCATCCGCCCGATTGTCATCCTGAGCCTGCGAAGGATCCGCTTCTTCAGGCGGTCACGGGACGCGGATCCTTCGTAGCTCGCGACGCCCCGCGCGAAGCGCGTGGGTTCCTCGCCTCAGGATGACAGTGAAACGCTAATCTCCTCGCGGTGCCGATCCAACAGTGGCGCCAGCTGCGCTTCGGGTGACAGCACGTCCAATGCTCGTAAGGCAAACGCCTCGGGCCGCGTTGCGCACGCGGGCTCCACACCATTGGCCAACGCCTGGGCCATCTCGATCAGGCCGCGCCGAGCAGCAATCACCGCGATGTCCGTGGTACCGAGGTGCTCCTCGGTGCGGTCGCACACATAGCCCATGCCTTCGGTCATCGCGCGGTCCTGCGTCGGGATGCCGACGATGCCGGTGTAGCTCTCGGTGCGCTGGCGTTCACGGTCCAGGCCGTACATGTTGTCCTTGGTCTGCTCGAGTAGCCAGGTATCGATCATCAGGCCGTCGGCGAACTTGTACTGACCCCAGTGCCGCGACCACGGTCCGAGCCCTTCGCCGGGCGCGATCCACGAGCGCGAATCGGCGGCCATCGACGCCTCGACGTTGTACGCGAAGCTGAAGCGGAAACAATGCTGATCGTCGACCGGCACGGTATAAGTGCACGTCTTCGGCCAGGAGAACGCAGGGATGAACGCGTAGGTGGGCCACAGGAACTGCGTGACGCGCCAGTAGTAACCACCGCTGTCGACGTTGCGCCGCCCGCCATAGGCGAACCCGGACTGGTGATTGATGACCATCAGCTTGGGCGCGCGGTCGGTGCGGCCTTCGGAGCGCACGACGCCCAGATTCGGCTGTGGTTTCAAGCTGCTGTGCAGCCACGAGACGTGGGCGGTATCGATGTCGCCTTCGAGTGCCTGGAGGTAATTGCACTCCTGAAAATTCTTGACCACGCGTCGATGGTCGGCATCGACCAGGCCCCACTCCATGACCGGCGGACGCTCAGGCATACGCTCCGGCGGGCCCAGATAGGCCCAGATCACGCCACCCCACTCGCGGGTCGGATACGACTTGATCCGGACCTTGTCTTTGAAGTTGCTATCGGCCGGCTCGCTGGGCATATCGATGCAGTTACCAGCGGTATCGAACTTCCAGCCGTGGTAGACGCAGCGCAGGCCACATTCTTCGTTACGTCCATAGAACAGCGGTGCGCGGCGGTGCGGGCAAAACGCGCCGACCAGACCGACTGAACCGTTGGAGTCGCGGAACGCGACCAGGTCCTCGCCGAGGATGCGCGTGCGCACCGGCGGGCAGTCCGGCGCGGGCAGCTCATCAGGATGAATGACCGGCAGCCAGAATCGGCGGAACAGGTCGCCCATGGGCGTCCCGCGGTTGGTCTGAGTAATCAGCGCGTTCAGCTCGGCCGACAGCATGCATCTATGTTAGCTCTGACTGTCGGCTAGATCAGGGTTGCGCCGAGCGACGGATCGAACAGACCCTTGCCGATGGTTTCCCAGCTCAGCGTCGAGACGGCGGCATGCTGCGTGGCGACGTGGATATCGCGAAAGCAGCGTTCCAATGGCGAGCGGGTGTAAATGGGTGTGCCGCCAGCGGCGGACCACATCAGATCGACGGCCTGGGCACTGGCCTGGACCGCCTGGGTCATGGCCAGGCGCAGCACTGCTCGCTCGCGGCCGCTGACTTGACGTCCGGCGCAGACGGCGGACCAGGCGTCGGCCGTGGTGCGGTACATGAAGTCGCGCGCCGACTGGACCAGCGCCTCGGCCTGCGCAAGCTGGGCCTGGACGAGTGGGCGATCCTTGAGGAGGGCGGTTGTGCGCGTCGGGACTTTCGTCTCGGCCAGGGTAAGTACGGCGTCGATGGCCGCGCGGGCCACGCCAAGCGCGTGCGCCGCGTGGGTGATGAGCATGAAGCGCACCTGATACAGCGGTCCAGGATGGACAGGCCCGTCGGCCCACCAGAACGAACGCTCGCTGGGCACGAAAATGTCAGTCACGCGCACGTCGTGGCTGCCCGTTGCGCGTAAACCGGTCACGTCCCACGTATCGACGATCTCGTACTCAGCGCGTGGGAAGACGACGATCCGTGGGTCACCAGACGGTAAGACGGCCAGGCCACCCAGCCAGGTGGAGTGCTGGCAGCCGCTGACGAATGGCCACTGGCCACTGACTCGATAGCCACCCGCCACCGGCTCGGCGCGCGCAGTCGGCGCACCGAGATTGCCGCCCAGACAGGCCAGTGGATCGCTCATGATCGCGCACACGACGTCCGTCACCAGGTAGCCACAGATGAAGCCGGCGCCGGAGCCGATCATGGCCGTCCAGCCGGCCGAGCCGTCGAAGCGCGAGACCTCCTCGACCACGTCGAGCAGCATGAGTGGGTCGAGCTCGTCGCCTCCGGCGACGCTTGGCACGAGCATGCGGAACACGCCAGCGTGCGCCATGGCTTCGGAGACACGCGCGGGACAGCAGCGCGCCACCTCGGCCTCGTCGGCGGTAGCTCGGATCAGTGGCTCGAGCGCGCGCACCGCCTGCAGCAGCTCCGTTCGTCGCTCCACGCGGGCAGCATACGATGGAGACCCGTGGCCCAGATCACGCTCGGCCTGTGTCCGTCGTCCACTTCGCGGCACCAGCCGTCCTTCGTCTGATGCGTTTCTATACGTTCCACTTGATGCCATGGCCGCATCTGCCGGACGACTTCGCGGCAACGCATGACACTGCCTGGGTCGTGTGCGAAAACTCGCTCTTCGATCCGCAGCGCGGGCATGAGCTCTACAACCGCTACCTCGACGAGCTCGAGCTGGCCGATGCACTCGGCTTCGATGGCATGTGTGTGAACGAGCATCATCAGAACGCGTATGGCTTGATGCCGTCGCCGAACATCATGGCCGCGGCGCTGGCGCGGCGGACCAGCCAGGCCAAGCTGGTGATTCTGGGCAATGTCCTGACGCTGTACGACCATCCCCTGCGCGTCGCCGAAGAAATCGCCATGCTCGACGTGATCAGCGGCGGACGCGTTGTCTCGGGCCAGGTGGTCGGCACGGGCAACGAGTTCTTCTCGTACAACGTCAATCCGACCTACGCTCGTGAACGCTTTCACGAAGCGCACGAGCTGATCCTGAAGGCGTGGACGACGCCCGGGCCCTTCGCCTGGGAAGGCAAGCACTTTCGCTTTCGGTACGTGAACGTGTGGCCGCGTCCGTTCCAGCAGCCGCACCCGCCGATCTGGATTCCCGGTTCTGGGTCACCCGAAACGATCGAGTGGGTTGCCCAGCGGCGCTACACGTATATGGTCTTGCCCACCCTTGCGCCGTACGCCGTGCGTGCGCAGACCGCGGAGCTGTTTCGCGCAGCGTGTGTGCAGCACGGCTACACGGCCAAGCATTCGCAGATCGGCTGGGGCATTGGCATCTACGTGGCACCGACCGATGCGCAGGCGGTCGAGGAGTACGAGCCGCATTTCTGGTACTACGCGCGCAATCTGCTCAAGAACCGCGACACGTTCAACTCGCCGCCTGGCCACTCGTCGATCAAGGCCGTGCAAGGCTTACTGGAGCGGCGGCGCACCTCGCGCCCTGGCTCGTTCTCGACGTGGGAAGAGATTCACAAGGCTGGCTATGTTGTGGTGGGCAGCCCGGCCACGGTGCGCGATCGCCTGCGCGACATTGCCAGTGCCACCGGGCTGGGCACGCTGGTGCCGAATTTCTCGGTCGGCAATGTCTCGCCAGAGCGCACTCGTTGCAGCATGGAGCTGTTTGCCAGCGAAGTGATGCCCGCGCTGCGCGAGCTCAACGAGGATGATTGAGCGCCACCTGGCCGTCGGCGATCGGGCTACTCGCCTGCTCAGCAGTGGCGCGGGCCCGCCGATCTTGTGGCTGCACGACACGCGCGGCAACGACTGGACGCAAGCGCATGCGCTGCTCGCCGAACACCACCTGGTGCAGGCGCCCACACTGCCCGGCTTCGACGATTCGACCATGCTCGACGGCATCGACGGCCCAGAGGACATCGTGTTCTGGCTCATCGACCTGCTCGATACACTCACCCCTCACCCCAACCCTCTCCCCCTGAGGGGCGAGGGAGCCAGCGATCCGCCTCGCCCGACATCGCGAAAGGAAGTTGGCGATCCGCCTCGCCCCTCACGGGGAGAGGCCGCGCGGAGCGCGGGTGAGGGGTGGCGCGAGAGCATCGAGCGGCCGATTGTACTGGGCTGTGGGCTGGGCGGGTGGATGGCCGCGGAGCTGGCGGTGCGTTATCCGGAGCGGCTGGCTGGACTGGTGCTGGTGGATGCGTACGGCCTCCAGGTCGATGGCGCGCTGGCCGCCGACGAGTTCGCACTCACACCACCGATGCTCCGCCCATTGCTCTTTGCCGAGCCAGACGGCGCGATGGCAACCCATGTCGTGCCCGACGTAGAAACGCCCGACAGACTGGAGCGCGCGCTCCACGCGCGCGTGGCCGCGGCGCGCCTGGCGTGGCAGTTCCCCTACGATCCGAAGCTGCGCACTCGCCTGCATCGTGCCGTCACTCCGGCACTGGTGGTGTGGGGCGAGTGCGACCGGCTCGTGCCGCGGGAACACGGCCAGGCGTACGCGGCGCGCTTACCCAACGCCCGCCTGGTCACGCTGCCGCGCGCGGGCCACTATCCGTACCTCGAAAGCCCAGTGCCATTTGCGCACGAGGTGCTGAACTTTGCTGTCGGCACCGCCTGAGCTACCCACGCAGCTGACGAGCTTCGTCGGACGCGAGCGTGAGGTCGATCAGGTCCGCACCACGCTGCTGAATGGGCGACTGGTCACGCTCACCGGACCCGGCGGTATTGGCAAGACGCGCCTGGCGTTGGAGGTGGCACGCGGCAGCGCGATCGACTTCCCGTCCGGAGTATGGCTCGTGCAGCTGGCCCCGATTGCGGACCCGCTGCTGGTGCCGTCGGTGCTCGCCGCGGAGTTGGGCATCAAGGAGGCGCCACCCAAGCCGCTCCTGGAGACGGTGACCGTGGCGTTGCGCGCGCGGCGGCTGCTGCTCGTGCTCGATAACTGCGAGCACCTGGTCCAGGCCGCCGCGGAGGTCGCCCACACCCTGCTGCGCGCGTGTCCGGGCGTGCGTGTACTGGCCACCAGCCGCGAGGCGCTCAACATTCCTGGTGAGACGGTGTGGCCAGTCCCGTCGCTCTCGCTGCCGACTCCAGACGCGCATGACGCAGTGGACTCCGAGGCCGTGCGCCTGTTTCGCGATCGCGCGCGGTCCGCGCTGCCGGCGTTCGAGCTCAACGGGCGCACGGTCGACCATGTTGCGGAAGTCTGCCGCCAGTTGGAGGGAATTCCGCTGGCCATCGAGCTGGCGGCGGCGCGCTTGCGCGTGCTGGGCGTGGACCAGATCGCCGCGCGTTTGCACGATCGCTTTCGGCTCT
>DASXRR010000241.1:0-4310 GCA_036506475.1 Chloroflexota bacterium
GCCTGGGACAATATCGCCTGGGACAACATTGCCTGGGACGGTTCTAAGCTCGACTAGGAAACACCAGCGACTTGATGACCACAGGCACAGCACCTGACGAGGCGATCAGGTTGCCGATGTCGACAAAATCGAACTCGCGCAGCTCCAGGCCGTCGATGGAGATGATGGGCAGCGCCAGTTGCATCTCTTCCCGTAGATGAAGGCCAACCAAACCACCAATATCGCTGTCGAAGACGAGGATGATCGGATGGCCGTTGGCGACGTGTGGTCCGAGCGCCTGAACGGTGCCCGCGCAGAAGGCCTTGATGCGGCCGTACGTGGCTGAGCCCTCCCACTGGGCCGCCACGGCAACTGGCACGTGTGCTTCGAGCAGATCGAACCTGCGCAGCGCGTCGCGAATAGCGTGGGCGACGTCGTCGATCGAGAACTCGTCGGCGTGCCACGGGAAGGCGGGCATCACGACTGGGATGTTGCGCACTGGGACCACGTCGAGCGGCGACAGATAGATCGTGCTGCCTGAAACCTGGATGGTGTACTGCGAGGCGCCAATCACCGTCGCCCGAATCCCGCCCGGCGCGTCCACGATCGGCGCACCGAGGTCCGTTGACCGCCGGCGAATTTCGTCTGCCAGCAGCGTGCCAAGGTCGCCAAAGCCTCGTGGTGCACGACCGTAGACGAACTCCGAGACTCCACCGGAAAACGTCACTGCACCAATGCCATGGCGGTCGTGCAGCGGGGGCGTTCGCAGGAGATGTGAAGCGCGGCTGGAGCCATCGGTGGCAATTTCGCCGATGAGCTCGTCGACCATATACGCCGCCAGCTTGTGCAAGTCGGTCTCGGCCACCGAGCTGCCCACGGCCAGCTGCATGCCGAGGCGATCGCCGATGTCCTGGCCCGCGGTTTCCAGGCGCGTGATCCGGCCATCGTCGTCGTACGCGACGAGGCGCGCCCCAACGTCCATCGCCATGAGCTCTGCTGTGTGGCCAGCGCGGCAGATGACGACCTTGGTCGTGCCGCCACCGATATCCACGTTCATGACCGCCGGACACGATTCCGACAGCACGACCGCGCCCGAGCCGTGCGCGGCCATCGTCGCCTCGAGATTGTCGCCGGCGCTGACCGCGACGAAGCGGCCCGCCTCGGCCGCGAACAGATCCGCGATCGCCCGCGCGTTTTCACGCAGTAGCGCCACGCCAGTCAGGATCAGCGCGCCCGTATCGACGGCACTCCGTTCGATGCCCGCGTGGGCGTATTGCTGCGCGATAAATGCGCCGAGCGCGGCCTGATCGATCGTCGAGCCGTTGCGGTAGGGCGTGAACAGGATGTCCGACTGGTACAGCACCTCACGGCTGACCGTGACGTAGCGGTTGTCCTGGCGTTCGAGCTCGAGGCGCGAGAACAACAGGTGCGAGGTCGACGAGCCGATGTCTACGCCCACGCTGGTGAGGACCAGGCGGTCCTCCTCGGCCATGTTGCGATCGGGCGCCGTGAAGCGCCCGGTATCGGGCACTAAACCGCGGCCGGTGTTGGCTTGGGCTCGAACGCCGAGTCAGGCATCGTGAACTGCACGCCCTCGTGCGCCAGTCGACGACGGTACTCGTCGCGAATGAACCTGTCTTCCTCGTGGTACAGAATGGTCCGTCCGCCCTCGTGGATGCCGAACAGGTTGCCGGCTTTGACGTCGTCGTCGCGCTCGTCGACGATGCCCCAGCGCGAATGCGGGCCGCCCCAGTAATTGATCACGCGCAGCGGGTCGGAGCCGATGCCGAAGTGCTGGTGGAACCAATTGCCGCCACCCGGCGCCGCGGCGACCAGTCCGCCGGGGACGTACTCCAGCACGCGCACCTGGTCGCCCTTGCCGTCCTGCCACGGCGTCGCACCCACGTCGACCGGCCAGTTGTACGTATACCCCTTGCCGCGCAAACAGACCAGCACCGCCCCAGAAGCGTGGTAATGCGCCTTCGAATAGCGGCCGCTCGGGTACTGCGAGATGAAGCCGCCCGTGCCGGCATCCTGGATGAAGCCGCTGAACGTTGGCTGAATGCGTCGATAGCCTGGCGCGCGCTGATTGTCGAGCGGCAGCTCGGCGTTGACGATGTCCGGGAAGACGTTCGAGCGAATGGCCGCGCGTCCGCGTACGGGCTCCATCTCCAGGTCCGATTTGGCCTTGAAGAAGTCGTCGGTCATGTCGTACCGCTCGCGGAATTCCCAGTCGTTATCGAAGATGAAGCTGTGGCTGGCAAAGATGTTGAACACACCGGGCGCGTTGTTCGCCGCCAGCAACAGCGCCGGGCTGCCTGACGCATTGACGAGTCGATAGTTGGCGTTGATCGGGATCATGAACAGCGTGCCAGGCTGCCATTCGAACACTTGCTTCTTGCCGTCGGCGCGCCAGACTTCGGTTGTGCCGCGGCCTTCGATGACCAGGAAGAACTCGTCGTAGATGTGCTTTTCGGCGTTGGTCACACCACCCGACGGCACTTCGAGCACGTACATGCCCTTCACGCCTTGCAGTCCGTCGAGGTCGAGGAACGCGCCGCGCGCATTCCGCCGCTTCCAATCGCCCAGGGTCACGTCGCGCGTATCACGCACGCCGATGCCCTTGAGGATCGGGATCTCCTGTTCCTCCATGAACCGTTCGTACGGACTGTGCGAGCGCTTGTAGACGTAGTAGCCGGCGGGCTTATCGCCGGACGGCTCGACCCAGGTGCCGAACTGATCGTGACTGTGTGCCAAGAGTGCGCCTCCCTGTGAATGTGTCATCCTGAGGAACGAAGGATCCGCTTGCTGGCCGGTCACCGGTTGACAAGCGGATCTCCCTTCCACGGTTTCGCACGAAACTCCTCGGGCACGGGATGGCTCTTCGCAAGCTCAGGATGACATGAACCTTCGTGCCCGACGCTGGTCGACCAGCCGTCCCGCCAGAATGATCAGCCCCGTGGCAACCATGAGCACCACGCCCGCGGCAGCCGCCCGATTGACCTCGCCGCTCTGCCACGTATCCCACATCAACAGCGAAATCACGCGACTGCCGGGCGAGTAGAGCATCAGCGCCATCGTGGTCTCGCGCAGCGCGTGCAGCGCCACGAAGACCCAGCCGGAGACGATCGATGGCAGCAGCAGCGGCAGCACGATGTACCGAAACGCCTTGGCCCACGAGACGCCGCCGACCTGGGCGGCTTCCTCGAGATCGCGGTGCAACTGCAAGACCGCGCCATGCATCGACCGACTGCCGAAGGCCAGGTAGCGAGTGCTGACCGCGACGATGATGATCCACACCGTGCCGTAAATCGGTACCAGCCGCCACGGCACCGTTAGAAACAGGTAGACCAGCGCCAGGGCGATCATGATGCTCGGGATTGCCTGGGGTAGGAAGGCCAGCACGTCGAGCAGGCGCTTACCGCGCATCTGCGAACGCACCACGAACCACGCAACGAGCGTGCACATGAGCATCGTCAGCGTCGGCGCCGCGAGTGTTAGTAGCACCGTATTGCGTAGCGACGTGAGTGCCGCGGGCTGGGTGAAGACGTACACATAGCCGTCCAGGGTGATGCGCGCGAACGATTGCGCGGACGGGACGGCATAGTAGGGCTGGATGCTTGCCCAGAGCATGACGAAGAACGGCGCGATTACGACGATGCCGAGGTACAGCCACACCAGCGCCGCGGCGACGTAGCGGAATGACCCGATCTTCATCACGCGCGGTCGGTAGGCCTTACCAGTGACGGTGCTGAAGCGTTCGATGCGCCTGGTCAGCCGACTGTAGACCCACACCGCGAGGATCGCGAACATCACGAAGGCGATGCCGATGGCGCTGGCGATGGCCTGGTCGTCGGTCCGATTGAGCAGGAAGATCTTGGTCGACAGCAGGTGGATGTTGCCCGGCAGGCCCATGATGGCCGGGATTTCGAAGGTTTCCAGGCTGCCGGTGATCGAGTACACGAACGCGGCGAGGATACCCGGCATCATCAGCTTGAGCGTGACCAGGCGTGCGACTCGCCGTGGGCCGGCACCGGCGACCATCGCCGCTTCCTCGAGTGACGGGTCCATGTTGCGAAAGATGCCGACGGTCAGCAGGAAGACGACCCCGACGCCGCGAATGGCATCGACGAAGATCATGCCCGCGAGGCTGTATGGCTGGATGGGCGCCTCGGTCAGGCCGATGCCGGCCCACGCGGTGAGCGCGCCGCTATCGCGTCCGAACAGGCCGAGCAGACCCAGGTTGAACAGGCCGATGCGCGGGCTGAGCAGCAGCACCCAGGCGATGCCGTAGAGCAGCCCAGGAATGGCGATGGTCAACGGCACGACCG
>DASXRR010000242.1:0-21512 GCA_036506475.1 Chloroflexota bacterium
GGCAAGGCCGAATGAAAGCGTCGTGGGATGCTGGAAGGGCTGCGTGAAGGTGGTGACACCTCCACGCTGCGGTCCTGGCTCACCAGGAGTTAGTCCGCCGCTGATCGGACCCTACCCGCTGGGGTTGGAGTACAACTACCCCCACGGGCGTGGTGCTGCGCCTCCCGAAACAGGAGACTGCAGTTGCCATGAAAGTGTTGGTCATCGATGACGACCCGCGCTTGCGCGAGGCGCTCCAGGTCGGTATTCAACTGCAGTGGGAAGACGCGCAGGTGTTGAGCGCCGACGACGGCGAGTCAGGCCTCGACCTGTTTTTCCAGAATGAACCAGACGTCGTCGTGCTGGACGTGGCTATGCCACGCATGAACGGCTACGAGGTCCTGAAAGCAATTCGGCAGGTCGCCGATACGCCGGTCATTATGCTCAGCGCGCACGGCGAAGACGTCGACCAGGTGCGCGGTCTGGAGCTGGGCGCGGACGACTATGTTGCCAAACCGTTCAGCCACCTTGCGCTCATGGCACGCATCAAATCGGTCCTGCGACGGGCGGAGTTGCCACCACCGGTCGACGCCGTCCCTGACTTCGCGGCCGGCGATCTGGCCATCCACTTTGCCAACCAGGAAGTCACCGTCGGCGGTGAGCAGATCAAGCTGACCCCAGTCGAGTACAAGCTGCTGTACCACCTGGTGCGCAACGTGGGACACCTGATGCCACACCAGGCGTTGCTCGATCGGGTGTGGGGTGGCAGCTACGAGGCGGGGCCGGAGTACTTGAAGGTGTTCATCAGTCGCCTCCGCGCCAAGCTACGCCAACCCGGCAGTCCAGAGTACATCGAGACCGAGCGCGGGCGCGGCTACCGCTTCGTGCGTCCGCGCACTACCGACAGTCCCGCGCGCTTGGCCAGCTGAGCGACGCCGCCGCTGCACTGTCGCTCGTCCGGCATGTGTTGCGGAGCAGTTACCTGCATCGACCCGCCCCGCAACGTTCGTGCTGCACTTTCGGGCTGGAAGTGAGGCAGTGGCCGCGGATGACCATGGAGCTCGAGGCGCGCCTTGGCGAGCTGTTGCGGCGTGCCGCTTTTCCGCACCCGGCTGCCAACCTGCGGCTGATCGAGACGCACATCTCGTGGGTGATCCTGGCTGGGCGCTATGCGTACAAGCTGAGGAAGCCTGTCGACTTCGGGTTCCTCGACTTCACCACACTGGCGGCCCGCCGTGCCGACTGCGAGGCGGAGGTCGTGCTGAATCGGCGCCTGTGCCCGGACCTGTACATCGGCATTGAGGATGTCGTGGAGCGCGAGGGACAGCTGTACATCGGCGGGCCCGGGCGGGCGCTGGAGCCGGCGGTCAAGATGCATCGCATCCCGGATTCGGGCATGCTGCCCGCGCTCATCGGGCGCCGCGCCATTGACGTGCGCCTCATGGACCGCCTGGCCAAACAACTGGCCGAGTTCCACCAGGCGGCAGCAACCGGCGCGGGCGTGGACTGCCATGGCACTCCAAAGGTCATTCGCGAGAACTGGACCGAGAACTTCATCCAGACGGCCAGCTTCGGCGGGTCGATCCTTGACGACACCGTGCGCGACACGGTCCACACAGCCATGGAGACCTTCCTGGCGACCCACGCAGACCTGCTGGAAAGCCGCATCCGCAATGGCCGTATCCGTGATGGGCACGGTGACCTGCACGCTGGCAGCGTCTGTATCAGCCGTCGGCGGCTGTATCTGTTTGATTGCATCGAGTTCAATGCCCGCTTCCGCGACGCGGATGTGGCCGCCGACGTCGCCTTTCTGGCGATGGATCTCGATCACCTCGGCCGTGCCGACCTGGGTCATGCCTTCGTCGACGCATACGTGCGGCACAGCGGTGACCGCGAGCTGCGCGACGTGCTTGCTTTCTACAAGTGCTACCGCGCCTTCGTGCGCGGCAAGGTGCTCGGCTTCCGACTCGTCGGACCCGCCGCGGCGGTGCCCGGCGCCGACCAGCTCAGGCGCGACGCGAGGTCCTATTTCGACCTCGCCTACGCCTACGCCGCTCCTTCACCGCGCCCGCGGCTGGTCGTGTGCATGGGCCTGCCTGCAAGCGGGAAGTCGACGCTCGCTCTGGCGCTGGCCGGGCGTTTGGGATTGATCCATGTGTCCTCAGACGTGACCCGCAAACGCCTGGTCGGCCTCCACCCAACGGCCCGCGCGCTGGAGGGCTTCGAACGCGGCCTCTACAGTCGCGCGATGAGTCGTCGCACGTATGCTGCCATGAAGCGCAGCGCTGCCCGCTGCTTGAGACGTGGGCACTCGGTCGTGCTGGATGCGACCTACGGCCAGCCGGCACAGCGCGCGGCGATTGCTGCCCTCGCGCGTCGCACGGGCGCCCAGCTGACGGTGCTGGTTTGCCGCGCCGACGAGAACACCATCAAAGCACGACTTGCCGCGCGGGCTTCGGACCGCACCGCCACATCGGATGCGCGGCTGGAGCTGTGGCCTGCGTTGCAGGCTGCGTTCATCGAACCCAGCGAGTTGCGCTCGGCGCTGAACGTGGACACGACCGGCGACCTCGACAGGACCATCGCACAGGTCCTGGCAGCGATCCGCTCGTCAGTCCTGGCTGCTCCGTCGGTCCGCGCGGCCTGAAACAGGAGGAGGTCGAAACCCGTGAATTACGGAAGATTGATTCAGCAAGCATGGTCGCTGACCTGGCGCTATCGCTTTCTGTGGCTATTGGGCATCCTGGCCGGCGGCGGTGTCGGACTACCGGCGCTCAATGGCAACGCCAGTGGGAGTGGCTGGCGCGTCGGCTCCGGTGAGCTTGGCCCACCCAACCCTCAAGTAGCGAAGTGGACCAGCGACGTCTCGGCGTGGGCGGTGGCGAATGTGGGCCAGCTGATCACGGCCGGGCTGCTGTGTGTGGTCTTGCTCGTGACATTGCTCATCCTGTCACTGATCGCCCAGGGCGGCATGGCCCGCGCCACGGTCGACCTGGCCAGCGGAAGGTCGTGCACGTTGAGCAGCGCCTGGCAAGCCGGTCGACAGCTATTCTGGCGTTACGTGGGTCTATGGTTGGTCCTGGTGGGAGCAGCCGCGATGGTGGCCTCGGTCATCGCAGTCATGGTGGCGGCGATCATCGCTTACGCTCCGTTCGGTCTACTGCTAGCCCTCCTGGTTGCGGCAGCGGCCCTGTTCGCCTTCGTGCATGTGATCCTGCGGATGTCGGAAAGCTGGTCAGCGCCCCGCTGGCTGATCGGGCTTGGTGCGACGGTGCTCGCGCTGCCGTTGTTCACGATCCTGATCGTCGCCGCATTGACTGGCAGTATTGTCCTGGCGCACGCGCAGCGCGCCATCGCCGCCGAGGACGTCGGACCGGTGGCTGCCCTGCGGTCGGGGTGGCGCCTGCTGCGTCTGCACATTGGCGAGAGTCTGTTGGCCTGGCTGATCAACGTTGCGCTGGCAATCGGCGCAGCCATCGCCTTCGTGGCTGGCGTCCTGAGCGCGCTGCTGGCACTGCTCGGCGTGGGCGCGGCCATCTGGGCGGCGGCAGGCTTTGACACGCCGACGTTCGTGTACATGGGGCTGCCGGCGCTAGCCCTGCTAGCCGTCGGCCTGACCCTCGTGGGTGTCGCCAACACGTTCTTCTGGAATTATTGGACGCTCGCCTACCTACGGCTGAGCGGCCGGGCCCCCGCCACAGGCTGACCACCCAGCCGACGCGACCCTGCAGGGCTGCCGCCTGACTCCGGACGCACCAGCACCAGCGGCACATTGCCCTGCTCGAGGACGCGTCCAGCAACGCTGCCCATCACCGCGCGCGGCGCTCCGGTGCGACCGTGTGTGGCCATCACGATCAGGGCCGCGCCAGGATCCGTGGCTGCCTCGGCGATCGCAGCCGACGGCTCGCCGAAGACGACGTCGGTTTGCACCATGACGCCGGGCCACTGGCTGGCTACGCTTCGCCAATCCCCTGCAAGTAGTCGGTTGCGATGGAGCTCGCTTGTTCGATTAATCGATCGACCTAGGCCAGCACACGCCCGGTGTGTCCTTGAGCACGTCGACCGGCTCGAATTCGACACGCACCAGGACTAACTGTGCGCCGAGATCGATGGCCAGCGCGGCCGCAGGTTCGAGCGCTGCCTCCGCAAACGGTGAGCCATCCAGCGGAACCAGCAGCCGCGGCTGCTCCATCAGCAGTGGCTCGCGTCGGATCGGCCGCCAGGCTAGCTCGACGAGCACCGGGACCCTGGCATTAGCGACGACGGATTCGGCGACACTTCCGAGCAGCCACCGACCAGGCCCGGTCCGCCCGTGGGTCGTCATCACAATCAGATCCGCGTGACGCAGACCAGCATCCTCGGCGATCCATTTCGCCGCATTGCCATACGGTGTCGCGCACTCGCACTGGCCGCGCAGCCTATCCGCCAGCCAGGGCCTCCGTTTAGCTGATCGGCCGCGTTGAGACGACGTTTACTCCCCGTAACGCGACTCGCAACGGTAGCCGCCGACACTATCCTCACAGATTCAGGCCACAAAGGCGGGTACGGGTATGGCCAGCAGAGGATTGCGTCTCGGGGCGGCCGTTGGTTTGCTGCTCCTCGTCGCCCTGATCGGCAGTCTGCCGGCGTCGGCTCAGAGTGCAGCGCGCTCCGTCACCTGGCAGCGCTTTGATGTCGATCTCGACATCCTGCGCGACGGTTCGGTCACGGTCACCGAAACACAGGTGATCCAGTTCAGCGGCACATTCCAGTCCGGCTATCGAGTTGTTCCGCTCGACCGGGCGACGGGCGCCACAGACGTACAGGTGCGGGAGCTCGTTAATGGCCGGCCAATCGCCTACTCGCCTGGCACGGATCGCCCGAACTCGTTCGTGAGCTCGCTTGCCCAGGATGGGCTGCACATCGATTGGTGGTTCCCACCAACCACAAATGCGATCCGAAGCTTCGTAGTCCGCTACACGGTCAGCGGTGCTGTGCGCATCTACGACACCGGTGATCAGCTGCAATGGCGGGCAATCTATGCCGACCGACCTGGCCCGGCGGGCGCCAGCACCGTCACCGTCCATTTGCCCGGCGATGCCGATTCAAGTGCGGTCCAGTCCGCCTGGTATGCGTATCGCCAGACGGGATCCTTTGGTGCGCTGAATCCAACCGCGGACGGATTGACGTTGGACTCTCGCACGGTCCGCTTCAACATCGATCGACTCGATCAGAACGTGGGTGCCGAGGTGCGCGTGCAGTTTCCGCACGGGCTGGTTACGGCCGCACCCCCCGCGTGGCAGGTCAACGCTGATCGCGCCGATGCAGTCGCGCAGAGCATTGCGCCAATCGGCACGTTTCTGTCGCTCCTGTTGACGGTGGCAATTGGGGCGGGCGGCGGCGCGTTTCTGTTCTGGCTGTGGTACACGAACGGTCGTGACCCAGCCGTTGGCGCCGTACCGCCGCGGCTCGAGCAGCCACCGTCGGATCTGCCCGCACCACTAGCGGGCACGCTCGTCGACGAGGTTGCGAGCGCGAAAGAAGTCGTCGCGGCGCTGGTGGATATGGCCGACCGTGGACTCGTGCAGCTCACAGACGTCCAGAATGCGCAACTAGTCGGCTCCACAGCGGACGTACGTATCACGTTGCAGGTTCCGCTGTCGGACACACGCGTGCATGACTACGAGCGCGCGCTGCTTTCGGCCTTGTTCGGTCCTTCACCAGTGGAACCGGCGGAGGTGTTGTTGTCGAGCGTCAAGCAGCGCTTCCAGGCGTCGATTCCGACCATTGCTGCACGCCTGTACGAGGCGGTCACGAACGCGGGCTTCTTTGCTCGAAACCCTGCCACGACACGGCGCATCTGGTACGGCGTGAGCATCGCCTCGATCGTGCTCGGAGTTGCTCTGGCTATCGGGGGATCAATCTGGCTTATCGGCATTGTGCCGATCATCTTCCTGCCGGGGTTGGCGCTTGCGTTCATCGGTACGGTCCTGGCTCTGATCGCGGGCGGCATGCCGAGGCGCACGCCCCAGGGCGCGCTCGAAGCCGCGCGATGGCGCGCGTTCCGCACCTATCTTGCTGAAGCGGTGCGAGTCGAGCGATCCGCCGCACCACTGCCGCCTCACTATCTGCCGTACGCCGTCGCCTTCGGTAGTGCTACCGGCTTTGTTCGCCACCTCGAGCAAGTCGGCGCACCACCGCCGCCGTGGTACGGCCGCTACTCGAGTCCGGGTGGGATCGTGTTCGTGCCAGGCGGCTGGTACGGCGGAGTGTGGGGTGGTGGCCACGTTGGCCGGAATGGCCATCCGCAGGGATCAACGGCTGGCGGCAGTCCGACAGCTGTTGCGACTCCGCCTGTGCCAGCTCCACAAGGCTGGAGCGACGCGCTTGCCGCGCTCCTGAATGCGGCGTCCGAAGCGATGGCTCACGGTGGTGGCAGGGGCGGTTGGAGCGGCGGTGGCTTCGGCGGTGGTGGAGGTGGCGGTGGCGGCAGTGGAGGCTTCCGATGAGTGGAGATTCTCGCCGGGCGCTCGGTCTCGGTCTCCTCGCCGCCTCCGTCGGCATTGCGGTGCTGATGTTGGTGTGGCTGGCGACCAGCGGCGCGGAGGCTGGTGGCGTCGTGCTTGGGCTGCTCCTCCTGTTCGTGCTCGCCGGTCCGCTCGCGGGCGTCGGCGGTTACCTGGTTTTCGCTGCGCGATCCGAAATCGCGGCAGAGCAGGCGTTTGCTGGGAAGCGGCGCGTCCTGGATGCCGATCGCCTGTTCCGACGCGAACTGGCGGCACGGCTAGGCCAGCTCGCAGCCACCCCCGGTTTACCCGCCGAACGCATTCGCGCCCTGGCGGAGAGTGCGGGGAGAACGATCCCCGACGAATCCGCGTGGTATGAGGCCGTGCAACTCACGGATGCGCAGATCGCGCTGCTCAGGCAGTACGACGATCTGGTGTGGGAGCGCGTGCGCTGGCTCGGCAGTCATACGCTCGAATCGTCGGCGTCAAGTGCTCAGGCGGTCGAGCAACTCCAACGCGCAATCGAGCAACGGAGCGATTTGCTCGTGCGCGGTCGTGAAGGCCCACGGGTGGCTCCGTCTGAGCTATTAGCTTCAACAACCCCGGAGCAGGCGCGGGCACCGGTGCAGGCACTGGCAGTCGGCGATGCCGTGACTCGTGACGGAGTCGATTACGTCGTGGAAGCGGTCGCAACCAGCTTCGCCGACGGACAGACATGGAAGCTGGCCCATCTCGCGCCAGCAGGTCACGACGGCGCCGAGCGCTGGCTCGAAATATCGCCGGCGGGCGTGCAGCTTACGTGGCTGGATCGCGCGGTCGAGGAGCCTGCGCCGGGTGCGTCGCACCTGCGGTCGATGCCACAAGTCTCGTCGGGCTCTGTGTTGACCAGTGTGGTCACCCATGCCGGTCCCGCACCGCCCGTACTTGTCAGGAGTTGGCGATATCGAGACGCATCAGGCATGGGGCTCGTCCAGCAATGGCCAGACGGCGAGCTCCAGGCGTATATCGGCACCCCGGTCCATCTACGTGATCTGACGGTCTGGCCGTCCACACACACCGCGGAGGTTGCACACATCCCATGACCATCGTCGAACGTATTTCCACGCTCGTGCGTGCGAATATCAACGATCTGCTCGACCGCGCTGAGGACCCCGAAAAGGTCATCAAGCAGTTGCTGATGGACATGCACAGCCAGCTTTTCCAGGCGAAGACGCAGGTCGCGGCAGCGATTGCCGACCAGAAACAGCTGTACGAGCACTACGAGCAAAGCCAGGCACAGGCCGACGAGTGGCAGCGCAAGGCGGAGCTCGCGGTCGAAAAGAATGACGATGACCTGGCTCGCCAGGCGCTACTGCGCCGTGGCGCCTTCCAGCTCAGTGCCGACGACTTCAAAGCGCAGTACGACCAACAAGCGCTGCAAGTGACGGTGTTGAAGGACGCCCTCGCTCAGCTGGAGGCCAAGATCGAAGAGGCCGAAAACAAGAAGGACCTGTTGATTGCGCGCAGCCGCCGCGCGGTTGCCGAAACGGAGATTCGGACCACACTTTCGGGCCTGGACCAGTCCGCTGCGCTAACGAATTTCGAGCGGCTGGAGCACGAGGTTGACGAGCAGGAGGCGCGTGCCGCGGCGCTCGGCGAACTGGAGTCGAGTTCGGTAGCACAACGCTTCTCCGAGCTTGAGGCCGGAGACCAGGTTGAACGCGAGCTCGCCGAGCTCAAGTCGAAGAAGGTCCTTGCCGGCGCGGCGAGCGGCCCGGCACTTCCGCAGCCGTGAAGGGCTGACGCGATCCAGGTGGCCGACAGATTTCATCTCAGCGTGAATGCTGGCGCGGCCCTGGATGAGGTTCTGCGCAGTGGTCGACGGCACATCGAATACGTCGTTGTCAGCGAACCTGCCGAGCAGTCGGGTCCGACGCCGACTGCGCCAGCGCCACCGCCCAGCCAAACACGGCAGACTCTGGCCATCCGACGAACGCGGCGCAGCGCCCGTTGGGACGAGGTCCGGATCCGCCGCGCCGCCGGCATCGCGCGGATTGCGCGCGAGATGGGCATGTACTGACGGACCGTCCGACGCTCCTGGCGGGGCCGGTGCCGTCCCGGAATCGGCCAGCCGAGCACCCGAAGCCCAGCGGCCTCACGTCGCCGTCGCTCCAACCATTTGTGGACTACCTCCAGGGTCGTCGGCAAGCCGGGTGTACCAACGTTGCTCAACTCGAGCGCGAACTTGAACCGCAAGGCTACGACGGCAGCTATTCACTGCTCATGCAAGCTCTCCAGCCGTGGTGAGGTCCGCGTCCCCCGCCGAAACTTGGCCGCAGGTCGTAGGTCACCAACACTGCACGCATTTGCTCGGGCGTGCTGACCGGCGCGGCGTGGCGTTGCCGGCGGCGATCCTCGGCGCAGCGATTGCTGTGCCGGGCGCCCGAGATGCCCAGATCGTCGTCGATGACGAGGCAGCGTTGCGCGGGCCAACCGAGCGCGCTTGCTCGGTCGGCCAACTGATACTGCCGCAGACGACTCTCCGAATGGTGCTCCGCCTGCATCGTCGTCGATTGGCGCTCGTACACGATCGCGAGCCGGTTGAGATGGACCGGCTGGATAGCGGATGGGTTCACTCCCCGCTCCGAATTCCGTCGGGCGCAGCAAAAGCACAACTGCGCGACTAACCGTCGCCGTGCTAGCGGCGGCAACTGAATCCAAATACGACGAAGCGCACGCATCGGCGAGGTCCGGTTGGCCATAGGCACACTCCGCGCGCTGCAAACCCAGCTGTGGCTGCGTCAGCGTGTCAAGTGCGGAAAGTGGAAGGCGTACTGTGGCGGGTGCTGACGCGACGGCCGTGCTGGGTGGCATCGAGTCGAGCCAGCGCTCGGCAGACGGTAGCGGAACTCCGGGTTTACCGGAAGTACCACCAGGCACCTGACGGTGATGTTTGACTCGCGGCGGCGACTGACGACGATAACCTCTCGTCCGTACAAGGGATGCCCTGGGAGGACAACAAACCGACGCTGCCAGCACCGTTCTGGTTGATCAGGTTCCGGATTCTGTTGATCACGTGGATGTGCGCGCGGTCGGTGATGCGATCCAGCGGCGCCGTACACAACCGCGCGTTGGGAATGACCGACGTCCACTCGAAAAACGGCAGGTTCGTCGTTAGCAGCACCACCGCCTGCTCGGCCCACTCGGACGCCGCGTACGAGAAGCGGTCCGTCGCGGTCAGCATCCGGGACGTGGGCGCCATGGTGCTGCAGTCGATGACTAACAATGCGAACTTGTTCCCGACCGGCACGGCCACGTTGAGCGGTGCGGGCGCTGCTACCGCACGCGCAGCGGATGGCCGAAGTCTGGCGGACGAGCCAGCGGCGACGCAGGCGCTCTTCCGCGCAGTGTGGGGCGACCGCGCCAACGAGCGCTGGGTTAGTGAGCACAACGCCATGCTCGGGCGCTCGTCGGAGGGCGTCGTCATGGCGGCTTCAGTGCAACGACGTGGGATTCGCTGCGCTGCCTCAAGCACGCGCTGGTGTACCTGCCAGGCTGCCCGTACTCTGTATCCACATACTCAGCGATCGCCACCAACCACCCTGGGGGCCCTGATGGCTGACATATATGGAACGGATGCCCATGGCCATGCACATGCTGGTTGACGGAGCGCTGCCTGGCTGGTATAGCAGGGCGGTCGGCTCGGTGTTCCGAACCAGGTGGTAGGAGGGAGAACGTTATGGCATTGCCTACCCGAGAATCTCGCGCCGCGTGGGACGGCCAACTCGGTGGCCCCCACATCGGCCACGACCACTTTTGGACGCGCGCGCTATCGCGGCGCCGCCTGCTGGGCAACGCGGCTATGGCGAGCGGCGCGGCCATGACCGCTGGACTATGGCTGCCCACGCTCGCTAACGCCGCGCCGCTGGGGCATGGCACGCCAAGGCCTATACCCCAGACGCTCGACGACACACCGTTCCACGTCCAGCTTCCGGGGCCAGGCGTCGAGCCGTCGTTGATCTCGGACTTCGCCGGTTGGGTTGGCATCACAGACATCCTGGGCACGGCTGCCGGCGGGCCGAACGACCCAACTGGCCTGACCTACGACGCCGACATGCGCTTCATGAGTGGACGTTTTGTAGGTACCGACGGTCAGGTCCACGTCGGTACGTTCGGCTTTATTTGAATCGATGTCTTTGTCGGGGTCCCCGACTTCAACACATTCTCCAACCAGATCCACGACTTCAATCCAGGCATCCATCCATTCCCGGACGGACTGTTCTGGATCGTCGCTCTACCACCCCAAAACGTAAAGGTCCAGCTCGCGCGCGGCGTGGCCTCCTACCAGGTGACCGATCTGGCGGTGCGCGACTTTGGCAGTATTCCGAACTCCCTCTCGAACGGGCCCTCGGTGCCGGCCCGCCTCACCTTTGATGTCGAGTGGAGCGGTATTACGCAACGCGGGACCGTGAACAACGCGGCGGAGAAGTTCGCCCTGGACTTCGTCATGACGAACGCCACGATCAGATGGTCCGCCTCGACCGCGACAAGTACGTTGCATTCGACAGGCGTGACTGGGGTCAACTTCGCCGAGCTCGCCCGCGAGACCAACGGAGTCTTTTTCGGATCCAAGGACTAGCGCATCCGCGCGCAGCTATCCTGGCGTCGCGTACGCCGAGCCGACGACGGCTGCGCGCGGGAGCCAGCGCTGGCCGGTGCCGGCTCGCGACGGTGAGCTCACCCGGCAACCTCGTTCGTACCCGGTTGTGAATGTGAACCAGTGATGGCGACCGACCGCTATCGTCTGGTGATCCTGGGCGCCGGCTGCGTGGGTGGCGATTGCACCTGGACCGGCTGCGTGCACAGGGCGGAGCTCGCCCCTACGCTGCGCCAAGCGCAAGGCGACGCCCTGGACTTTGCTCGAGCGACGCACTTTGTGCGCGAGGCAATTCAACGCGTGTACCGCTTCGAGACGCCCGAAGTGCTCGCCGGCCGCGGGATCGCGGACCTAGTGCGCCAGGAGCACTGAGCTGGGGGGTGCTTGCAAGCGCCGCGCCCGGTACAATAATATACCTACCGGTTGGTATAAGAAATGGCACGCCGCGCCGCCGAGCATCCGGTCGTCCGTCAGCGATTGCTCGACGCAGCGCGCGACCTCATGTTGCGCGATGGCTTCACGGCCACCGGCGTGGCCGACATCTGCGCCGCGGCCGGCGTGACCAAAGGCTCGTTCTTTCACTATTTCGAGTCGAAGGACGCGATCGGCGCAGCCGCGCTCATGAGCTTCGGCGCCGATCTCGGCGCTGCATTTGCCGCCGCGGCCTTTCAGAGCGAACCCGACCCGCTGCGGCGCGTTGAGGGCTACATCGACTTCACCGCAGACGTCTGCCGCTCGTCGGTCCTACGCCGGGGTTGTCTCGTGGGCATGCTCGCGCAAGAGCTTGCGGCTTCGGAACCGTCAGTGCGCAAGGACTGCGACGCCATCTTCACCGGCTGGGCGGAGTCGTTCGCCGAGCATCTCGCCGCTGCCAAGGCTGCGTACCAACCGGACGCGGCGTTCGAGCCGCGTGAACTCGCCTCGTACTTCATTGCTGTTGTGGAGGGTGCGCTGCTCCTGGCCAAGACCACCGCCAACCCCCAGGTGGTCGAGGCGCATCTCGACCACGTTCGCACATACATTCACTGCCTGCTCGGGCAGCACAGGGAGGTCTCACGATGAACTGGACACTGCAGGGCTCGGACGAAGTCGTGGTGCACGCGCCGGTGGAACGGATCTGGGCTCTCCTCGAAGACGGCCGCCGCCTTCCGGAGTGGATGCCCATCGTGAAATCAACCACTGGCCAAGTCGAAGTGCTCGATGCTGAGCGGACCTGCGAAGTGGAGTTCCAGGGCAAACGCGGCAGCGTCACGGAGCGCTGTGTCGAACATGACCCATACGTTCGCATTGCCTGGCGGCTCGTCGACGACTCACTCGGCTTTGGTCGAGTGCTTGATGACTTTGGGTTTTCGTTTACGCTCGAGCCACTTGCTGACGGCTCCGCTCGTGTGCGCAACGAGACTTATTACCGACCGCGCTCCCTGTTCGCACGGTTCCTGAGCATGCTGGTCATGCGACGCAAGTTTCGTGGCATCCGACTTGTCGCGCTGGCCAACCTTCGCCGCTTGAGTACAGCGGGTCATGTCGCCGGCCCGCCGGTGGTGGCACTCGTCACGCGTGGCTGAGTGCAGCGGGTATGGCGTCGCCAGCGGTCTGCTCGGGGATCGAGGCGCCGGCGTAGTTTCAGCGCGGACGACGTAGAAGTCCAGGATCGGGTTGGCCTGGTACAGCGTGACCTGTACTGACGTTCCATGCGGTGTCTGCCCGGTGATGCTCAAGCGTTCATGGCTGTCGTACAGCTAGACCGTAGGTTCGACGAGCTGGCCCCAGTACATCCCGTTCGCCGATGGGCAGCGGCTCAGTAAGCTGGCCTGCTGTGCAGCCACGCACCTGCGGTGTGGTCGGTTGCCGCCGAGCGATTCGCTATCGCTTCGTAGCGCACGCGGCGGTAGTGGAGGCACGCTGCGGCCTACACGGTCTGAGCTATTGGCCCGTGTGTCGACGCGCCATCGGCGTGGCGCTCGTGGTGGGCACGATCCTGATGGTGATCAATCAGGCGGATGTCCTCCTGAGCGGTCACATCAGCTCGCTCGTCATCGCCAAGATCGGTGTGACCTATCTGGTCCCTTTTTCCGTCGCCACGTATTCAGCGCTCGCCACGAACAGGATCACGTAACAGGACCGACGCTCGCTCGGCTGGGTCGACACGCGTCCGTGCTCATTTTTCGTCAGTGGGTGCACGGATCTGGTGTCGGTCAAGCTCATCGCTCCAGGGCATACCGCATCCGCTCGAGCGTGGTACGCATCCCCAGCAGCAGGTCGGCCTCGCGGTCGTTGACGCCCAGAAGCTGGGGCAGCGGCGACCGGTTGACGAGCCAGTCGCTGTACCAGGTCGCCCAATCGGGATCGTCGCCGTCGCTGATGGCATACACGCGGTGGCGCGTCTCGGCAGTGGCGTAGGAGGGCGCTGAGCCGCGTCTGTGTGCCAGGCATCGGCGAGTCGCCGTGTACTCTACCGGCCAGTCAACTATGCCGCGCACGAGTACTGCCCGCGCTCGCCTCATCGACAGCGCCGCCAGGCTGATCCACTCCAGCGGCTACGCGGCAGCGGGCGTTCGCCAGGGGAGCTTCTACACTTCTTTCCGTCCAAGCGCGATCTGGCGTTGGCCGCCATCGACGAACGCTGGGCGCGCGCACGCGCGAACACCCTGGAGCCCGAATCGAGACATTAGGAGGCTGGCCGATGCGCCGTGGGCGTGCTTTCAAGGCGCCATGCTGCTTGCCAAGGCGCACAACGATGTCGACCTCATTTACAGCCTGGCGGACCATACGCGCGCCTTGGTCGGCGCCAGAGAGGCATTGCCATGACCAGTAGCCCGGCTCTTCCCGTCCTTGATTTTGAACGCATTGGGCCGACGATTGGCGCCCGATTTCCAGATGTTCGGCTGCCCGATCAGACAGGCCGCATGGTCGATTTGCACGCCGAGCGGCACGGCAAACGCGCCGTGATCGTCGTCTACAGAAGTGCGCGTTGGTGACCATACTGCAAAGGGCAGCTCGTGGAGCTGCAAGCCGCCTGGCCTGAGCTCGAGCGCGCAGGCATCGCGCTGTTCGCTCTCAGTTACGACGCCGTCGAGACGCTGGCCGCTTTCGCCAACAAACGCGGGATCACCTTTCCACTGATGGCGGATGAGGGCAGCCACGTCATTCGCAGGCTTGGACTGTTGAACCAGCATGTGGCCGAGCAGCACGCGTTCTATGGCGTCGCGGTGCGGGACGAGCACCACGGGGTGCCATACCCGGGCATCTTTGTTCTCGATGACCACGGTGTCGTAGTTGAAAAGCACTTCGAGCAGAGCTATCGAACGCGCCCTACGGCTGCACTGGTGCGGGAATACGCGCTCGGCGCGCAGGCTGAGGTTCCACCAGACGCTGTGGCACTCCAACGTGATGGCGTGCACATACACGCGTGGACCGATGCACCGACGTATCGCCCGTACCAGCAGGTGCGGCTGCATGTCCGACTCGATCTGGCACCAGGCAGCCACGTGTTTGGGCCGGAACTAGCCGGTGACATGGTTCCGCTGCGCTTCGAGGTTGAGCCGCTGGACGGCCTCACCGTTGGACCGCCCGAGCTGCCCGCACCCCAGGCACTGCGCATCGAGGGCCTTGACGAGGAATTCAGGGTCTACGAAGGCAGGGTCGACGTGCTGCTGCCGCTGCTGTTTACCAAGAACCTGGGCCCAACACGTGTGCGTCTTCGACTGACGTATCAGGTGTGCACCGAGACCGTGTGCTGGCCACCCGCGGAGACGCGCCTCGATCTCACGCTCGAGGGACTGGACCTCATTCGAGATTGACAGGAGTCGCAGCTGATGGCCGAGGACTTTGAATACATCTCGCACGCGCGTCTCGAGTACCACCACGGCTATCGACACGCGTATCTGGGTGACGTGCCCGCGCCAGTGGTGTACGGCGTACAGGGTGCGCTGCGCGCCTACTACGGTGTTGGCGAAGGGCCGCCGGTTGCGGCGACGTTGGACCACATCGTCGCCGCGGTCGCCGGTTGAATGTTCGGCACGCTTGCCGGCGCTCTGTCAGGGCGCAAAATCCCCTTTGACCGCCAGCAGTACACCGCAACCGTGGATGGTCGTATCGTGGGCGTCGGCCGCACGATCAAGATCCAATCGATCGCTGTCCATTACGAATTGACGGCGCCGTCAGAGCACCGCGACGCCGTCGAACGCGCGCTGCAGGCGCATCCAGACGGGTGTCCCGCCCACCAGAGCGTCAGAGATGCTATCGCCATAAGCTGGGACGCGAGATTGCACCTGGGCGGGGAGTTGGTCGAGCTGCGATCAGAGATGTCGTGATCCCTGGCGGCAAGTCGCCATGCCCGAGCGGCCTCGACGTAGTCCGAACGCGACTTCCTCAGGTAAGTGGCGCGACTTCGCGCTGAGCGCGGCTGGGTCAGCCTGCCGTCAACACTGGTCGGCTCGTCTGTCTCCGGCAGTGCAAGATGGGCTTTATGCCGCGGGGGAGACATCGACTGCCATAGAGCGCCGCGTCGGCTGGACGGGCCGCCCTGCTCCTCGGCAGTGTCGGCCGCTTCGACGCGATTTCGGGCGCCGAGTATCTGGAAAGTCCACTGACAGCTAGTTGCGGACACCTGCCCGTCCGGCAGCTTCTCGACGGTCTGGCCCCGCGAACGCTCCGACGAAAAACCGGCAAGCCGTGCTGAAGCGTTGGCGCGGTATCGTCGCGAGGTGCCAGACGCTCCATCGCCGGGCGACGAGCGAGTGCACGCCGCTGAGGTCATCGCGGCACTGTGCTTGGCCACTGACCTCAGCATCGGCTTGCCCTTCGAGCACGGCCTGCGCAGCACGCTTGTGGCTGTGAAGCTCGTTCAGCTCCTGGGCGTCGAGTCCGAAACCGCCTCGCAGACCTACTACGCATGCCTGCTGTTTTATGCCGGCTGCACGGCGGACGCGGAGATCAGCGCTGAGCTCTTCCCCGATCCGGCTGCGCTGACGACGTACTTCGCACCGGTCATGTTCGGCTCCCAGCTGGAGACGATGGCCGGGATCATCCGCGCACTGCCCGATCCGGGCAGCTCCGCGGTCGCGCGTGCTCTTCAGATGGCACAGCGCCTACCTCGAGCCGTCAGCGGTCATCAGCGCCACATCGCCGCGATGTGCGAGGTCGCACAGATGCTGACGGACCGTCTCGGCCTGCCAGCGTCTGTGCGAAATCTGTTCGTCGACTTCACCGAACGCTGGGAAAGCAGGCGCGATGAGATCCCACTCCCAGTGCGGATCGTTCATGTCGCTCGAGACGCGGCGTTCCAAGACCTGCTCGGCGGCGCGCAGCTCGCCGCGCGCGTGGTGGGCGAACGAGCGGGCCATGCGTTCGATCCAGCGATTGCCAGGTGCCTCGCCGACAATGCCGCTCAGATCCTCACGGCCGATGCGGGTGCATCCGCATGGGACAGCGTGCTCGCTTGTGAACCACAGCCGCGGCGGACCCTAGAACGAGATGCGATCGATCGCGCGCTCGCGGCCATGGGCGACTTCGCGGATCTCATGTCGCCATATCTGGTCGGCCACTCGGCGGGTGTCGCTGAGCTGGCGACCACGGCCGGCGCACGGTGCGGATTCAAACCCGACGAGCTTGTCTCGCTCCGGCGCGCGGCGCTCGTCCACGATGTCGGGCGTGTCGCGGTGCCCGCCCGGATTTGGCAGAAACCTGGGCCGCTCACGCCGGACGAGTGGGAACGCGTCAGGTTGCATGCGTACCAGACGGAGCGCGTACTAGCTCGCTCGCCGTTCCTAGCCGCGCTCGCCACCGTCGCGGGCGTGCACCACGAGCGACTCGATGGCTCGGGCTACCACCGCGGAGCTGGCGGCGCGGCGCTGCCACCGCCTGCACGCGTGTTGGCCGCGGCCGATGCCTACCATGCGATGACCGAACCACGACCGCACCGCCAACCGCTCTCCCCTACCCAAGCGGCCGCGGTGCTCGGAGAGGAAGCACGCGCGGGACGACTCGATTCTGACGCGGTTGGCGCCGTGCTCGCGACCAGTGGCCAGCGAGCGCCGCGCATCGACCGTCCCGCTGGGCTGACCGAGCGCGAGGTGGAAGTCGTCGGCTTGCTTGCCCGCGGCCTGCTGACCAAGCAGATCGCCAGCGTGCTAGGCATCTCCGCCAAGACCGCCGACCATCACGTGCAGCACGCCTATGAGAAGATCGGCGTATCGACCCGCGCGGCAGCCACGCTCTTTGCCATGGAGCACGGACTCGTCGCATGGGGAGAACACCCGATTGTCCGCACCAGTCGCCTTACGTAGCGTCTCTACTGAGTGGGGGAGCCGCCTCACACCAGGCAAGAACCTCATCACGGAGACGCACCATGGCCACCTTCGTATCCGCTGCAAGCACCACAAAGTCGGAACCTGCGCCGGGGATCCAGCGGTATAGGAGAGCCGAGCGCGCGCTGTGGGAGCACTATGGCCTGCAGCCACGCGAACGGTTTCTGGAACTCGAGTCGCCAGCCGTGCGGCTCCGAGTGCTGGAAGTCGGATCCGGGGAGCCGTTGTTGTTGGTCCACGGCACCGGTGGTCCTGGTGCCTGGCCGATGCTCATTCGCGAGCTGCCCGGCTTCCGCTGCTTCGTCCTCGAGCGGCCCGGTTGGGGCCTGAGCTCGCCACTCGATTTCTCGAAGCGTGGGTACGCGACGCTCGTCGCGGATGTCGTACGCGGCACACTTGATGCCCTCGGCCTCGATCGCGCGCACGTGATGGGCGGCTCGATCGGCAATGTCTGGGCGCTTCGCATGGCCGCGCAGCATCCTGATCGGGTCGATCGGGTCGTCTTATTGGGTGGTTCGCCGCTCGTGGCCGACGCGCCGGTTCCAGGCATCATCCGGCTGATCGCCTCGCCGCTGGGCGCACTCATGGTCCGCGTGCCGGATACACGCGGTCGGCTCAAGTCGATTCTCCGCCAGTCGGGGCATGGCGCCAGCCTTGAGAACGGGCACATCCCGGACGCCTTCGTGAATTGGCGCGCGGCGCTCGGGCGAGAGACACCCACGATGCGTCATGAACGCGACATGGTTCGAGCTATCGTGCGCGGGAACAAGTACCGAGCGGGACTTACGTTCGAGGATGCCGAGCTTGCGGCGATCCGCCAGCCGACGCTGTACGTATTCGGCACCGCGGATAAGGTCGGCACTGTCGACCTTTGGAAACGCGTGGTCGGCCTCCTACCGCGCGGACAACTACGAATCGTGGACAACGCCGGGCACATGCCGTGGTTCGAGGATCCCAGCGGCGTTGGTGCCGATGTCAGCCGCTTCTTGGCCAACCAGCCTGGCTGATTTCTTGGGCAAACTCGTTTCGTGAGTTCCTCACGTGGCAGGGCGAGGAAGGGGTCGCCCAGCACAAGGCCAAGCTCGTCGAGAACCGGCAATAGCAAATCAAAATTTGACCGATTTCACTGGCTGGTCGCAAGCGAGCCGATCGAGCGCACCACGGCTCACCTGGATTCCGCGGCGGTCGAGCCCGTGCCGCAGCTCGTCCACACCCATTCCGCGGCTGCGCATGTGAAACCTGGCAGCCATGCTCTCGAGAACAAGCTACCCGACTGAAGCTGATCGCCATGGCCGACTCACCTGCAAGCAAACCACCAAGCTGTCGATCGCTCGGGCAAGGGAATCCGGCCCCTTCCATAGGCCAGCCGCGATCGGCGACAAGCTCCCCGCGGGGAGACCACCCGCGGGACATCGCCCGCGGCGCGAAAATAGCTCTGTCAATACACCCAGTCCCCGGCTAGCGCAGCCCGCAATGCACCGCACCGTTTCCGCCACCACCCAGCCCGCGCGCCTCGCCGAGGTCGTGGCGGCCATCTCGCTGGCGACTGACCTCGGGTCAGGTTGGCCGATGGAGCGGGGGATCCGGTCCTGCCTGGTCGCAGTGCGCCTCGGGGAGGTGCTCGGGCTCGCGGAGGCGGAGCTTGGCGACCTGTACTACCTGAGCCTGCTGGCGATGCTGGGCTGCACGGCCGACGCCCACCGGGCCGCTGCCGCGTTCGGCGACGAGCTGGCGTTTGGGGGCCAGATCATCCCGGTCGCGATGGGCGGCCCGAATGAGGTGCTGCTGTGGATGCTGCGCCACTTCGCGGCCGAGGAACCACCGGTCCGCCGCGCCCGAGCGCTGACGCGCGCGATGGCGACCGCGCCGCGGATGATGGCAGAGGCCGGCACCGCCCATTGCGAGGTGGCGCAGCTTCTGGCCGATCGCCTGCGCTTCGGCCCGGGCGTCCGCGATGCACTCGGCTGCGTGCTGGAGCGGTGGAATGGCTCCGGCACCCCGCTCGGCCTGAAGGGTGACGCACTGCCCATCGCGGTCCGCGTCCTGCACGTGGCATGGGACGCGGAGGCATTCCACCACCTCGGCGTGCAGGCGAGCCTCGACGCCGTCCGGCGGCGCGCTGGGCGCGCGTTCGACCCGGCCGTCGTCGAGGCGCTGCGAAGTCGCGCGACGGACGTCCTGGAGGCCCTCGACCCGCCGTCCGCCTGGGACGCGGTCCTCGCGGCTGAGCCCGGCCCGCCGCGGCTGCTCTCCGAGGTGGATCTGGACCCGGCGGCGACTGTGCTCGCCGACTTCGCCGACTTGAAGTCCGACCACACCGCGGGGCACTCGCGGCGCGTCGGCGAGCTGGCCGCCGCCGCGGCCAGCCGGCTCGGACTCGACGTCCCCGGCGTCGCGGAGGTCCGGCGCGCGGCGCTGGTGCACGACCTCGGCGTCGTGGCCGTGTCGACTGGGATCTGGGACAAACCGGGACCGCTCGGCGCGGCGGAGTGGGAGCAGGTGCGGTTGCACGCCTACTACACCGAACGCATCCTCGGTCGCACACGCTCCTTCGGCGATGTCGCTCGGCTGGCAAGCTTGCACCACGAGCGGCTGGACGGTTCCGGCTACCACCGTGCCGCGCAGGCCTCGGAGCTGCCGGTCGCCGCGCGGCTGCTCGCCGCGGCGGAGGCGTTTCAAGCGATGACCGAACCGCGACCCCACCGGTCGGCGCGGCTGCCCGCGGCCGCCGCCGAGGAGTTGCAGCGCGAAGCGGACGCCGGTCGACTCGACGCCGATGCGGCGCGGGCGGTCGTCGAGGCCGCTGGGCAGCGCCCGCGCGCGTCGCGGCGGGTGTGGCCGTGCGGTCTGAGCGCGCGCGAGGTGGAGGTCCTCGGCCTGCTCGCGCGCGGGTGGTCGATGAGGGAGATCGCCAGGCGCCTGGTCGTGTCGCCGAAAACGATCGACCACCACATCCAGCACATCTACGACAAGATCGATGTGCGCAGCCGAGCCGGAGCCCGGGTGTTCGCGATGGAGCACGACCTCATCGACGTGATACCTGCACAGCCGCTCCCCGGATAGGGAGCTTTCCCCGATGCCCGCCCCGCTTGTGCCTGCGTACTTTGCACTCCGGAACGGGCGGTAGACCGCACACCCCACGCAGGAGGACCGGAGATGACCCGCGTTACGCTGGAGCTGGAGATCGCACGATCGCCGGAGGACGTGTTCGACGCCTGGGCTGACCTGCGTCAGGACATGCGCTGGCACCCGCAGGCGGTGCGGGTGGAGCAGACCTCACCCGCTCCGTTGGGGCGCGGCAGCACATTCGCGGCCGAGTACACCGGCATGGGCCCGATGGCAGTGGAAGTGACCGAGTACGACCGGCCGCGCGCGGTGGCGCGGCGTGGCCGGGCGAAGAGCTTCGACTTCGCCTCCAGGGTGCGCCTGACGCCGACCGGCCCGGGCACCCGCCTGGCCTTCGAGGGTGAGGTGGCGTTCCGCGGTCCCTTCCGGCTCCTGGCGCCGCTGATGGGGCCCATGATGCGAAAGCAGGCGAACGCTACGCTGACGGCCTTCAAGCGCGCGCTCGAGGAGGGGCGGCTGGGGTTCGAGGCGGACGGCGCCAGGCCAGGCGCAACAGGAACGCACTCACCGCAAGACCTGTTGGGACGAGGTGCAGCGTCGACGAGCCACTCGGTAAAGCATCCAGCGGATGGCGCGTGAGCGCCGCGGACCTTTTGCCGAATCGCGTTCGTCCGATCTTCGGAAGTGCCTATGTGCGAGTGGCGAAGCGGTAAGCAAAGCGACCCATGAAGGTTTGTCAACCTCCACGGGCCGCCTGCCAGGAAGGAGCGCCTGTCCGCCGTTGGCGGAGCAGTTAGCAATTAGCAAAAGTCTAAGACGAGCTAATCGCTAACTGCTAATCGTTAATCGCTCGACTAAATATCGTAATAGAGATGAAACTCTTAGCGTTTGGTGAGGCGCGCGAGTTACAAGATGTTGTGTGGTTTGGAGTTCGCGAAGTACAACCTCTGGCCGCGATTGCTCGCGAGGTGGGTGAGTTTGGCGAGCGGTGGGAGCCGGCATTGTGGGTGACATTGTGGGCAGAGGCTCGCGCCTGGC
>DASXRR010000243.1:0-2901 GCA_036506475.1 Chloroflexota bacterium
GACGGCCGACGCGCTGCTGCGCGCGCTGCGCCCGAGCGTGTACGTCAAAGGCGCCGACTATTCCGAAGCCACGCTGCCCGAAGCCGACACAGCACGCAAGCTTGGCGTTGAGCTGGTGTTCGTCCCGCTTGTACCGAATCACTCCAGCTCAGCCCTGGCCGACCAGGTATGACGTCGTCCGTCCTCGCCCAGCTGCGAGAACAGGAGCTCCGGAGGTCGCCGCGTTTGCGATTCGCGACCAGCTAGCGGAGGTCCTGCGGTCCGTGCGCCCAGACAATCCGTCTTCGTGACGGGTGGGCTCAGCTTTCGTCGCGAACGATGGCCTCGTAGATGCCCTGGAGCTCCTCGTCCGAGTAGAAGTGGATGATCAGCCGGCCGCCATTGCGGCCGCGCACTAACCGCACGCGAGTCCCAAGAGCGTGGCGGAATGCGTCTTCCAGGCGCTCGGTTTCGGGGTCGACGGTCTCGGGCGGACGGATCTCGTCCATCGGCCGATCCATGTTGAACTCGCGCGCCAGCGCCTCAGTGTCGCGCACGCTCAGGTGGCCTTCCAGAACGTGCGCCAGCAGCGCCAGGCGGCGCGTGTCGTCGTTCGCGGTCAGGATTGCCCGGGCATGGCCCTCGGTGATCTCGCCATCGGCGAGTGCCTTGAGCACGGCTTCTGGCAGTTGCAGCAAACGCAAGGTGTTGGTCACCGCGACGCGGCTCTTGCCGATACGCTGGGCGAGCTGCTCCTGGGTCATGCCGTGCTCGTCGAGCAGCTGCCGAAACGCATGCGCCTCTTCCAGCGGGTTCAGATCCGAGCGCTGGATGTTCTCGACCAGCGCCATCTCCAAACTGGCGAGCGGTGTCGTCTCCTTGACCAGCGCCGGGACCGTCTCAAGACCGGCCAGCTGCACGGCGCGCCAGCGTCGCTCGCCCGTGATGAGCTGGTATGTGCCATCGGTCTGCTGCGACACGAGGATGGGCTGCAGCACGCCATGCTCGCGGATCGACTGGGCCAGCTCTTCGAGCTCTTGCTGGTCGAAGTTATGCCGCGGCTGCCGCGGATTCGGCCGCACCGCCTCTACGGCGATGTCGCGCAAACCCGTGGTGGCGCGCGGAATCAGCGCGCCCAGCCCACGGCCGAGTCCGCGCTCATGGGGTCGGCTCATCGCAACACTCCCCGCCGGATGACTTCCTGCGCCAGGTCGGCGTACGCGCCCGCCCCGCGCGACGTCGGCTCGTACTCGAGCACGGGCTTGCCGAAACTCGGCGCCTCACTCAGACGCACGCTGCGCGGAATGACCGTGTCGAACGTACGCTCGGGAAAGTGGCGCCGCACTTCGTCGACGACCTGCGCCGACAGCCGCGTGCGCGGGTCGAACATTGTCATCAACATGCCTAGCAGCTCGAGCCGCGGGTTCAGGGTAGCGCGCACGAGCTCGATCGTCTCTAGCAGCTGCCCGACCCCTTCCAGCGCCAGGTACTCACACTGCACCGGCGCGAGCAGCAAGTCCGCGGCCACGAGCGCATTTAAGGTCAGGATGCCTAGCGACGGCGGACAGTCGACGAGAATCACGTCGTAGTCAGCGCGGGCCTCGGCCAAAGCATGCGCGAGCCGCCGTTCGCGATCGGGCAGTTCGACCAGCTCCACCTGCGCCCCTGCGAGCGAGCGATTGGCCGGCGCGAGGTCCAGGTTTTGTCGCGCATTGGCGATGATGACATCGCGCAGCCCGGCCTGCCCGATCAACACGTCGTACGTCGATCGCTCCGGTGGCTCCAACCCCAAAGAGCTGGTCGCGTTGGCCTGTGGATCGAGATCGACCAGCAACACGCGCACGCTCAGCGCCAGATACGCGCTCAGGTTGACGGCCGTGGTGGTCTTACCCACCCCACCCTTCTGATTGGCCACGGCGACGACTCGCGCGCACATCGGTCTAACAGTACACGTCGTCCGTAACTCGCCCGGGCCCGCTGCGTTGTCTGGGTGCATGCGAGCTCGCTAGTGCTCCCGAAGCGGGCCGCAGGCACGCGAAGTGGGTACGCTCCTGTCAGGCATCCACGGCAACCAGCTCGCGCTTGATGCGGTCCTGGCGGACATCGAACATCATGGTGGCGCCGACGCCTACCTGGTCCTGGGCGACATCGTCGCCATCGGCTACGACCCTGTCGGTGTGCTCGAGCGCCTCACGCACTGCCCCTCGAGGAGCGCCTGACGTTGCCCGACGGCAGGCGATTGCTGGCCATCCATGTCGCACCAGGCCTGGATGACGGCGCCGGTCTGACCGACAACGAGCTGAGCGCACAGGTGGCGGCCGCGGACGCCGAGCTCGTATGTGTTGGCCACAGCCAGTGGCCCTTCGACCGCCGCGTCGACGGCATACGCGTGATCAATACCGGCAGCGTCAGCAATCCATTGGCCATGGACCTGCGCGCCAGCTACGCCACTATCGACTCCTCGCCGAGCCGCCTCGCCGTCGAGCACTATCGGGTCGCCTACAACGTCCAGGCGGTCATCGAAGCCATCCAGCGCAGCCGTCATCCCGCTGGCGACTTCATCATCAGCCATTTCCGCGGCGAGCGCTTCCCCGCGTGGGCCAAACCCTAGCTGGCGCGCGTGCGTACACCAATGCGGGCGCCGCTGCGCCAGCGCTTCTCGACGTCGGCTAGCTTGGGCACGCCGGCAACGCCGCGCTTTTCGACGACGAATGAGGCGACGCAGTTGGCCCAATCGGCGGCGGCTCGCCAGTCACCGTCGCTCGAGTGCAGGTGCCACAGGAACGCCGCGGCGAACACGTCGCCCGCGCCGGTTGGGTCGACTTCCACAGCGGACTTGAACGCCGCCGAGTGATAGACGGGCTCACCCGTGCGATAGACGTCGCAGCCGCGATCGCCGAGGGTCACCACGAGCATCTTCGC
>DASXRR010000244.1:0-11381 GCA_036506475.1 Chloroflexota bacterium
TAGCTGATTGAGTCCACCACCGACCCGTCCCTCGAAGTGCGGCACCATCCCGCCCAGATGGTGGACGATGATCTTCAGATCCGGATGGCGATCGAACAGACCCGAAAACAGCAGCCGGGCCATCGCTACCGCTGACTCATAAGGCCAGCCGAAGGCCCACCACAGGTCGTACTTCGACCGCTCCTCGCCGATGTAGTCCGGGAAGTCCGCGCCACGCGACGGATGCATCCACATCGGTAAGTTGTGCTCGGCCATGCGGTCGAAGATGGGCTGGTATTCAGGATTGTCGAGCGCTCGCCCGTCCACATTGGTGTAGAACTGGACGCCGGTTGCGCCGAGGTCGTTGATGGCTCGATCGACTTCGCGGACCGCGGCCTCGGGATTGTTCATCGGCAGTTGGGCGACGAAGGCGGGAAAACGATCCGGATGTTTCTGGACAATCGCGGCCATCTCGTCGTTGGCGAGCTTCGCCAGGTCAGGTGTGACGTCCGGCCCGGCGATCGCCTCCAGCGGTGGCGCCGCGAGCGTCAGCACCTGACGATAGCCCTCGTGACGATCCATGATCTCGAAGCGTCGATCGAGGTCGATCATGACCGGGATGTTCGAGACGCGCTTGACCATGAGCCCGGAGCGCGGCGCGACCTCGAGCAGTCGATCGAAGAAGCGGCGCGGCAGGATGTGCGGGAAGACGTCGATCTTGAGCATGACAGCACCGACCAGCGTACTTGACTGCCGTTGGCCAGCCACGTTGTCAACCCCGTGTCCATCGAAGAGCCAGACCTCGAAGCGACTGACAGGAATCCCCGTCGAAGCGTCGGCGGTCCGCGCGGAAGCTACCGGCGCTTGGCACACCAGCTGGTACGTCGCGTCCGTTGCCGTGTACAGCGGCCGATGAGGTGTGCACGTCGGCCCCCACGGGCTGCCGCGTAGGCTTCGTGAGATGCAGCTGTGCCTGCCTTAGCGGGGCCCCGCTCCAGCGGGGCCCCCGCTCCGTCCAGCGCACCCAACAGCGTTTCTCACTCAGTCCACTGGCGGTCAGGGCAGGCACGCCGGCTCGTCGCGCCTGGACCGCGGCGCCGTTGGCGCACCAACTCGACGTAACAACCGTCACGGGAAGGCCAAAAAGCGTCACGCGCACCGTCACGCGGCGCACGCAGCGCGGTCGGTTTGACGCAGTATCGCGCCGCTCAGTACGGTCGCTCGCAACGTGATTGCTCGCCACTGCCGTACCCGCGCGTCCGCCGAGGCAGCCTTTGCCTGAGCCCGCGTCGGTGCCGAAGTGGGCTGACCCGCCCGTCGGAATTGCCGTGATCGGCGTGGGCACGATGGGCGCTTACCACGCCGAAAACCTCGCCACGCGCGTCCCGGGCGCCCGACTCCTCGGCCTGGCCGATCCACAACCTGGCCTCGCCGAAGCGGTGAGCGGCCGCCTGGGCGGCGTGCGCTGGACGCTCGACTACCAGTCGCTGCTGGCCGATCCCGCCGTCGAGGCAGTTGTCGTCGCCACCCCGGCCCGCTTTCACGCGGACGCGATCGTTGCCGCCGCGCACGCCGGCAAAGCCATCTTCTGCGAAAAGCCGATTGCCCATGAGCTCGCCGCCGCCGATCGCGCGCTCGAGGCAACCCGCGCCGCCGGAGTCCCCCTTCAGATCGGCTTTCAGCGGCGTTTCGATCGGGCATTTCGGCAGGCGCACGACCTGGTGACGTCGGGCGCGCTGGGTCAGGTCCAACTACTGCGCTCGCTGACCCGCGATCCGTCGCTCGACCAGCCAGAGCGGGTGCCGCCGTGGGCCATCTTCCTCGAGACGCTGATCCACGATTTCGACGTGCTGCGCTTCTTCGCCGCGGGCGCAGAACCCGTCGAAGTCTTCGCCATGGCCGACGCACTCATCCGACCGGAGTGGAAAGCGCGCGGCCTGCTCGATACGGCGACTGTTTCGGTGCGCTTCGACTCCGGAGCGTTCGCCACCTGCGACGCGAGCTTCCAGGCAGTCTACGGCTACGACGTGCGCGCTGAGATCTTCGGCTCCGAGGGCATGGCCAGTGTAGGCGAGCAGAGTCCGATCAACCTCGTGCACCACGCGCGCATCGGTTCGACGCAGCCTCGGCCGAACTGGTTTGTCGACGTCTTCGGCGATGCCTATGCCGCCGAGCTGGCGCACTTTGTACGGAGCGTGCGCTCGGGCACGCCGCCGGAGTGCAGCGGCGAGGATGGTCGCGCGGCATTGCTGCTCGCGCGCGCGGCAATCGATTCTGTCCAGTCCAGGCAGCCGGTGCGGCTCGCCGTCGCCACATAGCGCACCCGCCCCAAACGCCGAGCGCCACTCGACAGAACAACCGTCACGCCATTTTGTGATATTGCGCTGACGGTTTCCGGCCGCGCCGTGACGGTCCGCGTGACGGTCGATGCGTAGGCTAGGGGAGTCATGAGATGCGTTGTCGGCTACGCCACTTGCCGACGAGGGAGTTCCACTCTCGCTGTGTCGCTGGATGCGATCGGCTTCGGTCGGTCCATGAGCATGCTCTCCTGCGCGCACGAATCAGGGACAACGGTTTGGCTCACCGCGTTGGATTCGGGATCGGCCACAAGGTGTCCGAAGGAGCTTGCTCTCCCGATCCGCGAGACGAGCCACGACGCTCCGTAGCCAGCCACACACTGAAAGGAGACTGCCTATTCCTCATTCCCGGTCACTGACCAGGACAATGAAACGGGACGGACAAGCTTGGGCTGGATCAGCCCCGACAACTGAATAACTCCACTTCCGACAACTGAATACGCTTCACGCTCGACCAGCACCGGACGACCCGTCGGTGTAGACCGAGCGTGTCCTACAGAGGGCGCTTCTGGCGTGCGCGGTACATCCGTGCGCACCGGTCGCGCCCTCGTTGTGTTTCCAGATCAAACGCGCAAGGAGAACCCAGCCATGTAGACCAACCAGCACACAACAACAACCGAGACCAGACGTCGCGCGCGAACGCGACATCCGGCCTCGGCTCACGGGCTCGCCGGCGACAAACACGGTCTCGCGGACCACGTCGCCGACAGCCAGTGGGCAGTGTACGACAACTCGCCGTCTTTCCACGAGAGCGGAGCTCCTCTACCCGAGGACCTCCGCTCTCGCTCATTTCGGGAGCAAGTTCATGCACCGCTCCAATCGTTTTCCAGAGCCGGAAGCCGCCGACCTGGCGGTTCTGAAGCAGGTCATTCGCTTCGGTTGGTTAGCCACCGACCAGATCGCTTGCATCTACGAGTTGCCAACCGACGACGCCGTCGTCCGCATCAGCAAACTCTGCAGTCGCTCGTTGCTGATTCGAGATCCGCGTCGGCTCGCGGTCGGCGGTTCCATCTACACCCACACCCGCACGGGCGCTCGGGTCGCGGGTCTCGGGATTGGTGATGACCCCATCAATGACCGATGGGTCTATCACCACCTGACGGTCAACGACGTTGCCAACGCGCTGCTTCGCGAGGACAAGCGAGCGCGCTGGCTTACCGAACGCGAGCTGCTCAACCTGCGGCAGCGCCAGGCGCGTCACGAGGGCTGGTCCGACAACGACCACATCCCAGACGGCGAGCTCATCACCTCGATCGGTCGACGCATCGCCATCGAGGTCGAGCTCAACGACAAGGATTGGATCCGCTACGTCGACATCTGCCGCTGGTATGGGGATCAGTTCGGGTTCCACGCTTTGCGGTGGTACGTCGCTGTGCCCAGCCTTCACCAGCGGCTCAAAACGCTGATGTGGGAGCACGGGCTCACGGAGGACATGGACATGACCGTCCATGACCTCCCGCCGGGCGTCGAGGTGCGTCACAAATGACGATGCTTCGACGCTGCGCTTGGGTACTCGGCGCTGCAGCGCTGCTCGGCTGCGGCGCCCACTACGCCGGCGCATCAGACCTGGTGACGGCGGTTGCTGCAGCGATCGCCTCAATCGCGGTCTGGTCACCCGGTGCGCGCGGATCACCGACGGCACGAAGCTCAATCCGCGCCCTCGGCCCAGGCCCGACGATGGACCTGGGCCGAGTCGTTTTCGCCCCCGCTCAGGTCGCACAAGTCTGGGCGGGCCAGCGGTTCCACGTGTTGCTGGCCGACCTCCAGCGACACGTCGCCGTTGTCGGCGCGACTGGATCGGGCAAGACCACCACGCTGGGACGCTTCCTGGACGCGGCCCTCGAGGCGGATTGGCCCGTCCTGGTTGTCGACGCCAAGGGCGGTCGGCTCGCCGACGTCAGTCAACGCGTGGCGGCGCGTCACGCACTTCCGTCACGAATCTGGCTGGCTGGAGATCCGCGCAGTTGGACGTACGACATCTGCGCGGGCGAGCCGGTCATGGTCGCCAACCGCCTCGTCGGCGCATTCGACCATGGCCGCGAAGGCCAGGTGTTCCGCAATCTGTCGCAGGCGGCGGTGCCGATCGTCCTGCGGGCGATGCAGGAGTGCAGCGTCCCGCGCGATCTCGACACGCTGCGGTTCAGCCTCGATCGGCCGCATCTGGTCGGATTGGCCAGACGCGTCACCGATCTCGGTCTCCGTTCCGAGCTGCTCGCGCTGCGCGGTGACGATCTCCATCGTCGCGCGCTGTCCGGGCTGGTCGGGCGCCTGCGTGCGCTCCGCTTCGGCCTTTTCGGCCCGTGGCTCCTGCCATCGGAGCGCACCCTCGACCTGGCCCAGTGCCTGGTCGAGCCGGGTGTGACCTACCTGGGCCTGCCGGCGACCGCGGCGTCGGAGGACGTCGCGCTGGTCGGCCGGGTCCTCGTCCAGCACCTCAAGCAGGTCGCGTACGCCGCGCTGTGGGCGGAGGAGCGTCGTCCGGCGCTGGTCGTGTTCGACGAGTTCGTCTCGCTGCACGAGGCCGCGCAGTTCGTCGATCTCCTCCTCCAGGCGCGTGAGGCGCACCTGGCGGTGGTCGTCTCGACGCAGCAGGTGCCTCGCGAGCACCCGCTGCGTCACAGCGTGCTGGGCGCCGGAACGCTGATCGTGCACCAGATCGGCACACCCGAGGACGCCGACACGCTGGCGCGCGCACTCGGGACGCGCACCGCACCCGAGATCGTGCGCCAGATCGTCCACGCGCGCGACAGCACGCTCGTCCGACGCCTGCTGCGCGCCCGCGAGTCCTTCCTCATCGCACCGGATGAGCTCGCCCGACTGCCCGTTGGGCGGGCCGTGGTCTCGGTCCGGTTCGGCCGTCAGCGGATTGGCCTGGTGCAGGTCGATCCGCTCAATCCCACTTGAAAGGAGGCACCCGATGGTGCTCTCAATCGCTCGGGCGGCGCTGCGGCGCCGCCCTTTTAGCGTCATCTGTACCCTCATGCTCGCCGTCGTCTACGCGGCTTTCCTTAAAGTCGCGCTTCCTCTGGCGCTCCTGGCGTGGGTCGTCGGTTCGCTCGCGGCGCTCGAGTGCTGGTTGGTGCTCGAGCGTCGCGTGCTCGTGTACCTCGGCTGTCGCGAGCCGACCTTCCGCGAGCGGGCTCGACTCGAATCGTGG
Organism: Chloroflexota bacterium; assembly: GCA_036506475.1. Classification (GTDB taxonomy): domain Bacteria; phylum Chloroflexota; class UBA6077; order UBA6077; family CF-72; genus CF-72. The sequence continues at coordinate 5,494 of DASXRR010000244.1, forward strand.
GTGCAGCGATTCGAGGTCGATGTCCTGATCGCGGACGATCCGGCGCTCTGGATCGGGGCCGGGCTGCGAGCCATCATCGTCAGTCGTGGCGCGTTCGAGTCGCTCGACGATGCTGGCTTGGCCGGGTTGCTCGAGCACGCCGCCCTTCAGCGCCAGGCCGCCGGGCTGGTGCGCGAGGGCATCGTTTGGCTCGGGAACGCACCGCTCCTGGTGGCCTGGTTCGCAAGTCGAGCGCTCGGCTACCTCGGGCGCCTGCTGGCCATGGTCATCGGCAGTGCGCTGGTGCTGCCGATGCTGGTCGGCGCCACCCAATTCGTCACCTGGGTGGGCGCGTTCTTCAGCGCCGTGCTGATCGGACTGATCGGCGCGGCGCTGATCTCGGGCGGAGCCGCTGCACCAGGGCTCGGGCTGTTGACGGCCTGGGCGCTGGTGCCGGCCTTGCGGTCGCTGCAGGCGTGGGAGTCGCGCCAGGTGGAGGCCGACGCCGATTGCGCGATGGTCCGCGGCGGCTCGGGCGCACAGTTGCTCAATGGACTCGAGCTGCTGTGGATGGTGAGCTCGCAGCGACCCGCGGGACTCCTGGGCTGGCTCGTCCGTCCCGGCGCAGCGCTCGACAAACGCATGAAGCGCGTGTCAAGCGCTCTCCAGGACGTGGACGCGTAGTAAGGGACCGCCTTCCGAAGTAATTCGGGGGGCGGTCTCTTTTTTTTGTGCCCGGCGCGCTTCGCGACTGGTCGTTCTCGTCCGCGAACCGTCCGCGGTTGGTCTGCGGCCCGGACCCGACGGAGCCAACCGGTGTGTCGGTCGGCAGCGTCGGGACCGGGCGCGACCCCTCCCCCCGGAGGTCTCCCTAGTACTCGCTGAGCGTTTTCAGTCCGAGGGCCAGGGCGAGTGCCTGAAAGCGCCCGCTGGCGACCCATCGATCGCCGGGGCATTCCGCACGACTTTGCGGACTGATGTCCGCGTGACAGGCGAGATAGCGCAGCGAGTCTGGGTAGTGCATCCGAGCTTCCCAGCCCGCGTACAGCACGGCGTTGAATTGCGCGTCGGTGACGTGTCCGCTCGGATCGCCGCCATCCTCAGTTTCACAGGTGACGGTGATGTGGTTCGGATTCAGGACCGGGTCCACCTGACAATCGCGTGCGATGACAAACCAGCCATTGCCGGGCTCGAGGATGCCGTTGCTCCAGGCGCGGTCGCTCACGTCGACGTAGCAGTTGAGCGAGCCGTCCAGCCCGGCCGAGTAGTGACTGGAGAATTGCGCCGAGCTGTTGGCCAGCTCGGCGACCGTGCCGGACTGTCCACCCGACTCGGTGTGCACGACGAACGCGATGGGCGGACCGAACGGTCGACCCACCCACGAGTGGGGCGACTGCCAGCGGCGGATCAGCGGTGGGTGCATCACGGTCTGTGCTCGCGGCGCTATCGATCCGGGTCGAAAGGGACGGCATCGACCTTGCCCTGCAGCGCGGGGTTCAAGGCGACGAGGACGGCCTCAGCCGAGTGCGCGCCAAACTGCGCGGCATCCCACTTCCCACGGATGGCGTGCAGCAGGGCTTGGGTGTGCAGCGCTTGTTGTTGAGCGAGCTGGTCGATGGCGCGCTGCAAGTGCGCGATGGCCAGAGCGTGTTGCTCATGCGCAGCCTGGAGGGAGATGACGTCGGTAGCCATGTGCGGGTTGGTAGTCCTCCTGGGCGACACAGGCTAGCGGTGGCAGGGTCGTGATCACTCAATTTCACTCAATGAGGTGACGGATTGTTGCCCGACCGTCCGGTTTGGTCCCAGCGACGAGCAGTTCGCCGCACAGCACCTGACTTGACGGAACAAGCGTCACCGCTGACGTAACAACCGTCACGCGTGACGGTTTGGCTGTTTTTGTGACACTCGCCCGACGGTTCGCGTGACGCTTCTGGCGCTTCCCGTGACGGTTCGCGTGACGGTCCATATCGACAATCGACCCATGCCCGTTCGCACGCTTGCCACACCCGCCCGCCCACGTTCACGGAGGAGATTGACATGCCACAGCAGCGACTTGACATCCCAGCGGGCCAATTTCGTCCGAACTCTTGACCGGAACCGGCTGAGGCCGTCATGATGCTCGCGTTAGTAGCAATAGTCAGTGCTGGCCAGCGGCTGGGGAGCTTTGGTCACGCTGGCCCAGTCACGCCCACGGGAGGAGCCTATGGTCGCGGCGACTCTGACGCCCGCGCGCGCGTTGCGCCGACCGCGCCGCACCGACCCGCGGGCGCTCATTGGAGTCTTCTTGACGCTGGCGGCGCTGGCCGGCTCCGTGTCGTTCTGGGTTGGCAGCAGTGAGGCGCGACCGGTGCTGATTGCCACGCGCGACCTGCCCGTGGGCGCGACGCTGCGCCCGGCCGATCTGGCCGTGGCCTACGTGCGCATGGAGGACAACCTGTATCGCGCCGCCTTGCCCGCGGACGCGCTCGAGGGCCTGGTCGGCCGCCAGCTCGGCGAGCCGCTCCACGCCCAGCAAGTGCTCGCGCGCGAACAGGTCGCCGAACGCGTCGGCCTCGGGCCCGACCAGGTCGCGATGACCATCCCGGCCAAACCAGATAGCGCGGTCGACGGCCGACTTCGCCCGGGAGACGCGGTGCAAGTGCTGGTGACAGTTGTCGACAAGGCGCGCGCCGAGGCGCACGCGCGCCTGGTCCTCGAGCGCGTACAGGTCTACAGCGTCGGGCGCGAGCAGGCATTCTCGAGCTCGACCAATGCTGACGCGGAAGGCTTCGCACACGCCGCGATCAACAGTGTGACGCTGGCCGTGACTCCGCAGCAGGCACGCCTGCTGGCCGAAGCGCGGCGCACCGGAGAGCTCGACGTCGTCCTGCTTCCGGCCACCGCGCCGCCTCAATCTGTGCCGCCGGTGGCGCGCCAATGACGAGCCGCAAACCCATCCGCCTCGCCCTCGGCCTGGGCGACCAGGAGCTCGAGCAGCGCTTGCGCCCCGCGCTAGACGCCGACGCCGAGCTGGCCATTGCCGTCCACTGCCTGGCCGCCGATCAAATCGTGCAGGCCGTCGAGGCGAGTGCGGTCGACGCGGTGGTGGTGGCGGCCGGGCTGCACCGGCTGTCCGAGTCGGTGCTCACCCAGCTCGCAGCCTTGCGCGTGCCGCTGGTGTTGCTTGCCGCCGACGAGGATGCCGCGGAGCGTGCCGGGCGCGGCACGGTGGTGCCACGCGATGTGGACCCGGCCACCCTGCGCCAGGCGATCGTGGCTGCCGCGCGCGGCGAACGCTGGGCGCCCCGAGTGCGCTCGGCGCGCGAGTCGCACGCGTCGCTGGCGAGCGCTGCCGCTCGGCCGAACGAGCTGTCGGTCCTGGTGGTCGCGGGTGGCGCTGGCAGCCCTGGTCGGACCACCGTCGCCATCAACCTGGCGACCGCGCTGGGTGCCGTTGCGCCCACGGTGCTCGTCGATCTCGACTGCACCAGCCCGAGCGTGGCCGCCTATTTGAACCGCGATCCGAGCCGCAATATCGTCACCCTCGCGCACGCGGTCCGCGAGAGCCCGCGGGCCTGGGCCCAGGCCCTGGCGCAGGAGCTGCAGCCGTTGCACGCGCGCAGCGCCGCCGGTGTGTTGTTGTGTGGCTTACCCAAGCGCGAGCTGCGCAGCAGCCTGACGCCGGCGGTCGTGGAACAGCTGCTCGACGAGCTCGCGGACCGCACTCGGTACGTGATCGTGGATGTTGGCGCCGAGCTGCTCGGCGTGGATGCTCCGGCGGCGATCCACCGCGCCGCGGTCCTGCGTGCCCAGCACATCCTGCTCGTGACCGGTTCCGACCTGATCAGTCTGTGGCACGCGCGGACCATGCTCGGGCAGCTCGAGCGCCAGCTCGGGCTCGGCCGCGAGCGTATGAGCCTGATCGTCAATCGCCATGATCGACGCTTCCACCACGCTGTGGACGAGATCGAGTGGCATCTCGGTGCTGCCGCGGCGCTGGTGATCCCGCAGGAGTACGCCGCACTCCAGAAGGCGATCGCCGAGCAGAACCCGGTCGTGGTCGATCCAACCAGTCGCGCGGCGCGCGCAATCCTCGAGCTTGCCGAGCGTATCCATCACGGTCGCGTCCGTCTAGCGCCCGCCGAACCTGGAACAGCGCCGCGTCCGCGCTGGCGCTCGGCAGTGTCGGCGGGCGTAGCCGGCGCGCTGCGCTGGGGCAGCTCGGCGTGAGCGGCACGCTCGCCGTCGAGGTCCGGCCCGCGGGCGAGCGCAAGTCTCCTTCTCGACCACTCGTCAGCAGCGATCGCGCCGCCGAGCGCGTCATTCGCGAACGCGTCGCCGATGGGGTAAGTCGTGCGCTCGGTGATGGGCATCTGCTCCAGCCGAACGGCGAGGACGAGTCCACAGTCCGGTTGATCATCGAGGACGAAGTTACTTCCTACGAACGCCGCGCGGTGACAACCAACTCCGCGTTGCTGGTCGATGCCGAGGCCATCAAGCGGCACCTGTTTGACGTGGTGTTCGGCCTCGGCATCCTGCAGCCGTTGATGGACGATCCGCGCGTCGAAGAGATCATCGTCAACGGGCCGCTGCGCATCTTCGCCATTCGTGACGGCCGCAAGGAGCCCGTCTCGGACGTCTACTTCGACACCGACGACGAGCTGCGCCAGCTCGTGAAGCGCATCGTCAGCACCGCCGGGCGGCGGCTCGACGAAGCCGCGCCCATGGTCGACGTGCGTCTGCGCGATGGCTCCCGCCTCAACGCCGTCATTACTCCAGCATCCACGCGTTGGACGTCGGTCACCATCAGAAAATTCGCGATGCGCGTCCACTCGCTTGCGCAGCTGGTCGAGCTGGGTGCGCTGCCGGCCGCGGCGGCGGACTTCCTGGACGCGGCGGTGCAAGCCGGCGTGAACATCCTGGTCAGCGGCCAAACCGGCTCCGGCAAGACGACGCTGCTGAATGCGCTCGGTGCATCTATCGCGGCGCTCGAGGAACGCGTGGTCACCGTGGAGGAAGTTCCGGAGCTACAGCTCGATCGACAGCTGCCGGACTGTGTCGCCCTGCAGGTGCGCGGCAAGAACGTCGAGGGTGTTGGCGAGATCACGGTTCGCGATCTCGTACGCAACGCGCTGCGCATGCGCCCGACGCGGATCATCGTCGGCGAGGTGCGCGGCGCCGAGGCGCTCGACATGCTGCTCTGTATATAGCGCCTACCTGGGTCCGATTAGCGAGCTTGGCCGCGCTCTTTCAACTGGGTGAGTGCCCTTCAATGATTCACTGGGTACTGAGCCCAGCAGCTGACAACGGGCGAAGGCGACGTCAACCCATGTGTGGAGTTGGTGGCCAACGCCAAGGGTCTGACGTAGATGATCCCGCAGAACGGCAACGAACGGCAACGGCAACGAACGGGGCGTCTTCAGCGAATACGTCCTGTTGGCCGAAACCCACGACTACGTCAAGGCCACATTCAAATACTGATGGGTCAACAGGTATCTATGGACGCGGTGAGCCGCTCAGGGTCGTGTTGGTGAGCGCTACAACCATTAGTGTGCACCCAGACCCACTACTTACGCCGCCGGGCCGTTTCGGCGAGATCGCCGCTGTCATTCGCCGGACAGGCCCTCGCGCCCGCGAGCTCGCTAGCTACATCTTCTGCTGGTGGCGGCGGCTGGAGGTCGAACGCTGACATGCACGAGGCCGCGCGTGCTGCATGATCCGGGTTGTTCCCGTCATAGTCGTCGGTCACGCGATCCTGCCACCACATGTAGTCGCGCTTGAGCGCCAAGATGCTTCTAAGAGTGGCGTATTGGCCCATGATGCCGTCGCAGTAATCCGGGTACATGCGGAAGGAGCCACGCCAGCCGTCGTCGCATTCGACCTTGAAGGTGTTGACGACGCGCTCAGAAGGGATGCTGTTGAAGAAATAC
>DASXRR010000245.1:0-38365 GCA_036506475.1 Chloroflexota bacterium
CCCAGGCGATGTTGTCCCACGCGATGTTGTCCCAGGCGATGTTGTCCCACGCGATGTTGTCCCAGGTCAGCGTGTTCCACGCAATGCCTAAGTAGTTGGGATCGAGCCACGAGAGCGGTTGGCCGTACAGAGCGGGATAGACGGTGCGGGCGAAGGCGTCGGACGGGCGTAGACCACCGTTGACGGAGGGCCGAGCGGCGCTCTGATAGGCGGCCTGGGCGTTCAGCAGGCCTGAGCCGTCGGCGGTGGGGTCGGGCAGGACAGGCGAGCCGCCCGGGCCATAACCCTGTGTGGTGCCAACCAGGATCGCTTTGACCTGGTCAGGCGTCAAAGATGGCGTGCGCGCGAGCATCAACGCCACGGTGCCCGAGACCACGCCAGTGGCCTGCGAGGAGCCCGTCAGGCGGAACATCGACGCGCCATTCGCGGCCGGCGTCACGTGGTCCGCCAACAGGGTGTCCAGGGTGCTGCCCGGCACCCGCAACGACACGATCTTGCGGCCCGGCGCCACGACGTCCGGCTTCGGCCGACCACCAGCCGGCGTACCCCACGACGAGAACCACGCAAGTCCATCGTCGGCCAGGCTGAGCGTGCCCAGGTCATCGGTCGCACCGACCGTGATCCCGTACGGATCGTAGCCCGGCGAATGCACCGTGCCCGACCCCGGCCCACTATTGCCGGCCGCAACGACGACGGCGACACCGCGCTTCCAGGCGATCTCGAGTGCCGCGGTCATCGGATCGGCGCGATACGACGCCAGCGGCGGTGCGCCGAATGACAGGTTCAGGACGCGAATGTTGTATTGCTGCCGATGATCCAGCGCCCACCCGATGCCAGCCACGACGGACGAGATCCGTCCGCCACCGTTCTCGTCGATGACGCGCACGTCGACCAGCTTCGCCGCCGGCGCAATGCCTACGTATTCACCCTGCGACAGCGTGCCGCTGCCGGCCACGATGCCTGCGACGTGACTGCCATGACCGCCGGGATCGTCCGTCGTTTTGGGTCCGGCAAAGTTCACCCGCGTCAGCACGCGATTGCCCAGGTCGGGCGAAGCCGCGATGCCCGAGTCCAGCACCGCGACGGTCACGCCGTTGCCCTGGCTCTGTGGCCAGACCAGGTTGGCTTTGACTTCGCGCGGATACAGCGAGGTCAGCTGGCCAGGCGGCCACGCTGGGCCCGACGCGGTCGTGCGCCGCGGTGAGACGGTCGCGTCCTCGTGGATATACGCCACACCAGGCACAAGGCTGATCGCCGTGATCCCGGCCGCGTTCGCCCAGCCCGCCGCGGCGTCGACGATCGGCAAGCCGCCAACGGCCTGGCCATAGATCGTCAACAGATTGAGCGCCAGCTGCGCACGCTGCACATTGACCAGGCCCGAGAAGGGCGGCGCGGCGCCCTCCATCTCGACGATGACCGGCTGCAACGCCAGAGCGTTGCTCGCCATGCGCGTCAGGAGGGCTGGCGAAATCTTCGGATTCGGTGGCAGGATCTGGGCGCGGACCGTGGCCGGCCCAAGGGTCGCCAGGAGCAGGACAAGCGCGAACAGCGGCGGACGTGTCCGCATAAGTGGTACGCCCTTACTGGATTAGTTGCCGGTGCAGCGGGGGCGAAGCGGCAGTGTGAACCCGAACGTACTCCCCTGACCAGGGCCAGATGACGATGCCCAGATGCGACCTCCGTGTGCCGCGATGATCGCCTGGCAGATATACAGCCCGAGACCTGTGCCTTCCAGTCGTCGGATGTCCTGGCCACGATAGAACCGCTCAAAGACGTGCGGAACGTCCTCCAATGCAAGTCCTATGCCACGGTCGCGGACCTCGACGGTCGCGCTGTGCTCGTCGGTCTCCAACTTGACCTCGATGCTGCCACCGTGCGGTGAATACTTGACCGCATTGCTGAGCAGATTCTGAATAACCTCTTCGATCCGCCGCGCATCCCAGTGGCCGATGATCCCGTGGGGGGCATCGACGTGAATGCGGTGCTGATCCGTCGTCGACTGAATCGCACGCGCCATATTGCTCAGGATTGCGCGCAAGTCGGTCGGCACCAGGTCCAACTCGAGCCGACCGGCTTCGATGCGTGACAGATCCAACAGCAGGTTGAGCAGCTTCGACAATCGATCCGCCTGGTCGGCAATCATCGCCAGGCCTTCTTCGACGTCCTGGTTGTCGGCGACACCCGTGCGCATGCGCCGCTTGAGCAATTGCGCCTGCGCCTTGATCACCGTTGCCGGCGTCTTCAGATCGTGCGACGCGATCGAGAACATGTCGTCCTTGAAGCGCTCGATCTCGCGCCGGCCCGTCACGTCGCGGAAGACGATGACCCCGCCGCTATACAGGTTGCTGTGGTCGAACAGCGGCGAAGCGCGGAAACTGAGCGTCCGCCGCCCGGAAATCAGCACTTCGTCTTCCTGCGGCTCTTCGGTCGCTTTGAGCTTCTCGACGATCGGCTGCAGCGCCTCGGCAACGGCTCGACCATCGGGTGGCCACTGCTCGAGCCGCTGGTGATCGAGCGGCTGACCAAGCACGATGCTCGTCTCGTTCAGGCTCAACAGGTCGCGTGCGGCGCGGTTGAGGCGCACCAGGCGACCGTCGGCCTCGACGATGAGCAGCGCATCGGCCATGTTGGCCAGAATCGCCTCGAGCTCTGAGACACGCCGACGGACCTGCACGCCCAGTCGTTCAGAAAAGTGCAGCCCGGCAATCACGACCGCCGCTTCGTCGGCGACTTTCTGCAGCAGCTGCATCTCACGCGCGCCATAAGCTGCGCGGCGATAACTCTCGACCGACACGACGCCAATCACGTGGCCTTGCAGGCGCAGCGGCGCGGCGACGGCCGATTCGGGCAATCCGGGCGTTTCGGTCGCGTATTGCACCTGGACGCGCGGGCCCTCGCTCGACCAGCGTTTGATCAACCGAGCGCGACCGGTCCGCAGTACCTCACTGGTGAAGCCTTTGCCCAACGGGAAGGAGCCACCGGGTAGCTCATGCCCATTCTCGTTTTGCCAGACCACTTCCACGGTCTGGCTGGTCGCGTCGTACAAACCGAGGAAGAAGATGGTGGCGTCCATCTGACGCCCGACCGCTTCGTGCAGCAGCCGGCACAACTCGGCCAGATCGTACGTACCGGCGAGGCTCCAGGTGGCGGTGCTGACCGCTACCGGTTGACTTCGGGTACGACGCGAGCGCGGTGCGGGTGCAGGCTTCGGCAACCGTGCCGGCAGCGATCCAGGAGTGCCTCGTGTAGACGGCTCCTGTGACCGTCGGACGGTGTCGGCCGCGGGTGCGGGCCGCTGCATACGAGTCTGACGGGGGGCCACTTGCTACTTGGGAGCCTATCGATTGAGTAGCCCCTCTCACTCAATTCTGCTCAATGCGCAACGCCGGTAACAGCGTCAACTGGCGTAGTCCGGGTATGCCGAATGGCATACCCGGCAACTAGACATTCAGGCGATTCCGCGCCCTCGCTGATCGACCGAAGTGGTTTCGCCGGTCCGACTCGAGACCGCCCAGCCGATCTCCATGCAGCCGGTCCGTCCTGCCTCGGGCGCACGCCAAGGCTCGGATCAGCAGCTTCCCCACCGCCCGCATCGCACCGGCCGGTTGCTGCCGCCAGCCGGTCCGCGTCCCCCTCCAACCCCTCTGGAAGAGAAAACGTCCTGTCCCGCGCGGCGCGTGCAATGACGGCGGCGTTTGCTCGACCAGCCAATCCATCCGCCCGCACGACGGGAGTTCCGTCTGGGCAGCTCCCGTCGCCGGCCGCGAAGCCTTCAGATCAACGCGAGTGCGGCCGATTCTCCATGAGAACCACGTGGAGGAACACCATGGCATTCGCGGCCAAGCGAGACCGGGCCGGCCATCAGTTGGCTGAGCAGGAGACACAGGCGAAGGACTCGCCCTGGGGCGGTTTGCGCAGTCGCTTCCTGGCGTCCCTGCCACCGGACGAGCAGGTGCGCATCTTCGACCTGAGCGCGCGCACATCACAGACGCTGCACCGCTGGGCGACGCGCTACCCGCTCATCCGCCGCGTCCGCGTGTGGCCACTCTCCCTCTCGGTCGCCGCCGGCGCCCCCTTCACCTCAGTCGAAGCGCTCATTTCCACGGCCCGACTGAGCTTGTGGGTGTTCACCCTGGACGACCTGTTCGACGAAGAGCGTGTGCCTCAGATCGAGCTGACCAAACGCGCCAACCGCTACCGCGCCCTGGCCCATAAGGAGATTCAGCCGCCCAGCGGCGACAGCCTGGCCACGGCCCTGTGCGAGCTGCGCGATGACCTCGCCACCTACCCGCTCTTCGCGAGCCTGGGCAAGGAGTGGGCGGATGCCCTGTGCGGGACGATCGACGGCATGACTCGCGAGTACCAGTGGCGCTCGGCGTACAGAAATGACGGCCCGGTCAGCCTGCCCACGTACGACGAGTACGTGTCGATCGGTCGCTACAGCATCGGCGGTCCGCCACACATCTGGGCGGCCCTGATCACCACCGACGACGATTCGACGCCCAAGCACCTCGACCACCTGCGCGCTATGGAGCAAATCGCCTCGACCTGCATCCGGCTCGCCAACGACCTGCAGAGCTATCAGAAGGAAGTCACCGAGGGCAAGATCAACGCTCTGGTCATCCTCAGCAGCGCCCTGCGCGCCCAAGGCATCGGCGAGCAGGACGCCTACGCGATGGCCGAAGCGCGCGTGCGCGCCGATATCGAAGCTGGTCTGAACGAGTTGTCCGAGCTGCGCAAGCGGGCGGTCACGCACACCGGTCGACCCGAAGCTGCGATCGACAACATCGCCCGCTTCGTGTGCGACTTCTACACCCAGCACGACTACCACACGTTCCTGGTGCCCTCGAACTAACGACCCATGTCTGCTCTCCTGCGCGAACCTGCTGCCCGCACCGGCATCGCTGGTGTTGCTTATGACACGGCCTGGCTGGCCGGTGTCTCGGCGACGTTTGACCAACGCCAGAGCCGGTTCCCCACGTCGCTGCGCTGGCTCGCCGATAACCAGCTTGCAGACGGCAGCTGGGGCAGCCCGGTGCGCTACGAGCACGACCGCATCCTGTCCACGCTTGCCGCACTGGCGCCGCTGGCGAACTTCGGTCGCCGCGTGGACGACCGGCGTGCCGTCGAGGCCGGCACCCGCTACCTGTGGCAGCACGGCCACTTACTCGGCCGCGAGCCAGTCGAGCTGGTCGGCTTCGAGCTGCTCCTGCCAACGCTCGTCGACCGCGCGCGCCAAGCAGGCATCGCCGTGCCACCCCACCTGGACATCTACCAGGCCGAGCGCACGCGCAAGCTGAACATGATTCCGTCTCACGCGCTGTATTCGCCGCAGACCACGGTGGTGCACTCCCTGGAGTTTCTGGGCGACCAGGCCGATGTGCAGCGACTCCAGCGGGCCCAGGGCACGAACGGATCGGTCGGCAATTCGCCCGCCGCAACCGCCTTCCTCTTGAGCCATACGGACGATGCCAACGCGGCCGACTACCTGGCGGGCTGCCTCGATTGGTCGGGCGGCGCCACCGTGCCCGTACTGCATCCGTGTGAGACGTTCGAGCTGCTGTGGTCGGCCTACCACCTGTTCCTGGGCGGTGCCCCCAGCCGCGAGCTGTTCACCCTCATTGAGCGCGCGCAGCTCCATCTCGATCTGAGCAAGGGTGGCGTCAGCCTGTCGCCAACGTTCCCCATCCCGGACGCCGACGATACGGCGGTCGCGTTGCTCATGCTGCACGACCTGGGCGACGACGTCGATCCGAACGTCTTGAAGTCATTCGAGAGCCGCGATGGGTGGTTCGTGAGCTTTCCCTACGAGCGTCATTCGTCGGTCGGCGTGAACGCGCACGTGCTGCACGCGCTGCTACGGGTGCCGGGCTTCCCCGACGCACACAAGAGCGTCGACCGGATCGTGGCCTATCTGGCCGATCAGCACAGCGGCCTGTATTGGATCGACAAGTGGCACATCTCACCGCTGTACGCCACGGCGCACACGCTGTTGGCCCTCGACGAGCTCTCACCCGAGCAGGCTCGCCCGGTCGCGGATGCCATGCGTCGCTCTCGCGACTGGCTGCGCTACGCCCAGAACGCCGACGGCTCGTGGGGCTTCTATGGCCAACCAACCACCGAAGAAACTGCCTATGGCCTGCTGGCACTGTGTGCTGGCCAATTCGACGAACGCGACCGCGGCCGGTGTGCCAAAGCCGCCGACTACCTGCAGCACACGAAAGACGACGTCTTTCCAGCGCTGTGGATCGACAAATGTCTCTATACGCCGCCGCTCATCGTGCGAGCGGCTATCGACGCGGCCTTAGCCGCTTGGCATCGAAAGGAGCCGACCCGACCATGTCTGTAGAAACCCAAACCCCGGAGCTGGCCGGGCCAATCCTGGTGATCGACGACGAGCCGTACATTCTTCGTTCGCTCAGCTACCTGCTGACCCGCGAGGGCTACAGCGTCGAAACGGCGAGCAATGGCGAAGAGGGCCTCGAGCGCGTGCGCAGCCTGCGTCCGCCGCTCATGTTCCTGGACATCATGATGCCGAACATGAACGGCTACGAGGTCTGTGAGCAGGTCAAGCAGGATCCATCGTTGGCGGGCACCTACGTCATCATGCTCAGCGCCAAAGGCCAGCAAATCGACCGCGAACGCGGGCTGCTCGGGGGAGCTGACGAGTACATGACCAAGCCGTTCAGCCCGCGCGAGGTTGCTCAGCGCGTGCGGGCCATTCTCGCCGACCGGGCAGCCAAGGCCGCTCGGTAGACCCATGTCGATCTTCACCCGACCACATCTCCTGATGGAGCTGCTGGCCTACCTGTGGAACGGTCCATCGGACCTGCCCCGAGCCCTGAAACTCGAGTGGCGGTTCGTCGCCGTGCGCTGGCTGGGCATTGCCTTCGTCACGCCCGCGGTCTTGCTGGCCAACCTGGGCACCGAGCGCCTGTTGGCGGCGTACGCCGTCATCGCCGTCGCGGCTTTCTATAACGGCTCGGTCATGTTCCTGATGCCCCGCCGCCCGCAGCTGCTGGCGAATGGGTATCTGACGACGCTCGGCGACGGTCTGCTCGATATCGCGATGGTCGTGGTTGGTGGTGGATTCGACTCGCCCTTCTACTTCATTCTGTTCACCGTCACGATTGCCGCGGCCATGCGCTATGGCTACGGCCCGTCACTTGGCGTCGCGCTGCTGTACGTCGCCGCCGACGGTGCCGGCCATGTCATCGAGCACACCGCGTTCGACGGTCCGTTCGCGTTCCGCTCACTGCTGCTGCCACTCACCACGGTCCTCGCGGGCTACTTGCGCGAGCAGGCGCAGCAAGCCGAAGCGGCCCTCCAGGAACGGCTGCGCCAGTCGAACGCGCTGAACGAGGCGACCGCGGCGCTCGGCGCCAGCCTGGAGCTGGAAGCTGTCCTTCGGGCGGCGATCGCGGCCGCGGCGCAGCTCTTCGGCAGCCCGTCTGCCGTGCTGCAGCCCTCGAGCGGCCTCGATGGCGATCTGTCGTCGCTGCCCGCCCCGATTCACTTTCCCGATGCCGAAGACAGTTCAGTTCACCGCTCGCTGCTGAAGCTGTGCGGTCGCTACGCACGCGGCCGACAACGCAGCGACGAGTCGCTGATTACGGTCGAGCTGCTGCCCTCGGGCAACCAGGCGATCGTGCTCATGCTGGCGCTGCCGACGCGCCATACCTCGCTCGCAACGCTGGCGCTAGCCGTGCCCCACGGCGCGAGCATCACGCTCGACTCCGACATCCTGGATGCGTTCGTCGAGCGCATCACCCTGGCCATCGAAAATGCGTCGCTGTACCGCACGCTCGCCGGCCGCAGCAATGACCTGCAGCGCGCCTATTCGGACCTCGCAGCGGCGCACCAGGAGCTGCTGGGTGTCGACGAGATGAAGACCAACTTCCTGGCCAACGTCTCGCACGAGCTGCGCACGCCACTGACTTCGATTCGCTCGTTCTCGGAGCTTTTGCTGGCCTACGAAGACGACGCGGCGGTGCACAAGGAGTTCTTGCGCATCATCAACTCCGAGTCCGAGCGCCTGACCCGACTCGTCAACGACGTGCTGGACATCACCAAGATCGAAGCCGGGCACATGGACTGGCAGATGGCGACGCTCAATCTGCCCGACCTGCTGCGCGACAGTGCGCGAACCTTTGGGCCACTCATCGCCAAGGGCAAGCTGACCTTCGACCTGGACATTGCCGACGATCTGCCGCCGATCTATGGCGATCGCGACCGTCTGCATCAGGTCGTTGCCAACCTGCTCAACAACGCAATGAAGTTCACCCAGGTCGGCACGATCACGCTCAAAGGCGAGCTGCAGGGCGACGCGGTGGTGATCACTGTCTCAGATACCGGCATCGGCATCGCCGGCCACGACCAGGAACGCATCTTCGAGAAGTTCCAGCAGGTCGGCGATACGCTCACCGACAAGCCACGCGGCACCGGTCTCGGCCTGGCGATCTGCCGCGACATCGTCGAATTCCACCAGGGTCGACTCGGCGTCGAGTCCAAGCCGGGCATCGGCAGCACGTTCACCGTGTCGCTGCCGATCGCCACGGACCAGTCGCTGGCACGCGCCGCTTGATGGTCGATCCGCACGCGGAGATCGACAGCCTCGCTGCCGAGATCATCCACGCCTACGAGGAGCTCCATCTGCTGTATGAGCTCAGCGAAGGGCTGACGGCCAATCTCAGCGTCGGCGAGGCAACCAGGCTCATCCTGGAGAAGGTCCTGCATGCGCTCACGGCTGGCTACGCTGAGCTGCACCTCAGGAGTGGCACCGTCCGCGTCTGGAGCCCGTCCCAGGATGCTCCGGCCGGCGGCGCCGAGCATCGACTGTCGACAGCGCTGAAGAGCGCGGGCGAGGTGCTCGGCACGTTGCGCGTGAGTCGACCCGCGGACGCGGAGCCCTTTTCATCGGCCGATGGCAAGCTGGTCGACGCCGTGGGCACGCTCGCTGCCAACGCGATTCGCAACGCTCAGCTGTATCACGACTTGCGCCAGAGCGAGGGCCACTTGCGCGCCGTTCTCGACAACGTCGCCGAGGGCATCGTGACCGTCGACGTCGATGGCAAGATCGCCTCGTTCAACCCCGCCGCCGAGCGCATCTTCGGCTACGCCACGCAAGACGTGCTGGGATCCGATGTCCGACTGCTGCTCGATCCGTCAACGGCCGGTGAGACCACCGCGCGCCGCTACGGCGGCCACACCTTCCCGATCGACCTCTCGATCGGCCAGATGCGGCTCCATGACAAACATCTGCTCATCCTCAGTGTGCGCGACATCACCGCGCGCAAGCAGGCCGAAGCCGACCTCGAGCACCAGGCGCTGCACGACGGCTTGACCGATCTGCCCAACAGGGTCCTCCTGCACGAGCGGCTCCAGCACGCGATCCACGCCGCCGAGCGCGGGGGCACATCGTGCGCGCTATTGATCATGGACCTCGACCGATTCAAAGAGGTCAACGACACCTTCGGTCATCAGCTGGGCGACCTGCTGCTCGAGGAGCTCGGGCGACGGCTGGGCGCTGCGCTTGGCGAGAGCGACACGATCGCCCGGCTGGGCGGCGATGAGTTCGCCATGTTGCTACCACACGCCAGCGCCACCCAGGCACTCCAGGTCGCCGACCGCCTGCTGGCCGTCCTCGAAGAGGCCTTCGGCCTGGGTGGTGTCCAACTCGAGATCGACGCCAGCGTTGGCATCGCCATCTCGCCAGACCATGGCGTCGACGCCGATACGCTACTGCGCCGCGCCGACGTGGCGATGTACGTGGCCAAGCGGGCCGGCTCGGGTCCGGTCCTCTATTCGAGTGAGCAGGATCAGCACAGCCCCGCGCGACTGGCGTTGGTCGGCGAGCTGCGGCGCGCCATCGAACGCAACGAGCTGTCGCTGTTCTATCAGCCGAAAGTCGATTATCTCAGCGGTCGCGTCAATTGCGTCGAGGCGTTGGTGCGCTGGCACCACCCACGCCACGGGCTGCTCACACCCGATCAATTCCTGCCGATCGCGGAACAAACCGGCCTGATTCGCCCGCTTGCCCGCTGGGTGCTCGAAGAAGCGCTGCGCGAATCGAATCGCTGGTACCTGGCCGGCCTGGATCTGTCCGTCGCGGTCAATCTATCGATGCGCAACCTGCACGACCCTGAGATCGCCGAGACCATCCGCGACCTGCTCGCGCGCTGGGGCGTGCCACCGATTCGCCTGGTGATCGAAATCACCGAGAGCAGCCTGATGGCCGATGCTGCGCGCGCCATGGACGTGCTGACCCGACTGCGCAACATGGGCGTCGGTATTTCGATCGACGACTTTGGCACGGGCTATTCGTCGCTTGCCTATCTCAAGCGCCTACCGGTCGACGAGCTCAAGATCGATCGCTCGTTCGTGTCGCACATGGCCTTCGACGAGAACGACGCGGCGATCGTGCGCTCCACGATCGGCCTCGCGCACGACCTCGGTCTGAAGGTCGTCGCCGAAGGCGTGGAGGACAAGGCTGCCTGGGACCTGCTGAACGCTCTGGGGTGTGACGTGGCCCAGGGCTATTTCGTCAGCCGCCCGATTCCCGCCCCGGAGCTGGCCGACTGGGTCAACGCGTGGAACCCGAGGATTTCCCGTGTCGCGTGATCCAACAGTGACGCCGTCGTTACTCAAGCCCGACGACCGTCCGGCCGATAGTTCAAGTGTGATGCAGCTATCGAGCACAAGCCGCCCGACGACCGCCGTGAACCTGCGGCGCATGGTCGTCGAGACGCACGAGCCCATCCAGTTCGTCGATATCACCGACGAAGTGGCGGACACGGTGCGTGCTAGTGGCGTGCGCAATGGCATCGTCACCGTGGTCTCGCGCCACACCACTGCCGCCATCCGTATCCAGGAAGCCGAGCCGCTCTTGCTCGAGGACCTGCTCGGATTCCTGCGCCGCCTGGCACCCTCGAACGTCCACTACCAGCACAACGACTTCCGCATTCGTACCCACCACATGCACGACGACGAGAGCCCGAACGGGCACTCGCACTGTTTGCAGTTCCTGCTCGGCACGAGTGAGAGCTTGCCGGTCATGGATGGAGAATTGATGTTGGGCGAGTGGCAGCGCTTCTTTCTGGTCGAGCTGGACGGCCCGCGCGCCAGGCGCGAGGTGCTGATTCAGACGGTCGGCTCGTCCGACTGAGCCAGCCACTCCTTCGTCCGACCCGTCACGACCCGCTGCTTTCCCTGGAGCGCGCGCACGTCGGCGGAGCCTGTCAGAAACAGCACGGTGCGCAGCTCGAGCAAGAATTGCTCGATCAACGCGCTGACTGCCTGATCACCTTGTAGGGCCACCTGCAGCAGCGGCCGCGCCATGCCGACCAGCGTTGCGCCCAGCGCGAGCGCCTTGGCCGCGTCCAGGCCGGTCCGAATCCCACCCGTGGCAATCACCGGTAAGCCGGTCGAACAAGCGTTGACGACCGCGATCGGCGTCGGCACGCCCCAATCTCGGAGTACCTCGCCGAGCCGTTGACTTTGCTGCTCGCCCTGGGCCTCGGCACGCAGACCTTCCACCGCGGCGAACGACGTCCCACCCATGCCGCCCACGTCGAGCGCCTTGACACCGAGCTCCTGTAGCCGTTTCGCCGTGCTGCGCGACATTCCACCGCCGGTCTCCTTGGCCATCACCGGCACGTGCACACTGGTGACCAGTTTGGCGATCGCGTCGGCAACTCCCCGGGCGTTCCGCTCGCCCTCCGGCTGTACCGCCTCCTGTAGGTAATTCAGGTGCACTGCCAACGCATCCGCTGTGATCATGTCCAGCGCTTGCTGCACCTCCGCCACGCCAAGTGGCTGCGCGTTAGCCTGGGCAATCAACTGGGGCGCCCCGATATTCGCTATGACAAACGCTGTGGGCGCCTGCTCGCGCACGACCGTGTACGTGTACGCCAGGTCGGGCCGCCGCAGCGCCGCGCGCTGGCTGCCCACGCCCATCGCCAGGCCATACCGCTCAGCGGCGCGCGCCAGAACTGCGTTCACCTCATGGGCGGTGCGGTGGCCACCAGTCATGCCCGCGATGACGAGTGGTGCCTTCAGGCTCCGACCGAGGAATTCGATGGTCAGATTGACATCGCCCTGATCGATCTCCGGCAGGGCTTCGTGCACCAGACGTATATCGCCCCAGCCAGGTCCCCCGCGCGCGTCCACGTCCGACTCGGCTGAGAAGCGCAAGTGGTCGGCTTTGCGCTGTTCGATCAGCTCGTCCATCGGGTCGGAAGACACCATAGCGCCCGCTATCATTTGGGACGCTCGCTGGTCGACGCGAAGCCGCACGCCAATCCCGACGAGCTCGAGGCCACGGCGCGTCGGATTCGGGCCGAAGCCGAGTACCTGTCGAACGCGCTCGACGCGGGCGCGGCAGAGATTCGTCGCTATCTGCGCGAGCTGCGGCTGCAGAAGGAGCGCCTGCCGCTGCCGCCCGGCAAACGCTAAGCGCTGCTGCCGCGGTCTCGTACAGTCGATCGATGTCGTTGACGCGCGCTTTGGCCAGCACACCCGTGATTGTGTTCATGGCCGAGACGGGATCGCCCGGCACCGATGGCTCGAGGAAGTTGACCCAGCCGGGCGCGCTGTTCTGAGCGGCGACCTCGGCCGGCAAGCCCGAGCGAGGCGCATCGACCTCTTGATCGCCCACGCGGCGGCCAGCCCGGCACTGCCAAGAAATGCTTGCGCCAGCGACCTACAGGAGTATATTGTGTTCCAGCGGATTCAAATCCAATGGAGTCGAACAACAGTTCAGGTTCCGGGCTCAACCCGAACGCCGTGGTGGCGGTGGACGTGGTGGTGTTTACGCTCCGGCCAGCGGCGGCCATGGAGGACCGCTGGCAGGTCCTGCTGGTGCGCCGCGATGAGCCTGCTTTTGGCGACAAGCTGTCCCTGCCCGGCGTGCTCGTCAGACAAGATGAGACCTTTGTGGCGGCGGCCAGAAGAGCGCTCCAAACAAAGACCGGGTTGGACTCGCGTGACTGGTACTTAGAGCAGCTGGGGACCTTCGGCGATCCAGGTCGAGACACCCGCGGCCGCGTCGTCTCTGTTGCCCACGTGGCTCTGGTGCGCAGCGATGACATGCAGCTCGCCCGCGGCTCGGGCATCAGGAGCATCGACTGGGTGCCCGTCCGCAACTTGCCGGCTGAGACGCTGGCGTTCGACCACGCCGACATGCTGCGCGTCGCGATCAATCGCATCCAGGGCAAGCTGCGCTACTCGTGGGTCGCGTTTCAACTGCTGCCCGACAAGTTTACCCTGTCGGAGCTCAGAGCGGCATATGCAGCGATCCTCGATCCCTCGCTGCTACGCCTGAACACGAGCAACTTCAAGAAGGCCTTCTCAGACCTGTTCGCTACCGAAACGCTGGTCTCAGTCGGGCACCGAGCGGCGGTCGGCAGAGTCGGCCGGCCCGGGGAGCTGTACCGCTTCGTCGGCCCCGTCGATGGCACCCGTACCCGCGAATTGCCGTGGGACGTCACCCGCATCAGGTCGATCGCGCGTGGCTAACGACGCACGCTTCGACCTGATCGTGGTCGGCTCAGGCGCCGCCGGCCTGGCAGCAGCCCTCGAGGCCGCCAGGCTCGGCGCGCACGTCGCCATCCTGACCGCGGGCGCGCCACTGGCTGGCTCGAGCCCACGTGCCCAGGGCGGCGTCGCCGCGGCAGTGGGCGCCGATGATGCACCCGCGATTCATGCGGCCGACACGGTCGCCGTCGGCGCCGGCCTGAACGACAACTATGCCGTGGCCGTCCTGACGGCCGAGGGTACGCGCGAGGTACAGCGGCTTATCGGCGAGGGTGTCGCGTTCGACGACGGCCTCGGCCTCGAGGCCGGCCACGCCCGCCGGCGCATCCTGCACGCTGGCGGCGCCGCGACCGGCCAGGTCCTGACCAGCGCACTGCTCGGCCAGGCAACAGCCCACGAGCGCATCACGCTCCATCCCTTCACCCGCGCCGACAATCTGCTCACTCAGAACGGCCGCGTCGTCGGCGTGCGGTCGGGTCGCCAAACGTTCAGCGCTCGAGCCACGATCCTTGCCACCGGCGGCTACGCGGCGCTGTGGGGCCGCACCACCAACGCACCCGAGAGCCGTGGCGCCGGACTTGTCCTGGCCTACCACGTCGGCGCCAGTCTGGCTGACCTGGAGTTCGTCCAGTTCCATCCGACTGCGCTCAGCCTGCCCGGCCAGCCCGCCTTCCTGCTGAGTGAGGCGCTGCGCGGTGAAGGCGCCCGCCTGGTCAACGCAGCCGGCAACGAGATCGTCGATCCACTTTTGCCACGCGACGTCGTCGCTCGCGCGCTGCACCGCCACGTGCGCACTAGCGGCCCGGCCTACCTGACGCTGCGGCATGTCGAGACCGCCCACGTGCATCGACGCTTCCCCAATCTGTCGCAGCGTGTCGCAGAGCTGGGCCTCGATCTCGCGCACGACCCGATCCCGGTCGCGCCCGCGGCGCACTATTGCATGGGCGGCATCCGCACCGATACCTGGGGCCGCACCGACGTTCAGGGCTTGTACGCCGCCGGCGAGACCGCGTGCACCGGCGTCCAGGGCGCGAATCGCCTGGCGTCCAACTCATTGCTCGAGTGCCTGGTCTTCGGCGCCCGCGCGGCCCAAGCCGCATTAGGCGCCGATGCCGCACCCGCGCGCTGGGGGACGCGCGACCTGCCGCCTGACGCACCCACCCTGCCGTATTCCAGCGAACGCCTGACGGCTATCGATCCGACCGTACTTGGCGAGCGCCTGGACGCCGATCTCGGCGTGGAACGTCACCCGCATCGCCTGTCGCGGCTCGTCTCCGACCTGCCCGAGCCCACGCTGACGCGCAGCCCCGAGCTGCTGACGGCAACCCTTATCGCGCGCTCGGCCTACCTGCGTCAGGAGAGCCGCGGCGCCCACTTCCGCACTGATGTGCCCGCTGAGTCGGGCGCCTGGCGCGGCCGCATCCACTGGCGATGCGGCCACGCCCCCCGTTTCGAGGAGGTCCTGCCCCAATGACCTTGACGGCCAACGACTGGTACCGTCACACGGCGCTACGTGACGCACAATCCGCGGCGCTGACGTTCCCGCGCAGCGCCGCGGTGGCCGCCATCGTGCGCCTGGCCCTCGCCGAAGACGTCGGCCGCGGCGACCTGACCACTGAGGCCACGGTCGACCCCGACGCGACTGCGACCGCCGACCTGCTGCAGAAGGCGCCCGGCGTGCTGTGCGGCTTGCCGGTTGTGGACGAGGTCTTCGCCCAGCTCGATCCGCGCGTACGCGTCACGCGTCTGGCCCACGAAGGCTCGCACAGCGACGAGCAGCGACGCGTGGTCGCGCGCCTCCAGGGACCGGCGCCCGCCATCCTCACCGGCGAGCGCACCGCGCTCAATTTCGTCCAGCGCCTGTCGGGCGTGGCGACGCTCAGCCGCCGCGCTGCTGGGCTCGTTCTTGGCACCCAGGCGCGCGTGATCGACACGCGCAAGACCACGCCGGGTATGCGCGTGCTGGAAAAATACGCCGTGCGCCTGGGCGGCGCGAGTAATCACCGCGCCGGCCTCGACGATGGACTCCTCATCAAGGAGAACCACATTCGCGCCGCCGGCGGCATCACCCGCGCCGTTCAGGCGGCACAGCGACGTGCCGCGCCTGGTCAGGTCGTCGAGGTCGAAGTGACCAATCTCGACGAGCTCGAAGAGGCGCTCGCCGTGGGAGCACGGCTGATCCTGCTCGACAACTTCGCCGAGGCTGGGCTGCGTGCGGCGGTGGTGCAGACCGCCGGTCGCGCCAGACTCGAAGCCAGTGGCGGGATCACGCTCGACAATCTCGCCGCCATCGCCGCGACCGGTGTGGACTTCATCTCACTCGGAGCGCTGACCCATTCCGCGGGCTCACTCGACTTCTCGCTGGAGGTTCGGCCATGACCATCACATCCCCCGCAACACCGTCCATCGCCGAGCTGCAGAACGCGGTCCGTCGGCTGGCAACGGAGCGCCAGGCCGTGATCCTGGCGCACAACTACCAGGTGCCCGAGATTCAGGATGTGGCCGACTTCGTCGGCGACTCGCTCGGCCTGGCCATCGAGGCCAAGAAGACCTCGTCGCCGGTCATTTTGATGTGCGGCGTGTATTTCATGGCCGAGACGGCCAAGATCCTCAATCCCGAGCGCACCGTGCTCATCCCCGATCCCACCGCCGGCTGCTCGCTCGCCGACTCGATCACGCTGCGCGATTTGAAGAACTGGAAGCGCGAGCATCCCGGCGCCGTCGTCGTCAGCTACGTCAACACCACCGCTGCGATCAAGGCGGAGTCCGACTACTGCGTGACCAGCGGCAACGCCGAGGCCGTAGTGCGCTCGATCCCGCCTGAGCGCGAGATTCTGTTCCTGCCCGATCAGTTCCTGGGCTCGTGGCTGAAAGAGCGGACGGGCCGCCAGAACATGCACATCTGGCTGGGCGAATGCCACGTCCACGCGGGCATTCGGCCCGACGAGATCCGTGCCAAACAGGAAGCGCTGCCCAACGCCGACCTGCTCATTCATCCCGAGTGCGGTTGCGCCAGCGCGTGCGTCTGGGCCAATGGTCGCGGGCTGATGAACCCGAACACGTTCGTGTTGTCGACCGAAGGCATGGTCAAGCATGCCGCGGCGTCCTCGAACGACACGTTCCTCGTCGCGACCGAGACGGGCATTCTGCACCGCTTGAACAAGGAGATTCCGGGCAAAAGCTTCATCGCCGCCGACGACAACGCCGTGTGCGGCTATATGAAGCAGATCACGCTGGAAAAGGTGCGCGATACGCTACGCGACCTCGCGCCGCGGGTCGAGGTGCCCGAGCGCGACATGGCCCGTGCACGGGTGGCCATCGAGCGCATGCTCAGCGTCACAAGCTGACTACAACGCGTCACACATCAAAACGCTTCGCGGCATACTTGTTGCTTGTAAGTGCCCACACGCCCACCCCTCACCCCGCCCTCTCCCCCGTGAGGGGCGAGGGAGTAGCAGTTAAGCCTCGCCCCTCACGGGGAGAGGCCGCGCGGAGCGCGGGTGAGGGGTGGCGTGATCAGGATCGGGAGGTCACAGATGCCGCGGCAGCATGGCCGGGTCAGTCAGTCACGCCAGTATGGATTGAGCATTGCGCTCGTCGCGGCGGCTCTGCTCGTGTTGCCCGCTGCCGCCCAGGCTCAGCCCTCGCCGCCTTCCGCAACATGGGCCGTGACACTCGTGCGCACCACGCCCTACGCGAGCCTGGACGACGACGCCGAGGCGCTGGCCGATCTGCCCGCGCTGACGCTGCTGCAAGTCGAACGCTATGTGGGCGACTGGGCCGAGGTCTCGAACCCGCGCACACATGAGCGTGCGTTCGTCGACAGCCGCGCGCTCGGGCCGAGCGATCCGCCGTCGCGCTACCTGATGATGACCCCGCCGCCGGCGTACGAGGAGTTCGCGATACGTGGCATCGTCACCGATACCGCCTCCCTGGCGATCTACCCAAGCCCATCTGACGAAGCGGTCGAGCGACCGCTCGATCCGAACACCTGGCTGCGCTTGACGGGCGCGGTACAGGGCGAGGACGGCGCGCTGTGGTATCGCACGGACACGGACGACTACATCAGCGGTGACGCGGTCTTCATCGCCGAGCGCACCGAAGATTTCAGCGGCCGCTGGCTGGACGTCGACTTGACCGTGCCGACGCACGTCACGTTGTACGAGGCCGGCGAGGAAGTCGACTCGTTCCTGGCCATCAAAGGCGCGGGCACTCGGCCTACGCCGACCGGCGTGTTCAGCATCCTGCGCCGGGTTGCCAACGAGACCATGAACAGCGACACCATCGGCATCCCGCGCTTCGGCCCGGGCGGCTATTACCTGACCAACGTGCTCTTTACCCAGTACTTCACCGGCGACGGCGCCAGCCTGCACTACAACTACTGGAGCAGCGCCTTCGGCTACGCCGGCTCGCACGGCTGCCTCGGCCTGACCTACAAGGACAGCGCTTTCCTGTGGCAATGGGCGCACGTCGGCACGCCGCTCATCATCCACTACTAAAGACGCGCTGCGGCGCCAGCTTCGCACTGAGGGCCGCCTGTTAGTAGCCTGAGGCACACCATGGCCGAGCCTCAGCGCTTCACACTCAACGTGCCTGACGCCGTCCTCGAAGATCTGCAGGAGCGCCTGGCGCGCACGCGCTGGCCCGACACGGCGCCGCACGGCGGGGCGTGGGAATTCGGGACGAATCTCGAGTACTTGCAGCAGCTTGTTCACTACTGGCAAGAGGGCTTCGACTGGCGAGCTCAAGAAGCGCGCCTGAACGTGTTCCCGCAATACACCGTCGGCCTCGGCGGTATTGACCTCCACTTCCTACACGTGCCGGGCAAAGGGCCGAGTCCGATGCCGCTGTTGCTCTCGCACGGTTGGCCAGGCTCGGTCTGGGAGTTCCACAAGGTCATCCCACTGCTGACCGATCCCGCCAGCCACGGTGGCGATCCGGCCGACGCGTTCACGGTGGTCGCACCGTCTCTGCCCGGCTACACGCTGAGCTTCAAGCCAGGTCAACGCAGATTCGGCGTGCCCGACATGTGTCCCCTGTTCACGGAGCTGATGTGCGATGTGCTCGGCTATCAGCGCTTTGCCGCCCAGGGCGGCGATTGGGGTTCGTTTATCTCGGCCTATCTGGCCTTGACCCAGCCCGAGCATATCGTCGGCATCCACATCAACCTGCTCCCGCTGCGGCGCGAACCGCTGCCGGCGACCGCGAGCGATGACCCCGAGTTCGCGGCGTACCGAGCCGAGCTCGACAACTGGCTGCGCGAGGAGACCGGCTACTCGACCATTCAGGGGACAAGGCCGCAAACGCTGGCCTACGCGCTGACCGACTCGCCTGTTGGCCTCGCCGGCTGGATCGTCGAGAAGTTCTGGCGCTGGAGCGACAACCACGGTGACATCGAAAGCCGCTTCACCAAAGACGATCTGCTGACGAACATCATGCTGTACTGGGTTACGGGTGCCATCGGCAGCTCGTTCTGGCCGTACTACTCGCGTCAGCACGCGGGCTGGCCCTTGCCGGCCGACCGTCGCATCGATGTACCGGTCGCCTACCAGTCCTTCCTCAAAGACATCTTGCACCCGCCGCGCGCTCTAGCTGAGCGCGCCTTCAACATCCAGCGTTGGTCCACTTCGCCCAGCGGCGGCCACTTCGCCGCTCTGGAGGAACCCGAGCGCCTCGTGGAAGACGTGCGCGCCTTCTTCCGCCCCCTACGCTGACGCCACCACCCGTTGCACGACGTCGTCGGGCAGCGGGCCGCGTTCGGCCCAGCGGATGGCGTCTTCGAGCTGCCCGAAGTTCGAATAGCCGACCAGGACTGTTGAGATGCCAGGCTTTGAGAGGCCGAAGCGCAGGGCAAGCTCGACCGGCCCATCCACGCCCGCTTCCGTGGCAACGGTGGCCAACGAGCGGGCGCGCTCGACGTCGGCCTCGAACGACGAGCCGCTGACCAACGGCCCGCCGGGATCGTTGGCGTTCTCGGCCCGCTCGAGCGTGCCCGCGGCGGCACCACCAGCCAGCACGCGAATGACGATCACGCCGACGCCGGCGCTGGCGGCGGTATCGATCAGTCCGCCGAGGTCCTGTTGGCCGCCACTGTGGCCAGGAAATCCGGCGCTGGGATTGAGCACGTTGAAGTAGGTCTGCACGGTTTCATACGGCTCAGCCCGCGTCACGTCGATCAGTGCCGATGTGTCGCCCAGCGCGGTAAAGCCGACGTGGTGCACGAGCCCGGCCTGGATCACGTCCTCGAAGCCGCGCGCGACTTCGCCCAGCACCACGTCCAGCGGCAGCCCGCGCGCGCCGGCCTCACGGGAGATCGGATTGTGCAGATGGAAGATGTCCACATCCGCCCGGCCGAGGCGTTTCAAGCTCGCCTCGAGTCCCGCGCGAATCTCCACCCGCGCATTCTCAAGCGACGGCACGCGCACCTTCGTCCCGACCACCACGCGGTCCCAGCCGCCCACATCGCGCATGACCCGGCCCAGGTTCTCCTCGGAGCGCCCGTCGCCATATGAGGCGGCCGTGTCGAAGTAGGTGATGCCGGCCTCGAGCGCGCGCACCACGGCGCGCTTCTGTTCGCCAGGATCGCCGAGCACCATCAATCCGCCGACGGCGCCACACCCGAAACCCAGAGCCGACACGGACAATCCCGTGCGCCCCAATATGCGCTGCTGCATCGCGCCGATAGTACGGTCCAGCTACGCGGCGAGCTGCGGATCGTCGACGAAGTCCCAGGTGCGCAGTCGGCCGGGCGTCAGCTGCAGCAGACTGAAGGCCTCGCCGTTGTCGCCGGCGAAGGCTCGGCCGCGCTCGGCACCCAAATACCTGATGGCGATCCGCTGGAACGCTTGCAGCGCCGTCGCCGGATCGGTCGATACGACGCCCATGCCGCTAACCTCGAGGCCGCGATAAGGCGGCTCGTTCTCGGCCAACACAACGCATGCGCGCGGATCGTTCTGGAGGTGCCGGGTCTTGACATCGTCCCGCCCGAGGACAATGAGAAAACCACCGTCGCGCCATTCGTGCCACACCGGCGACAACAGCACCGAGCCATCCCGCCGATACGTCGCGAGCGTCGCCAGCAGCGGCAGGTCGACCAGGCCCCCGAGCTCTTCAACGGCCATACCTTTACGCATACGAGCGCCAAGCCTACACGCCAGCGCCCGGCCAGGGCCCGGGCGACCGATCCGGCAGGTCGAGGGTCTCGGTCCGCACGTCATACACCTTGAACCCACGCGCCTGGTAGTTCGCCAAGGCATGCGGCCCGTCCAAAGAGCAGGTGTGGACCCAGACGCGCCGCGCCCCCATCGCCCAGCCGCGGGCGATGCCTTCGCTCAGCAAGTAGCCACCCAGCCGCTGGCCGATGAAGCGCGGCAGCAGCCCAAAGTACGCCACTTCGACGTTGCCTTCAGACTGTGGCTCGAGCTCTATGTAGCCGGCTGGCGTTCCAGACAGGTACACGACCCACGTTTCCAGACCGGGCTGCTCGAGGTACGCGAGCCAGCGCGCGTAGTCCCAGCCCAGTCGATTCAGCCAGTACCAACCTGCGCCCACAGACGTGTACAGGAACCGATTGAACTCGGGCGACGGCACCTCGGCACGAACTAACCGCGCGGCATCAGAAGGACGCGCCGCCGGACGCAGCTCGGAGGCCGACAGCATCTGCAGGTACCACGTCGTAACCTCGACCTGCACTACCTACTGGTGCTCCTCGGCCAGACGCTGCACGTAGCTGCGCTCCTCGGGGCCAAACCAGGGCGGGTCGCCCGCCTCGGCGTTCTCGCGCGCATGTTCTGGGTTCGTGGTGGCCGGGATGACACAGGTGACGCGCGGATCGCTCAGCAGCCACTTCAAGAGCGCCTGCGCCCACGTTCGGACGCCTAGCGGGCGCAGCTTGTCCGCGGTCACGGCTCGCCGAGCCAGCGGGCCTGTTCCCAACGGCCGCATCACCAGCACCCCAATACCCAGCTCTTCCGCCAGCGGCAGCACTTGCTGTTCGACCGCGCGATCGAGCGGGTTGTAGGGCACCTGAATACTACCGACGCGGCCACTGCGCATGAGCTGCAGCATGTCGCCGAAGGCCGAGTGCGCATAGTGGGTGATGCCCACCACACCAACCTGGCCCGAGTCGCGCAGCTGCTCCAGGCACGCCAGCCGTGTTTGCCAAGCGACGAGATTGTGCACCTGGTAGATGTCCACCCGACCCTCGAAGTACCCGAGCGCCCGCTGGATCTGACGTTCGGCCTCGGCGTCGTCCGGCGTCCAGATCTTCGTTGCGACCAACACCTCCGAACGCCGCCCAGGTAGCAGCTCGCCCAGCACGCGTTCGGCCCGGCCGTACATCGGCGACGAATCGACCAGGTTGGACCCGCACTCCAGCGCCACGTCGAGCACTTCGCGGCGATCTTCCGCACGGGTGACGTCGAACGTCTTCCAGGTGCCCATGCCCACCACAGGCACGAGCATGCCCGAGCTGCCGAGCGCGCGTCGCTCCATTCAATCACTCAGGGTATCTGCGCCCCGGCCACGATTGCTGGTCGACGGCGCGCAGACGTAGGATCGCCAGCGGTGTCGCGCTGCACGTGCGGCGAGAAGGGCTCAGGCAAGTGCGACGAGCACCGCGGGGCGTCGCTATCGAAGCGCCTGTGGCTGCTCGTTCTGCTGGCCTGGCTGGTGTGGCTGGTCTGGGCGCTCGCGCGCCTGTGCCGCGCCACTTCCAGAGACCCCAAGCATCGCCCCGGCGACGGAACCGTGCCGCCCTGGGCCTATCGCCAGCCTGATCCACTGATCTATAGCCAGGCGTACCTTCAGGCACAGGGCCTGGCGGTTACCTGGCACAACCCGGACATCCACATCGAGCGTGCCTCGGCGCCCGGCGTCGCGGTCGATTCCAGCGCGCTCGACCCGGCGACCCACTATGTCGTGGTCGCGCGCATCTGGAACGCCTCGACGACCGCCGCGGCGGTGGATCTGCCGGTCAAGCTGTCATACCTGTCGTTCGGCATCGGGACCCAACGCCACGACGTGGGCATGACCACGGTTGACCTATCCGTCAAAGGCGGCAGCGCCTGTCCCGTCTTCGCGCGGCTGCCGTGGCATACGCCGCCCACACCCGGACACTACTGCCTGCAAGTCGAGCTCATCTGGGACGACGATGCCAATCCGGGCAACAACATGGGCCAGCACAACACCAACGTCAGGCCGTTGAACTCGCCGCACGCCGCATTCACGTTTCCCGTTCGCAACGAGGCGGGCGATCGACGCGTGCTGCGCCTCGAAGCTGACGCTTATCAGATCCCGCCTCAGGAGCCGTGTCCACCACCGGCCAGCGCGCAGGAGGCCGAACGCCAGCGCCGCGCCCAGCTCGCCCGACACCAGCGCGCCGCATGGCCGATCCCAGCCGGCTGGCAGGTCACCGTCGATCCGGCGCAGGCGGCGCTCGGCGCGGGCGAGGCGACCGAGGTCACGGTGGACATCACCGCGCCCGACGGCTTTCGCGGTCGCCAGGTTGTCAACGTCCATGCCTTCGACGGTCAGCGGATCGTCGGCGGCGTCACCCTTTACGTGGATGGAGCAGGCTGAATGGCCGTTGCAGTTGGACCGCTCATCTTCCCTCCCGGCCAGTACACCCATTGCGTCGACCGCACGGACTACAAGAACGTGCCGGGCTTCTGGGATGCCGGGTTTGCCACGATCGCCGAGTTCACGTTGTGCGAGTACTTGCTCGGCGGCAAGCTCGTCTGCCTGGCCGGCGGTCGGGACGAGTGTGCCATCGGCGTCGTCGTCGGCGTCGAGGAAGTCGGCTACCAGAAGACATTCCCAGACTCGATCGACAACGACCTGTCCTTCAACCTGCTCGTCCTGCCCTACGGCCCTGGCGACTTCACCAACTATCGCGCCAATCTGGCGACGCCCGCGACCTTCGACCCACACAAGATCCGCGACGACATCGTCAACAACAGCCCGTTGGGCAATCTGCTGACCGATCCGCAGCCGTCGCCGACCGCATTGCCGACTCCACGCGAGCCGGGCGGCACGAGCCCGGTCGACGGCTACGGCGTGCTGCACACGTGGAATGGCACCACGCTGGTCTCCGATCACGAGAACCAGAACAACCTGCACAAGCTGTGGGACGAGCATCCGCGAGATGGCAGCGTCATCGGCATCCCGATCCTGCACGTGGAATGCGAGGGCTCGCGCATCTACTTCGTGTGTGCCGCGCTCAAGCCGCTCCTGGACATCATGCAGGGCCAGCCGCCCGGCAGCCCGCTACCGAGCCCGGGCGAGGTCTGCCATGCGCTGCTGGACTGGGTGCCGTTCGGCATCGGCCGGGCCGTGTGCGCGCTCATCGAGCATTTCGTCAACGCGGTGATCGGCTTGGCCCTCGCGCCAGCGCTCGCGGCGGCATTCGCCAGCGCCTGGGAAGCGGCCCAGGTCTACGACGATCTGTTCGTCACCGGGCCGATCGCCAAACAGATCCACGTTGGCGATCACATCGTGGTTAGCGGGCGCTGGACGTGGGACGCTGGGCACGCTGGCCACACCGAGCTGCACCCGGTCAAGACCATCCAGCGCTTGCGCCTGGCACCTGACCTGGCCGGCGGCCACGATCCGCGACAGCCGTTACCGCCTGACGTCACCAATCGGGTCCGCCAGCTGAGCGACCGCTGGTGTCAGTTCATCCAGGAAGCGCCACCACCGCCCGATCCGTTCAATTTCCCCGCGCCGGGTCGATTGTCTGGGCCACAGCTCGCCGCGTTGACGCCCGAGCAGCACGCCACCTACGTCAACCAGCAGCGGCCCGAGCACGGCTGGACCGTTCACCCGTCGATTGACGGC
The DNA here is from genome assembly GCA_036506475.1 of Chloroflexota bacterium. Lineage (GTDB taxonomy): Bacteria > Chloroflexota > UBA6077 > UBA6077 > CF-72 > CF-72. The sequence goes on from DASXRR010000245.1 coordinate 24,370, forward strand.
TGCCTAGAGGGGCGGCCGAAAGGTCTTGAATAGGGTGTGTTGCCGCCCCTCTAGGCAATCAGTCAAACGGAGTTCGGCCGTTGTAGGCTTCGAATCTAGTCCTTTTTCGGCCGAACTCCTGGCCACGGGACGAGGGCGGCGGGGTGCCGCCGCCGTTACATTGAATCGAGTGCACCGGTTTGCCTGCCCACCTTGAGTGGTGCGGCTTGTTATCGTGCTGATCGTGCTATCAGCCATCATCCGTCGCCGCGCACCAAAATCTCGGCAGAGCATCTCTCGCTGATGACCGCGTCGGACACCCTGTCATTCGCCAACGTCGCAGCGGCCTTCGAGGAGCTCGAACATACTTCGAGCCGCAAGCAGCTCACCGCGATCCTGGCCAACCTCGTGCGACACGTGGACGCCGGCGAGATCGCTCAGGTGGCATACCTGCTCCAGGGTCGGGTGGCACCGCTGTACGAGCCCATCGAGTTCGGACTGGGCGAACGATCCATGGAGAAAGCCGTCAGCGATGTGTACGGCGTCGACCCCACCGAGATTCGTCGGCGCGACGCGTTAGCTGGCGACCTTGGCCTGGTAGTCGCCGAGCTGGCCTCGAGCTCGCCACCGGGCGTTGTCCCTTCGGTCCGCGACGTGTTCAGCAAATTGAGGTCCCTCGCGGATATCTCCGGCGTGGGTAGCGGTGAACGCAAGCTCGCGGTGGTGAGAGAGCTGCTGACGGGGCTCGATCCAATCTCGGCGAAACACCTGGTTCGGATCCCCCTTGGCAAGAGCCGCCTGGGTGTCGGCGACGCGACGATCCTGGCCGCCTTCAACGAGGCTCGGCTTGGTGGCACGAAGGCTGAACAGGTCGTTCTCGAGGATGCGTATAACCGCACCTCCGACCTGGGCCTCGTCGGGCAAACGCTCTGGCAGCACGGTGTCGATGCCGTCAGCAAGCTGCAAGTGACCGTCGGCCGTCCGATCCGGCCTCAGCTGGCCGAGCGCTTGCCGGACATCCCGAGCCTGTTGGACAAGCTCGGCGGCCGGGCACACACGCAGCTGAAGTTCGATGGCATCCGCGTGCAGCTGCATCTGGATCGACGCGAAGCGGAAGGTCACCAGGTGCGGCTGTTCTCGCGCAGCCTCGAGGACATGACCGGCATGTTCCCCGAGCTGGTCGACGGGGTCTTGAAGCAGGTCAAGGCTGAGACGGCGATCCTCGACTCTGAGGCGCTGGCATTTAACCCCGCCTCGGAAGAATTCCTGCCCTTCCAGGAGACAACGCGTCGGCGCCGCAAGACGGGCATCGACGCAGCCGCCACCGAATTGCCGCTCAAGGCCATGGTGTTCGACGTGATGTACCGCGACGGCCAACCCCTGCTCGACCGGCCGTTGCTCGAACGCATGGAGGTGCTGACTAGCGTCGTACACGGCAAAGAAGTGCTGCAGCCTGAAACCGGCGTCGTCGTCGAGGATCCGGAGCGCCTGGACGAGATTTTCGAGGATGCTCTCGAACGCGGGCTTGAGGGCCTGGTGGTCAAGCGCGTCGACTCGCCGTATCAAGCAGGAGCGAGGAATTTCAATTGGGTCAAGCTCAAGCGACATTCCCGCGGCGCCCTAGACGACACCATCGACTGCGTGTTGCTCGGCTACTTCGGTGGGCGCGGCAAGCGCGTGGGCCTGGGCGTGGGCGCGCTCCTGGTCGGCGTCTACGACAAGGAGGCCGATGTCTTCAAGACCGTGACGAAGATCGGCACCGGCCTGAGCGACGAGCAGTGGCGCGAAGTCGGCACCCGAGCCGAGCCGTACCGCTCCGCACAACGCCCTGCGCGCGTGCAATCGACGATCACGCCCAGCGTGTGGCTCGAGCCAGCAATCGTGGTCGAGGTCCTGGCCGATGAGATCACGAGCTCGCCGAACCACAGTGCCGGCTATGCCCTGCGCTTCCCACGCGTCATCCGCTTCCGCGACGCCGACAAACGACCCGAAGACGCGACCACACTGCAGGAGCTGATCGAGCTCTACCAGGCGCAGCCAGGCCGCGCGCTCGGTCAACCCGGCGGCTAGGGTCGAACGTTTTCGGCGCGCGTTGCAGGATGGCCGTGCTGGTCGGTGCGCCACGACTGCGACTGGAAGGCCAGGAAGATGGCGACCCAGCGCGGCTGGGTGGGGAAGTGCACGAACAGCGCCCCGTCCTGCCAGATACCGTCCTCGAAGCGGTGGCCCGGGTCGTTGCCCTGGTTCATGTGGATGTTGTGGATGCCTCGGCCGGGGCGAAAGCCGAAGACTTTGTCAGCTTTTCTGGGCTCGGGACCCCATGGCGCCCCGATGGCGAAGAGCTCGGCGCTGGGCTCGGCGATGGCGCGCTGGACATACTTGCCGAGGTACTCGTTCAGATCGTTGTCGGGTCCGGCGACGTGCGCGGGCACCTGTTGCATCGCTGTGCGACTGACGAGCCTGGTGCGTAGGTAATCCAGCGCGAGTCCGTCTGGTATGCGGGGAATCGGACTATAGCCGGGCGCAAGCTGGCCAAGCCTGGGGAGCATCGGGTGCGCAAAGGCCTCGTCGGCCAGGTACAGCAGCGACGAGCGATCCGTCGACTGCACGTTGACCGCGACGCGGTACTGGATTCCGCCGGCTACCAGTCGGATCTGATAGTGCGGGTTGTCGTCGACCGTCTCGATCCGCGCCGCGGCAGGATGGCCGCGCAGCACGCCATAGTCACTGAGCACGCGCTCATAGGGTGCGCACCGAGCGCACCGGCGACAAGACCAGTGGCACTGGTGCGAGTAGCACGCCAATGCCGGCGACCAGCAGCGCGTTACGCGGACCGATTGCGTCGCCCAGCGCGCCGCCCAGCAATGCGCCCGCGGGCACGACACCAATGAGCAGAAACCGCGTGCTGGCCGAGATACGGCCGATCAAATGCGGCGGACTGTACGCCTGGCGTAGCGAACCCAGACCGATGAACGACATCGGCATGGCGAAGCCGATGATCAGAATGACGCCAATCAACATCAGCGTGACCTGGTCCGGTGACCCATTGACGAACGGCACCGCCAACGTGCCGACGCAGGCCAGCACCTGGGCGGCGATGATCGACCTGCCCAAACCAGCGCGGCGAGCGATCCTCGTCCAGATCACCGCGCCCGCGAGGCCGGCCACGCCGCTCGTGGTGAACACCATGGCGATCTGACCAGCACTCATCTGCAGCTCGCGCGACAGATACAGGACGTAGATCGCGTCGAGCAGTCCGCCGCTGAAGAAGTTCCAGGCCATCGACGATAGCGTCATCGCGCGCAGAATCGGCTGTTGGACGACTTCGCGCAGTCCTTCCTTGATCTCTGTCCACCACTGCTGTCGAGCGGTCCTGGGCATAGGATCGGGCTCGGCCTGGCGGATCCACCACAGGCACACCGCCGAGACGGCGAATGACAGCGCGTCGAACAGGATCGCCGCGGAGGCCGACAGCGTTTGCACGATCAGGCCGGCCACGCCCGGGCCAGCGGCGTGCGCTCCCGAGCGACTGACCTCGAGCCGGCTGTTGGCTTCGATCAAGCGGGTGCTCGGCACGAGAGCGGGCAAGTAGGCCATGTACGCCACGCCGAAGACCAGCGTGAGCGCGCCGATCAGCACCGCGACGACGTACAGCTGGGCCATGGCCAGCACGCCCAGCAACGCCGCGAGCGGAATCGAGCCCAGCAAGAGCGCGCGCAGCAGGTCGACGCCGATCAGCAACGGCCTTCTTTTGATGCGATCCACGAGGACGCCCACAGGCAGCGCCAACAGCTCAGGCGCGAACTGGACTGCGCGCAAAACGCCCATCTCGCCAGGGCTCGCACCGAGCACCAGAACCGCCAGCAACGGCATGGCCAGCAAGCTGACCTCCGAGCCGATGAGCGACACGCTCTGGCCCGCCCACAGCTTGGCAAAGTCGCGACCGAGCTTGATTCCAGGAGGCCCGGCCGAATCAACGCCGACTGATGCGGTCAACTCGGAATTCGCTCCACCCGGTAGCGAGGGTCCAGGCGCCAGCGGCCGCCGTAGATCAGCCAGGTTGATCAGGCGGCGTGTGCGCTGGGACCGCGGGATAGACGGCCAGATGCAGGCGGTAGGCGGAACCGCTCTCGGCTGCGCGGTACGGCGCGGCGGCGTGGCGGACAGCATCCAGCACAGCGCGGACGAAGGCGGCACGCTCGGCCTCGTCGCGCAGCGCGACGTCGAGCGTGAGCGTGGCGAGGTGGCGCTCGATGTCTTCGCGGTGAAGCAGCGCCAGGGCGTCATTGCGAATGGCATCGCCAGTCTGGATGAGCTCCTGGACGGCCACGTCCTGCTGCAGCAGCGCGCGCTGCTCGTCGCTAAGCGGCAGCGCACTGGACAGCGTGAAGCTGCGCGCCACGGCGCGAAAGCGATGCTCGATCAGGTTGCGCCGCTGGCGCGACTCGACCCGTTCGGCCAGGCCGACACCTTCCAGCGTGCGCACGTGGTAGTTGGCTAACTGGGCGGCCATGCCGACTCTACGTGCAACTTCGGCCGGCGATGACGGCTCGACCAGCTCGGCCAGGATGCGCCGACGGACCGGGTGGACTAGCGCCGCGACCTGGTCGAGCGAGGTCAGCTCGAGGACGGACTGGCTCACGCCTGCACGAAGCGCGGAGATGGCGGCGCTGAGAGCTGCGGCGAGGCAAGTGGCGGCACACCGGTTTCACCGCGAAGCGCGAAGCGTTGTCTTGGTGTGAGCCCATCCGCGAACGGCTGGTGCGCCACGTTGCGTATCAGAGTCAGCCGGTCGAGTTGCGGCTCGAATGCCGGCCGCCGCGGCACCGGATGCAGGCCGAAGACGCGGCACGCGAACAGTTCGAGTGACTTGCGCCAGTCGTCGACCGAGCCGAAGCCGCTCTGAACCACGCGCAGGTGTCTGCCCAGCATGAGCAGGGGGCCAGGTGTCTGTGCGGCACCACCTGCGGCCGGCGGCAGCGCCGGACCGAAGCAAACCTGGGCGTCTTGGCCATCGCCTTCACCGCTCGGCTCATGCGGCGTCGAGGAATACAGCACGGCGAACCCTCCAGCCAACGTACAAGTTCTACTGTACGTGCAGGATATTCTGTGCGTCAACTGGAGGCGGCTACGATGGCCGCGATGGTCAGCCTGGATGACGTGCAAGCCGCCGCCGAGCGGATCCGACCCTACGTTGTGCGGACACCACTGGAACGCTCGGCAACGCTCTCGGACTTGGGCTATGGCGAGGTGTGGTTGAAGCTGGAGTGCTTCCAGCGCACGGGCTCGTTCAAGCTGCGCGGCGCGCTCAACGCCTTGCAGACGCTCCCCAGCGATCGACGGCAGCGCGGCGTAGTGACCGCGTCAGCGGGAAACCACGGGCTCGGCGTGGCTCAGGCCGCCGCGCTGCTCGGCGTGGACGCGACGGTCGTGCTGCCCGAGACGGCTTCGCAGGCCAAAATCGCCATGTTGCGCACGTTCGCGGGCACCGAGCTGCTGCTGCGCGGTGCCAACTACGACGCTGCCGAAAGCGCGGCCCGCCAACTGGCCACAGAAACGGGCAAGGCGTTCATCTCGGCGTACAACGACGCAGCGGTGATCGCCGGCGGCGGGACGATCGCGCTCGAAATTCTGGACGAGCTGCCCGATGCGACGACACTCGTGCTGCCGGCGGGCGGCGGCGGGCTCATCAGCGGCGTTGCCCTCGCGGCGCACGGCATCGACCCGACCATGACGATTTACGGCGTCCAGTCAGAAGCCTCGCCCGCCCTGCACGCCGCGCACAGAAGCGGCCACCTGACTCAGGTCGACATCCAGGACTCGCTGGCCGACGGTCTGTCAGGCAACGTGGAGCAGGGCAGCATGACGTTCGAGCTCATCCAGCAGCACGTCAAAGACATCGCGCTGGTGAGCGAAGTCGACATTGCCCGAGCGATGCGCTTCCTGCTCGAGCACGAGCATGTGCTGGCCGAGGGCTCGGCGGCCGTTGGCGTGGCGGCAATTCAGAACCAGGACCTCGAGCTCGCCCCAGACGGTCCCACGGTCATCGTCCTGACGGGACGCAACGTCGCGGCGGCCGTGCTGCGACAATACGTCTTCGATTCTTAGCCCAGGAGGAGCCAGGCGGCGTATGGCCCTGTTCGAGTACCGCGTGTACGAGGTCGTCCCCGGTCGGATGCCCGCGATGAACAAGCGCTTCGAGACGATGACGCTCGGCCACTTCAAGAGGCACGGCATCGGCGTGGTCGGCTTCTGGGAAGCGATTGCCGGCACTAGCAACGAGCTGCACTACATCCTGCGCTTCGACGACCTCGCGCATCGCCAGCGCGCGTGGGACGCGTTCCAGACCGACGAAGCCTGGCTACGCGACCGGGCCACGACCGAGGCCGACGGTCCGATCGTGGCCCGCGTGCGCAATCAGTTCTGGCGCCCCAGCAGCTATTCGCCGCTGCAGTAGAAAGCGCCAATGCCCGCGTCCGTGCGCGTCGCCGGCTCGCCCCGTTCGACAACGCGTACATCGTGGCTGGCTTTTCAGGCCATGGCTTCATGCACGGTCCCATCGCGGGCAAGCTGCTGGCCGAAGTGATGCTCGATGGTCGCGCGCACACCATCGACATTGCCAGTCTCGATCCGAACCGCTTCGCGTCTGAGTTGGCCGCTCAGCGCGAGTACAACGTCGTCTAGATAACAAGGCTTTTACATTCCCCTACAAAGCACTTAATGGGTCGGCCTCCACACTTGGAAAGAGCCCCGCCGGAGGTGCCCATGCAACAACCGACCGTCCGCACGTTTGTGCTTGCCGATCTCACGTGCTACATGTGTGGCGCGAGTGCCGGCTCAATCGAGCAGGAGCAGGGGAGCACGCCAGCGCGGGTGGCGATCATGCGTGGGGGGAGGCGGGGCTCAATCGGCGTGTGGGACACCGCGCGCCTGCGTTGTCCGCGCTGTGGCGGTTCGGTGTATGTGGGTTCCGTCGAGATCGTCGACCGGCGCTATGAGCCGCTGGAGTGGGAAGATGACGGACCGCGCCGCGGTCGACCGCCCAAGTGGCTGGTCGAGCAGCGGCGCCGCAAACGCGAACGAGACACGGCGCATCAGGTCGCTTGACGGCCGCTCATAACTCAGACGTCGTAGAAAACCGCGCGTAGTGCTCCGCCAGTTCGCGCTCGGCGTAGCCGCACGCAGCATGCGCGGAGTTGAGCCGATCCGCGCTGTCGCGGCCGGGTCGATGGGCATGCGCGGCGTTCGACCACGCACAGCCATCGGCCCAGGCCGGACGACGCGGTGCTACGGGTTGACCCAGGTGCGGACCGTGGCGCTGTTGTCCTGAACCTGGTTGGGATCGACGCGGCTCTCCGCGACGGACAGGCTGTTGTAGAGCACACCGGGGTTCAGCGGCTGGACAATGATCTGCACCCACGCGTTGCCCGCGTTGTTGATTGTGTACAGCTTGCAGAAGACCGCTTCGCCAAGCGGCGTGGGGAAATGGGCACAGCTGCGACCGGCGCTGGTGAAAGCATCCAGAAAGCGCACACCCGGCGGCAGATAGTCCTGAATGTAGACGTCGGTGGCCGCGTCATCGCCGATGTTGTGGATGTCCGCGGTGTACGTCAGCACATCGCCGACCGAGAGCGGATCGGGGCGGTCGGACAACGTGACCTCGAGGTTGGCCACCGACACGGCCGGCAGCGCCAGTGTGTCCGTGTCGCTGTTATTGGCGTACGACGCCTCGGGGTCGGTCGTGGAGGCGCTGGCGCGATCGATCTGGCTGACCTTGAACGGGTGGACCACGATGTTGATTGTGGCCGTGTTGCCCGCGCCGATGGTGCCGAGGTTGCAGTGCACGTCAACCGTCGGCGAGAACGGCCCGAAGGCGCACGCGCCCTGGCTGCTGGTGACGGTCTGCCACATCGCATCGAGCGGCAGGTCATCGTCGACGACGACGTTGTGGGCGTCGGAGCCGCCGATGTTGCGGACGTTGACGATGTATTCGATCGTGCCAGCCGCCGACAGCGGAGCGGGTGGCAGGATAACGACGAAGAGATCTGCCGGCGCGGGCGCGGCCGATGCCGAGGGCACAGCGGCGCCGATGAGCAAGCCCAATGCCGCGACGACGGATGCGCCGCGCAGCAAACTTTGCATACGCATGTGGATGAAGCCTCTCTCTTGCGGGTTTTGCGGCTCGAGCTGAGAGGCAGCCTAGAGTTGAACGGCGCATCGCTCCGTGAGGCTCGTCACATGGTCAACGTGATGCGTGTCACATTCCTTCGAGGATCGTGGCGATGCCCTGACCGACGCCAATGCACATGGTGACCAGCGCGTATTGCGCCTGACGCTGGTGCAGCTCCAGCGCAGAGGTGCCGCACAGCCTGGCGCCCGAAGCACCGAGCGGATGGCCCAGCGCGATTGCGCCACCGTTCGGGTTGACGCGCGCGTCGTCGTGCCAGTCGACCCCCAGGTCATCCAAAGACGCGATGACCTGACTGGCGAAGGCCTCATTGAGCTCGACAACCTGCATCGCTGAGATGTCGAGACCAGCCCGAGACAGCGCCTTGCGTGAGGCTGGGATCGGTCCCAGCCCCATCTCGTCGGGCCGCACACCCGCGACCGCCGTCGCCACGACCCGCGCCAATGGCTCGAGCCCGAACGATCTTGCCCGCTCCGCGGAGATGACCAACAGGGCCGCCGCACCATCGTTGATGCCCGACGAGTTACCGGCCGTCACCGTCCCGTCCTTGGCGAACGCCGGCCGCAGCTTGGCCAGCTGGTCCAGTGTCGTGCCTGGCCGTGGATGTTCATCGCGCTCAACACTGACCGGCTCGCCGCGCGACTGCGGCACCGACACGGCGGTGACCTCAGCCGCCAGCCGGCCGCTGTCCAGGGCGCGGGCAGTTTTCTGTTGGCTGCGCAGCGCCAGCTCATCCTGGTCGGCACGCGATACGCCGCGCCGTTCGGCGACGTTCTCGGCGGTCTGGCCGAGCGTGTCCGTGTAGCCGCGCTCGTTCATCCGCGGATGCGTAAAGCGCCAGCCGAGCGTCGAATCAGCCATCTCGGGTACGCCGCGCGGGTAGGCCGTGTCCGGTTTGAGCATCACCAGTGGCGCACGCGTCATGCTCTCGACGCCACCGGCGATGAAGACGTCGCCCTGGCCACTCCAGATCGCCTGCGCCGCGGCATTGACCGCCTGCAGTCCTGAACCGCACAAGCGATTCACAGTTTGCCCGGGCACTTCGACCGGCACATCAGCTAGCAGCGCCGCCATGCGCGCGACATTGCGATTGTCCTCGCCTGCTTGATTGGCACACCCGGCGATCACGTCGTCCACCTCTGACGGGTCGACTCGGGTGCGCTCCAGCAGCACACGGATCGCGTGCGCCAGCAGTGTGTCCGGGCGCACGCCGGCCAGGACGCCCCCGTAGCGGCCAATCGGCGTTCGAACGTAGCCCGCGATTACCGCCTCGCGTGCGCCAGCGTTAGCGTTCATGGGCTCGTGCTCCAGGCACTGGTGAGGATTGGCACAATGCTGCCAGATTCGACCTGACCTGGAGAGCATCCAATGAGGCTGTCATCGCGCGCTGCCTGGTGCGCCCCGCTCCTTGGCGTTCTGTTGCTCGTGCCCTGGCCGAGCGCGGCCCAGGAGCAGCCGCTGCGCTTCCTCGGCGAGCTCGACATTGCGGACAAGAGCGTCGAGATCGACGGCACGACCGTCGGCGGCCTGTCCGGCCTGGCCTACGACGCGCGACGCGGCGTCTACTACGTGATCTGCGACGATCGTGGCGACTTCGGACCGCCGCGCTTCTATACCCTGCGCATCGCGCTCGGCACCGACGGCATCCGCGACGTCCAATTCGTGGGTACCACCATTCTCGACAGTGACGCGGCTACGCCCGGCATTCAGCCATACGACCAGAACGACACAGACACCGAGGAGATTCTGCTGCTGCCGGACGACAGCCTGCTGATCTCGTCCGAGCGCGACCGACAGAACCGGCCGTGGCTGCGCCGCTTTGCCCTGGACGGCACGTTGCTCGAGGAGTGGCCGATCCCCGATGTGTTCCAACCGACCTCGATGCCCGACGCGCAGGGGCGGAACGTACAGACGCGCGGCGTGCGCAGCAATCTCGGCTTCGAGGGTGTGACCTTCGCGCCCGACGAAAGCGCGCTGTATGTCATGAACGAGGAGGCGCTCGCGCAGGACGGCCCGATCGCTACGCCCGCGTCGGGTACGAACGATCGGCTGCTGCGTTATAGCTTGAGCAGCGGCAGCCCGGTGCCCGGCCGGCAAACGGTGTATCGGACCGACCCGATCTTCGCCACGCCGATCCCGCCCGACCAGTTCGCCGATAACGGCGTCTCGGCGCTGATGTTCGTTCGTCACCTGTTGCCGCAGTACGACTTCCTGGCAATGGAACGCAGCTTCGTCACCGGCGTGGGTAACGACGTCAACATTTATGGCGTGCGCACCGCGGGTGCGACCGACGTATCGGCCATGGCCATCTTGCCAGTGCCATTCGCCGGCACCACGGTGTCGAAGACGCTGCTGGTGAACATGGCTGCCCTGGGCATCGCCGCCGACAACCTCGAGGGCATCGCCCAGGGCCCACGGCTCGCGGACGGCCGCATCGCGCTGCTGGTGATCAGCGACGACAACTTCAGCGACACGCAGACCAATCAGTTCTTGCTGTTCTCGGTCGACGCCCCCGTAGGCAAGTAGGCACCGTGCGGTGCGCTCTGCGCTGCCCCGCGCGCGGCGGCACCCTCCGCCCACCACCGCGCCGCGACACGGCACCGTCCGGCCCACCAGCCACCCCGTGGCCCGGCACCGTCCGGACAGCACCTGGCCGCGACCCGGCACCGTCCAGCCATCACCTACCGGTGAAGCGGAACCCTCCGGGCCGGAAGGCGCGCGCAGCGCGAGGAAGCGCAAACCGTACCGCCGTGGCGCACTTCACTTGCCAGCTGTGAAATCCCTCACATACCGCACGGCGCAGGCCGGCTTAGGCTGCAGTTACAGGACATCTGGGAGCAACGAGCATGATCGGCCTGACCACCTCCGCGTTGAGCACGATCGCACGAATTGGCCGCGAACCCGGCCTGCAGACCGCGGCTGTCCTGGGTGCGGCGCCCGCCACCGCGGCGGGCCTGCATGCCCTCGGCGTTAGCACCGACCTCGATAGCTTCGCGCTGGCCCAGGGCCTGGTCGACCTCAACCTGTGGTTCGCCCTGGGCATGGCCGCGCTGTTTGGCGGCATTGGCGGCTTGATCGCCGAGCTGCTCAGCCTGCACGGCAATATCGAGCTGCCGCATCGCGTGCGGCAGTCCCATCACAAGCACACCCGCCTCGCCGACGCGCGCGACATGGTCGACCTCGGCGTCATCTCGCGCATGCTGGTCGGCGCCGCGGCCGCGCTCGCCATGCTGTCGGTCTACGCGCCGCTGACAGCGACCGCGCTGCTCGTCGACGCGCTCATCGCAGGTTCAGCCGGCACGGCCGTGTTCCGCCTGGTCCAGAGCCGCTTCCTGGCCAACGCCGACAACGCCAAGCAGCCACGCAAGCTGCGCGCCGTCCCGACATCCGAGACGAAGGCGGCGTAGTATTAGCGGGTAAACGGTTCCAGGTGCGCGCTCTTCTCCTCGCGCGCACACCCGCAGCCCCACCCTTCGGCGTGAATCAGATCTAAAACCAAGGCAGTCCAGCCGAAATCAACGGCGCCCTGGCCCGCGCCCGTATACGGGTTGAAGAACTCGCGCACGCCGCCGATGCCGACCATCTGCACGGTCCGCTTCGCCAGCTCAGAAGCAATATCCCGATAGCCGTGCGCACGCAGACCCCAATACAGGTAGTAGTTCGAGTTGACCCACGACCCACCACGCCAGGTCACGGCCGTCTTGTGCTCGGGATCGAAGCTCGGCTCGGTCGCCGCGACGCTGGGCACCGGGTAAGGCAGCCAGAACTCGCGCTCGTTGAGCAGATGCTCCTCGACCAGCCGCCACACCATGTGCCGATCCAGCGACTCGAGCACCAACGGAAACAGGCTGGTAAACGTCAGCGTGTGTGCGCGCTGTTCCTCGTAGCCATACAGGTCCCAGAAGACGCCGGTGCGCTCATCCCAGCACTTCTCTTCGAGCGCTGACAGGACGTGCCGAGCGCGGCGCTCGAACTCGGCGGCTTCGGTCACTGGATAGCCCGCCTCGCGGCACAGGCCGCCGATCAGCCGCAGCCCGTCGGCGTAGATGGTGTTGAACATCACGTCTTCCCAGTTGAAGACGTCCAGCGCCAGCAGCCGAGCGGGATCTTCCCGATGCGGCTCGTATGCGCTGAAGAGTCGCTTCATGTTGGTCACAAGCTGAGGCAAGACGCGTTCGGGCGCTAGCTCGCCTAGCTGCATGAGCACGTCGTACTTCGGACTCGCGTCGAGACCCGATTCGTCAGGCTGAATGAGCGCGATCAGGTGATCGTCGTCGGGGTCGCGATAGGCCTTGAGCCAGCGGAAGAAGCGCATGACGGCCGGCAAGACTTCGAGTAGGAAATCGCGATCTTTGGTCGCCTGATAGACGCGCCACACGGCGCGCGCGAGCACGGGCGGCTGAACCGTCGCCGTGTAGTACGGATGGGCGAGGACGATCGAATACTCGTTCAGCGCGGCCGTGTGGAACGCCTTCTCCCACAGCAGCATGTGCGGGATAAAGCCATCCGGTTGCGCACCTTGCAGCAAACAGCGCAGTTCTTGCTTGGCCAATTCCGGATCGACGCACAAGAGGGCGATCGCGTGGAACGCCGAATCCCAGAGCCATTGAAAGGGATAGGTTTGCAGCGAGGGGCACACGAAGTCGTAGCGCCGGCCATCCCATTCGGATACGCCGCGCTGCCGATTGGCGAGCAGTACTCGGCGCGCATCGTTGGCGACAGCTGAGATGTCAATTTCCGCGGGCGCGACCGTCATGGCAGTCGCGTGGCACGTAACATGCGGAAACAACGCACAAGGTTGACGCGGTTTGTCACACGAAACGTCACCGTCCAGACACACTTGTAAGATTGAGCCGAGAACGAGGTAGCTGTGGTCATACAGCCCCGGGCCCCGGGCGCAACCACCATTATGCTAGTCGAGGACGACCCGGCCGTCGCTCAGACCCTCACCGACGCGCTCGAAGCGAGTAGCTATCGTGTCTGGCTGGCCGAGACCGGCGCTGACGCCAAGACGCTGCTCGAACAGACGCGCCCCGATCTGGTCATCCTGGACCTGATGCTGCCGGACGTCGACGGCCTGGTCCTGTGCTCCGGCCTCAAGGGCATCGCCGACGTCCCGATCATCATCTGCAGTGCGACGCCACAGAAACGCGATGCAATCCTGGGTTTGAAGCTCGGCGCCGACGACTTCATCGCCAAGCCATTCGACATCTATGAGCTCGAGGCACGCGTTGAGGCCGTCTTACGCCGCACCTCACAGTCGCGGACAGTGGAGCCTGCCTCCGCGCCACCGGATCACATTCGAGTCGGCGAGCTGATCATCGATCGCTCGCGCCGGCGGGTCACGCTGGGCGGCGAGCCCATCCAGCTCACCCCGACGGAGTACCGCCTCGTCTCCGCCCTGGCTTCTCGCCCTGACGAGATCCTGTCGCGCGATGAGCTCGCGACCCTGGTCTGGGGCTATCAGGATGCCAGCAGCGGGCGCACCATCGACGTCCATATTCGGCGCCTGCGCGTCAAGCTGAACTCGGGTCCGGTGCCCGCGCCAGCCATCGTCGCCGTACGCGGCTTTGGCTACAAGATGGCGCTCGAAGAAACCGGGACTGGCGCCAGCTCGGCGGCCTAACGCCCCCGTGTCATCCTGAGCCTGCGAAGGATCCGCGCTAGCCAAGTTGTCATCCTGAGCCTGCGAAGGATCCGCGAGCCCAGGCGTCCCAGCAAGCGGATCCTTCGGGTCGCAAGCTCCCCTCAGGATGACAAACGTAGCTACTCGCCGCGGAAGATCTCGGCGAAGGCGACGCGACCGCTCGCGTCACTGGCCATGCCGAT
>DASXRR010000246.1:0-18289 GCA_036506475.1 Chloroflexota bacterium
GCGCAGGTGATTGGCCTGTCGGGCGCCGAGGTGCCAAACGCCTATCGCGTACGCCTGGCGCCGCAAGATCTGGCGCGCTTCGCCGAGTACAGCGCGACGCTCTCGCGCGAGCTGAGCACCTACTTGACTGAGTACGCCGACGAACGTGGCCTGCGCCCTGTCGGCGAGCCGCGTATCGAGCTGACCGAGGACGCCGCTGTGCGCGCCGGCAGCGTGCGGGTGGACGCACGCTTCGTCGACGTTGCGCCGGCCCACCAGGCGGAGCTCGAGGACGCATTGGAAGGTACGCGCCGTCTGCGTCTGGCCGAGCTCGCCGCGGCCGCGTCTGCGCCGCCCTCGAAGGCGGTGCACGAACGCACCGCGTGGCTGACCGATCGGCTCGGGCTGCGCTACCCACTGGACACGAGTGTCGGTCTGGTGCGCATCGGCCGCGCCGTCGACAACGACGTGGCCATCGACAATCAACGCGTCTCGCGCTATCACGCGCAGGCGCGCTGGGTCGAGTCGGACTGGCTGGTCTACGACCTGGACAGCACCAACGGCACGTTCGTTGACGGCGAGCGCGTGTTTCCGTCGCAGCCGCGGCCGTTGCGGGTGGGTGTGGTGGTGCGGTTGGGCGATCACGACCTGTACGTCACCGATGGCTCTGCTTAGGATATTGAGCGCTCAATATATTGAGCACTCTGCTCAGGATCATGAGCAACGGGTGATGCGATGGACCTGATCGATCTCGCCATCCTCGCGTTGCGGCTCGCGCTGGTGCTGGTGCTGTACCTCTTCCTGTGGATCGTGGTGCGCTCGGCGTGGCAAGCGCTGCGTTCTGCGCCGGTGTCGGTCTCGAGGCCCAAGACCGACACTGGCCTGCGCTTGCTGGTGCTCGAACCAGGCGGCTCGGATTTGCCACCCGGGCAGGTCATCGAAGTTTCCGACGGCGCGACGCTTGGGCGGGCCGAGCGGGCGAGTCTGGTGCTGGCCGATCCGGCGGTGTCGGCAGAGCATGCGCGCTTCGCCTTACTCGAAGGCGAGTGGATCATCGCCGACCTGGGCAGCACCAATGGCACGCTGGTCAATCAGGCGCTGGTGCGAGGCGAGGCGGCGCTCGAGCCGGGCGACGTCGTCTCATTGGGCAACGTCCGGCTCAAGGTGGTCGGGCACTGAGCATGCAATAGTGCTCCATACACTTGGCGTAGCTCAGCTGAATTAGAGGACCAGACCGATGCAGGCTTCGTACGGCAAGGCGGGGGTCGATCAGAGCACCCTCGAGCTCGTGATCGATCAGATCGAGGAGCTCGTCGTCACGCTGATCGAGGAGATTCGTGAACGGCCGGCGGTGGCCGCGGCCATCCTGGCGGGCGTGGTGGGCGCCATGATTGGCGGCATGCTCGCCGCGGGGTTCGGTCGACCAAAGCCGGTCAAGAATCGGGTGGTCAAACGTGTGCATCGGATGGGCGACATGGCCGAGCTCGCGGGCCTGGGCTTCAAACTCCTGGAAAACCCGATTGTGCGCTCCTACGCGCTGGCCGCGGTCTCGGCCCAGTTGCGCAAGCGAATGAAGATCTGACGCGCCGACATCACAAACTTAGAACAAATGTTCGCGCCAGGCGTCGCGTCTTGGTAGACTCGGACGCCAGAAACCGATGGCTACGACGGTGTCCGCGTGGTCTGACAGAAGCACTCGCCTGGCTGGAGTGGTGCTGGCGTGCGGTCGGGCGGGCGGGCGGTTCGCTGCGCTGGGCTTCGAGGGCGAACGGGTCGGCGAGCAGCTAGACGCAGCAACGCATCCGGACAGGCTGCGCGAGCTGTTGCTGAGCGGGCCGCTGATCACCGACGCGCCGAGTCGAGCGGCCGGAGTATGCCAGCGGGCGGGGGTGCACTCGCCGTCGGTGGTGTGGGACGTGCTCGAGCTGGCCGGTTTGCTGCTGCCCGATTGCCCGAACGCGAGCCTCGATCACGTCGGGGCGTTTCTCGGCCTGGAGCCGCCCGACGACGACGGGCTGAGCGCGCGCGCGCACCTGACGCTGCAGGTGTTTCGCGCGCTGCTGGAGCATCTGGAAGCCGTCGACAACCAGACGCTGCTGCACGTGAACCGACTCGCACAAGGTTTGCACTGGCCGCTGCACAGCCTGTTCCGGATCGTCGCCGATGGCCGCGCGCGATCGACGCTCGAGGCGACGGCGCTGGCCGAGGCGACACCGATCGGGGCGTGGATCGCGCGCGGCGCGAGCTCGCGCAAGCGGCAGCCAAGCGAACCCGATCCAGAGGCGCAGCCACTTGATCTCGACCAGCTGGCGCGGCGCTTTGCTACCCAGGGTGCGCTGGCGCGCGCGCTACCGGGCTACGAGCCGCGGACCGAGCAGGTGCGCATGGCGCAAATGGTTGGCCAGACGCTCAACAGCGGCGGTGAGCTGCTGGTCGAGGCAGGCACCGGCGTCGGCAAGTCACTGGCCTATTTGCTACCCGCGGCCTTGCACGCGGCGCAGTCGAATCGGCGGGTCGTGGTGACCACGGCGACGACAACACTTCAGGACCAGCTTTTCAAGCAGGATCTGCCGCTCGTGCAGGTGGCGCTGAAGGAGCTGACGCTCAAAGCGAGCGTACTGAAGGGCCGCGGCAACTACTTGTGCTTGCGGCGCTGGCAAACGCTGCTCCACGCGGGCGATCTGTCGCCGGACGATTGCTCGCTGCTGATCAAGACGTTGTTCTGGCTTCCGCGTACACGCACTGGCGATCGGGCCGAATTGCGGCTGACGTCGGGCGAAGAAGAAGCGTGGTCGCGGCTGAGCGCGGTGACCGAGGCGTGTACGCCGACGCGCTGTTCGTATCACCGCATCGGGGTGTGTTTTCTGGCTCGTGCACGGCGCGCGGCCGAAGACAGCCACGTCGTCATCACCAATCACGCGTTGTTGCTGACCGACCTGGTCCAACGCTCGCGCGTGCTGCCCGACTACCAGGTGCTGATCATCGACGAGGCGCATCACCTCGAGGATGAGGCGACGGCGCAGCTGGGCTGGCGGCTAAGCGAACGTGAGCTGCTCAATCGACTCGAGCGACTGTGGAATCCCGCCGTCGGCCACGGCGCGACGGGCATCGTGCCCGAAGCGCTCGGGCTGATCGGCACCGCCAATGGCTTGCGCGTGCCGCCCGAGCTTATCCCCGTGCTGCAGCAAGGCGAGCGGGCGCTGCTCGAGCTGATGGCGCATCTTCGTTTACTGTTCGAGACGCTGGCGCATCTGCTCGACGATCCCGAGCTGGGCACACGTGCTGACGAATCGACCATGCGCATCACGGCGGCCACGCGCGCCGGGTCAGCGTGGCAAGAGATCGAAGCGACCTGGGCGGCCGGGCGCGAGCAGTTGGAAATAGTGGAGGGCTCGATTGCGGAGGTGGTCAGCCACCTCGAGGCGCTGCCGTCCGCGCCCGAAGCGGCGCGCGATCTGAGCACCGAGCTGGCGGCGCAACTGGACTACTGGCGCGACGTCAAACGGCGGCTCTCGACGGCGCTACAGATGCCGGCACCGACTGCTCTGTATTGGATCGGCACGCTCGGCCGGGTGCGCGCGGCGACGCTGAACGCGGCTCCGCTCGAGGTCGCCACGCTGCTGCGCGAACGATTGTTCTCGACGCCGGAGGCGACCATTCTCGTCTCGGCCACGCTGGCCATCGGTGGTTCCTTCGATTACGTCAAACAGCGGCTGGGTCTGCAGGATGCCGCCTCGGCTGCCCTCGGCTCGCCGTTCGACTACGAACGCGCCGCGCTGCTCTACGTACCCAACGACCTGCCCGATCCGACCCAGACCGGCTATCAAACGCTCGTCGAGCGCACCATCCTCGACGTCGTCACCCGCTTGCGCGGGCGGACGCTGGTGCTGTTCACGAGCCGGGCGCACCTGCGCGCGACGTATCAGGCGCTGCGCGAACAGCTCGCCGCCGTGCACATCACGGTGCTCGGCCAGGGCATCGACGAGAGCTCGCGCACGCGCTTGCTGGAGGCGTTCAGGCGCGGCTCGCAGGTGGCGCTGTTCGGGACCAACGCTTTCTGGGAGGGCATCGACGTGGTCGGCGACGCGCTGAGCTGCGTCGTCGTCGCTCGGCTGCCGTTCGCAGTCCCGACCGATCCGATTTATGCGGCGCGCTCCGAACAGTTCGAGCAACCGTTCATGGAGTACGCCGTGCCCCAGGCGGTGCTGCGCTTGAAGCAGGGGTTCGGGCGCCTGATTCGCTCTAGTTCCGACCGAGGCTGCGTCGTGGTGCTCGACCGACGGCTGGTGACGCGCTTCTACGGCGAGCGTTTCTTCCGCTCGCTGCCGCCGGCCACGATCAAGCAAGGGCCAGCGCGGCGAACGGGTGCCGAAGTGTCGGCGTGGCTGTCACCTGAGCCCGCCGAAGATCAGCAGCCGCGGCTGGTCTAGACGCCCAAACGCTCCAGGATCAGCGGCGGCCGTGCCACCGGGGTCTCGCTCACGACGATGGCCTCGTGCATCAGGCGTGTGGCCTGATCAGTGTGCGTAGCCTCGTTGACATGCAGGACGGCCAGCGGCTGACCGCGGCTGACGGGATCGCCGATTTTCGCCAGCAGCTCGACGCCCACGGCGAGATCGATCGGATCGCCCTTCTTCTCACGGCCTGCGCCGAGCACGATGCTCGCGCGTGCGACCGTCAGCGCATCGAGTTCGGACAGATACCCGTCCATCTGGGCTACGACGTCATGGCGTAGCCTCGCGGTTGGCAGCCGGGCGCGGTCGTCGAACGCGGCCGGATCGCCGGCCTGGGCTACGACCATAGTCCGGAGCTTCGCCAGGCCAGCGCCAGATCGCACGGCGCGTTCAACATCAGAACGCCCATCGGCGCCGGATGCCAGAGACACGATCGAAGTCGCCAGCTCGACGGCAAAGGCGCTGAACTCAGGCGGGCCGTTGCCGGCCAGCGTGTCGAGCGCCTCGCGCACCTCAAGCGCGTTACCAACCATGTTCCCCAGCGGCTGCGACATGTCGCTGACGACCGCGGCCATCCTGCGTCCGGCCGCCGTACCAATGTCGACCATCGCCCGCGCCAGGGCCAGGGCACTCGCACGGTCGCGCATGAACGCACCCGAGCCAGTCTTGACGTCGAGCACGATGACGTTGGCGCCCGCGGCGAGCTTCTTGGACATGATGCTGCTGGCGATCAGCGGCAAGCTCGGGACGGTGCCCGTCACATCGCGCAGCGCGTACAGGCGGCCGTCGGCCGGCGCCAGGTCAGCTGATTGGCCGGTGATGACGATGCCGATCTCGCGTAGCTGGCGTACGAACTCGGCCGCGGGCAGATCGACGCGCAGTCCTGGGAACGCTTCCAACTTGTCGATCGTGCCGCCCGTGAAGCCAAGACCTCGACCGCTCATCTTGCCCACGGGGACGCCGCACGCCGCGACCAGTGGCATCACCACCAACGAGGTCTTGTCGCCAACTCCGCCGGTGGAGTGCTTGTCGGCCACGGGGCGCCCGATCGAGCTCAGATCGAGCTGCTCGCCGCTGGCGGCCATGACTTCGGTGAGCATCACGACCTCCTCGGGCGCCATGCCCCTGATGCACACCGCCATGAGCCAGGCGGCAACCTGGTAATCAGGCACCGCACCCTGTACGTAGCCCATCACCAGCGCCTCGAGCTCGGCTCGGGTGTGTGTGCCGCCGTCGCGCTTCTTTTCGATGATGTCTGGGATACGGATCACGAAACGACGGCTTCCTCTTCGAGATCGGCGGTTGCGACGGGTTCACCATTGCGCAGATAGACACGCGGCGCGCGTGTGCCCAGGCGCACCAGCAGCTCGTGCGGGATGATGCCGGCGGATTCCGCGAACTCGTCGAGGGTGATCTCGTCCGTGCCCTGGCGGCCGAGAATGACCACCTCGTCACCCGCTTCAACATCGGGCACATGCGACACGTCGGCCATGGCCATGTCCATCGAGACCGTGCCGACGAGCGCTGCGCGCTCGCCACGGATCAGCACGCGACCGCGATTGCTGCAGGCCCGCGGCAAACCATCGGCATATCCGCACGAAACCAAGGCCACGCGCATGGGTCGGTACACCTTGTACGTCCGACCGTAGCCGATCGACGTGCCGATGGCCGGTGTATGTAGCCGAACTACGTGCGCCTTCAAGGCGACCGCGGATTTGAGCGTGCCGAGCCGCGGCACCCAGCCCGTGGCATACGCCCCAGCGAGCGCGATGCCCGCGCGAATTGTGTCCAGCCCGGACTTTGGAATGCGCACAGCGCCGGCAGAATTCGCGGCATGCTTCATACCCAGTGCGTAGCCTTCCGACTCGAGCTGCTGGCAAATCGCGAGGTAGCGCGCCAATTGCTGGTGCGCGAAGAATGGATCGGGATCGTCGGCCGCTGCGAAGTGCGTGTAGAAGCCTTCGAGGTGCAGGCTGCGTAGATTGCGCAGGCCGCGCACGATAGCGATGGCTTCGTCAGGTGGCGCGCCATAGCGGGTCATGCCCGTGTCCACCTTGACCTGCACCTGCAGCGTCTTGCCCGCCTCGCTCGCGGCGGACGCCAGGCGTTCGGCACTGGACCACGTGCTCAAGGACGGGGTCAGCCCGAGCGCCACGATCTGCTCGACCTCCTCGCCATCGATGCCACCCATCAGCAGAATCGGCGCGTCAATGCCAGCAGAGCGCAGGCGGCGCGCCTCGCTGACCCGCGCGACGGCGACGCCCCGCGCGCCGGCCTCGAGCGCCGCACGCGCGACCGCACTGGCGCCCATGCCGTAGGCCTGCGCCTTGACCACGGCGGTGACGCCTGCCGTCGGCTCGGCGGTCGCCTGCAAGCCGCGCACGTTCGACGCGATTGCGTCGAGGTCGACCTCGATCCAGCACGGCGGCATCGCTAACACGAAGTCTAAACGGCCCTCTTTGCGATAATGCTGCGCACACACGATGGCGACGACGCAGCAAGATCAGCAGGAGCTCAGCGGCCAACTGCCGCCCAAGGACACCTCCGACGGCGAGGCGTTCAATCGCTGGTACATCACGGCTATCCGGCGTGCCGAGATCGCCGACTACTTCGAGGCCGTCGGCGGCACGATGGTCATCCGACCCTATGGCTTCAGCCTGTGGGAGCTGATGCAGGGCGCGCTGGATCGCCGCTTCAAGGAATCGGGCCACAAGAACGCGTATTTCCCGCTGTTTGTGCCCGAGAGCTTTCTCAAGCGCGAAGCGAAACACGTCGCGGGCTTCGCGCCCGAAGTCGCGTGGGTGACCCACGCGGGCGGTGAAGAGCTCCAGGAACGCCTTGCGCTGCGTCCGACGAGCGAGACGTTATTCGGCCACTTCTATTCCAAGTGGATCCAATCCTGGCGTGATCTGCCAATGCTGCTCAACCAGTGGTGCAACATCGTGCGCTGGGAGAAGCGCACGGTCTTCTTCCTGCGCACCACCGAGTTTCTGTGGCAGGAAGGCCACACCGCGCACCGCACGCGCGACGAGGCGATCGAGGAAACGATGCGTATGCTCGACACGTACGCCGACTTCGCCGAAACGGAGCTGGCACTGCCGGTCGTGCGTGGCGAGAAGAGCGCCGCGGAACGCTTCGCCGGCGCGGACTCGACGTTCAGCATCGAGGCGCTCATGCCTGACGGCAAGGCGCTGCAAAGCGGTACGAGCCACTTCCTCGGCCAGAACTTCGCCAATGCGTTCGACATCAACTTCCTCGACAAGGACGGCGAGCGCAAGCTGGTCTGGACCACGTCATGGGGCATGAGCACGCGCATCCTGGGCGGGATGCTGATGATGCATGGCGACGACAGCGGGCTCGTGCTACCGCCGCGCGTCGCGCCAACGCAGGTCATCCTGGTACCGATCCCAACCAAGTCAGAAGAGGACGAGGCCAGAGTCGATGGCGTGGTGACCGTACTGATCAAACAACTGTCGGCCAAGGGCATTCGAGCCGAAGCCGACTGGAGCGACAAACGCCCCGGCTGGAAGTTCAACGAGTGGGAGCTCAAGGGTGTCCCACTGCGCCTCGAGGTCGGACCGCGCGATCTGCAGACCGATCAGGTAGTGCTGGTCCGACGCGACACGCGTGAGAAGGAGAAGATCAGTGTCGAAGGCGCGGTCGCACGCGCCGATGAGCTGTTGCTCGATATCCAGTCCGCGCTGTTCGAACGGGCGAGGGCCTTTGTCGCCACGAATACGCATTCGGTCGACTCGTATGTCGACTTCCAGGACGTGATGCAGCGGCAGCGCGGGTTCATTCGCGCATACTGGTGCGGCGCGGCCGAGTGCGAGCAGAAGATCAAAGACGAGACGCGGGCGACGATTCGAGTCATTCCGGAGGGCGATGCCGACGAGAAGCCAGGACAGTGCGTCGTCGATGGCCGGCCCGCTCCGCGGCGAGCCTGGTTCGCCCAGTCGTACTAGCGCCGAGCATGCCACCCCGTCAGACCGAGGAACAACGCGCCGACTTCGCAAACGCGCTGCGCTCCGTGGCCGAGGAAGGGCCGCTGCCGCAGGCCGAGCTCGATTCGCTGTCGAGGCTCGAGGGCGACGATCTGACCAGCTTCCGAGACGCCTTTGGCGGCCTATCCGCGCCGGCTCGGGCGCGGCTGGTGCGTGCACTACGTGACGTGGCGGAGGCGCGCCTGCGGCTCGACTTCAGCGCGCTCAATCGGGTGGCGTTGGACGATCCCGATCCGCTCGTGCGGTTGGCGGGCATCAACAGCATCGTCGAGGATCGCAGCCCAGCACTGTTTGACAAGTTGCTGGACCTGCTGGCCAATGACCCACATGTCGAGCTGCGGGTGGCCGCGGCCGAGGATCTGGCGCGGTTCGTCTTGCTGGCCGAATTGGAAGATCTCGATCGTGAGACGGCGACGACGTTGCGCACGCGACTGCTGGCCGTGGTGGACAACGAGCGGGAGGACCAGCGTGTGCGCAGCGCTGCTTTGGCCTCGCTCGGCTACTTCAGCGACGTGGACATGATGGAGCGCCTGGCCGCCGCGTTTACGACGCCCCTGCTGCGCCTCGGCGCGATCCGCGGCATGGGTCGCAGCGCGGATCCGCGCTGGACCGATCGCTTGATGCCCGTGCTGGGCAGCGATTTTCCTGAGATGCGCGCTGAGGCGGCGCGTGCGCTGGGTGAGATCGAAGACGAGCGAGCCGTCACGCCGCTGGTCGAGTTGATTGACGATCCCGACCAGCAGGTGCGTCTGGCGGTGATTGACGCGCTCGGCCACATCGGCACCGAAGAAGGGCGTGAGGCACTGTTGTATCTGGCCGAAGAGGCGCAGGACGTGGTGCGCGAGGCGGCCGAAAAGGCGCTCCAGGAGATCGAGGACGCCGAGGGTGACCCCCTGGATGTTGCGGATTAGAGCGTTCTTAGCGATCTTGCGTTCTTAAAACCAGTCGAACGGGGCGATGAAAGGCGGGCCAGGCGGAAACGCCCGATCGAGGAGCGCCACTGAGGCATCGTCAGCTTCGAGGAGGCCGTACCAGCGGGCGTTGGCGGCGCTGAGGGCGCCGCAATAGAGCTGGCTGAAGACAGAGACGTCGCAGCGAACATCAGGTGTCGCGGTGGTGTCCTTGACGGTGGCGTGGCCATCGGCAAGCCGCAGGTCGAATGACTGTGGTCCGAAGACCGGGTCCGCAAGCTCGATGGCCAGATGGGTGTTGAGCTCTGGGGCAAAGGCCCGGGCTTGCAGGGCGACGGACCAGATGATGCCGCGCGCCATGAACGACATGGTCAAACCAGCGACGTCGTTGATGATGAACCCGTGCTGCGGCCCTTCGAACATGTATGGCTCGCGCAGTGTTGCCCACAGCGGCTTGCTTATCGGCGACAGATAGCTGGCCGAGCTCTGCTGCTCGACTTGCGCAGCGACGAACGACCACAGGCCACGCTCTGCCTCGGGCGTGGTCGCGACCAGGTCACGCGCTTCGAGCGTCCCCGATTCGACCCGGTAGCCCAGGAAGCCTCGGATGTCACCGTCGTCGTAGACGACCCACTTCGTCTCCGCACCCCAGCGCCGCTGCCAGTGGCTGGCCGTGCGTTCGAGGCCACCTTCGGGACGCTCGCGCAGCGAGCGCGCGAAGAGCTCTTCGGCGCACGGCCGATCGTTCTCGCGCAGCAGGCGCACGTGCGCGCGGAGCGCTGGCTCATCGCGCATGTGCTGTAGCGGCAGGCGCCAGTAGTGCATCAGGCCCACGCTGCCGTAGCCCAAGCGGCGGTAGAAGCCATGCTGGAACGGGTAGAGCAGCGAGAACGGCCGCCCCAGCACGAGGTCGGCCTGCAGGATGGCGTGCATCAACTGATGGGCGACGCGACGGCGGCGGTCGATGGGCCGCACCGCCACGCCAGCGATGGCACTGACCGGGTACGACTGGCCGCGATACCACCACGTGGCCGGGATCACGATCGCGGCGGCGGCAATCTCGGCGTTGCGCTCGAACACCCACGAGTCACGCCACGTGTAGCGCGGCCCGTTGTGATAGCGCCCAATGCCCTCTTCGACCGAGCCGCCGAAGGCCTCGGCCTGAATGGCCGCTGCGGCATCGATGTCCGCCTCGGCCATCGGCCGCGGGCCGTCAACCACTAATTAGGCGAGACCGAGGCGGGTGCTGTGACGGCCGTGGTCTGGCCGCGGGCCAGGATTTCGTCCCAGAAGTGGCAGGCCGCGAAGTGGTTCGGCTCGACCTCAAGCAGCTCCGGCTCCTTCTCGCGACACAGCTCCTGGGCGAACGGACAGCGCGGATGGAAGCGGCAGCCCGTCGGCGGATTGACTGGGCTGGGGACGTCGCCAGTGAGGATGATCCGCTGGCGCTTGCGTTCGATGGCCGGATCAGGAATCGGGACTGCGCTGAGCAGTGCTTTGGTGTACGGATGCAGCGGCCGCTCGTAGAGCAGGTCGCGCGTGGTTAGCTCGACGATCTTGCCCACGTACATGACCGCGACGCGGTCTGAGATGTGGCGCACGACCGACAGGTCGTGGGCGATGAACAGGTAGGTCAGGTTGAACTGCTCTTGCAGCTCCTCGAGCAGGTTGATGACCTGGGCCTGAATCGAGACGTCGAGGGCCGAGATCGGCTCGTCGCACACGATGAAGCTAGGCTGGACCGCAAGCGCGCGGGCGATGCCGATGCGCTGGCGCTGGCCGCCTGAGAACTCGTGCGGATAGCGATTGGCAAAGTACGGGTTGAGCCCGACGATGCGCAGTAGCTCCTGAACGCGCTCCTGCTTCTCGCGACCCTTGGCCAAGTTATGGATCTCGAGCGGCTCGCCGATGATGCTGCCGACCGTCATACGCGGGTTGAGGCTCGCGTACGGGTCCTGGAAGATCATCTGCATCTCGCGGCGCATCCTGCGCAGGTCGCCACCGCTCAGCGTCGTCAGGCTCTTACCCATGAAGTCGACTTTGCCGGCCGTGGGCTTGTACAGCTGCAGGATGGCCCGACCCGTCGTGCTCTTGCCGCATCCGGACTCGCCGACCAGACCGAGCGTCTCACCCCGCTTGACGCCGAACGAGATGTCGTCGACGGCGCGTACCCAGCCGACCTGGCGCTGCAGGATGATGCCCTGGGTAATCGGGAAATACATCTTGAGGTTTTCGACCCGCAGCAGCTCGCCATCGGCTGTCCCGTCTTTCGGGACCTGAATGGGGCTCGCGCTCGTCGCCATAGCTAGTGGTGCCTCCTCATCGGGACAAGCGTTCAGACGCCCTGTGCAACGGGCTCGGCATGCGGCTCACGACCGCCGGTGACGTCGACCCAGCACGCGATGCGATGGCCGGGTACGACCGGCTCGAGGCTGGGGTTTTCAGGAATGCAGCGCTCGACCGCGTACGGACAGCGCGGCTGGAACGGGCAGCCAGGCGGCGCATCGACCAGATCGGGCGGCAAACCCTCGATCGGCACCAGCTTTTCCTTGCGTGGCTCGTCCAGTCTCGGAATCGACTTCAGCAAGCCCAGCGTGTACGGATGGCGCGGGTTGTGGAAGATCTCGTCGACCGTACCGGTCTCGACGATATAGCCGGCGTACATCACATTGATGCGATCGGCGATGCCGGCGACCACGCCCAGGTCGTGCGTGATCATGATGATCGCCATGCCCAGCTCACGGCGTAAGCGGCCGATCAGGTCCAGGATCTGTGCCTGAATGGTGACGTCGAGCGCCGTGGTCGGCTCGTCAGCGATGAGTAGCTTGGGCTCGCAGCTGAGCGCCATGGCAATCATCACGCGCTGACGCATACCGCCCGAGAACTGATGCGGATAGTCATCGACGCGCGAGCGCGCGGCCGGGATACCAACCAGCTCGAGCAGCTCGATGGTCCGCTTGCGCGCCTGGCCGCGGTCCATACCCTTGTGCAGCTCGAGCGCCTCGCTGATCTGCCGTCCGATCGTCAGCACCGGGTTCAGCGAGGTCATCGGGTCCTGGAAGATCATCGCGATGTCGTTACCGCGCACCTTGCGCATGTCGTCTTCTTTGAGCTTGAGCAAGTCGCGCCCATCGAAAATGACGTGGCCCGAGACGATGCGGCCAGGTGGCTGCGGGATGAGGCGCATGAGCGACAGCGCGGTAACGCTCTTGCCGCACCCGGATTCGCCAACCAGACCGAGCGCTTCGCCCTCGGCGAGCGTGAATGACACGCCGTTGACGGCTTTGACTACGCCATCCTGCGTGAAGAACTGAGTTCGGAGGTCCGAGACGTCTAACAGCAAGCGTCGTTGCGAGGTGTCGAGCGTCACAGTGCCAGGTGGGTCCCCCTCCGGGTGCGGTTGTGCGCGAGTGTACAAGGCCACGCGGGAGCGTGCATGCCTTACCAGCGCAGGATCGGCTTGCGCGCCGCGGTCACCTCGTCGAGCCGGCCCACCACCTGCGAGCGGGGCGCCTGGAGTACGGTCGCCGGCGACTGCTCGCATTCCTGGGCGATTTGACGCATCACCGCGGCGAAATTGTCGAGCGTCGTCTTCGATTCGGTCTCGGTCGGCTCGATCATGATGGCTTCCTCGACGATCAGCGGAAAGTAGATCGTCGGCGGATGGATCGAGAAGTCGATCAGCCGCTTGGCGATGTCCAATGTCCGCACCCCGCTGGTTTGTTTCTGGCGCCGACCCGACAGCACGAACTCGTGCATGCACGAGCGATCGTAAGCCAGGTCATAGAGGTCTTTGAGCAGCGCGCGCAGATAGTTCGCGTTGAGCACCGCCGTTTCGCTGATGGTGCGTAGCCCATCTGGGCCGTGCATGCGAATGTAGGTGTAGCCACGCGCGAGTATCCCGAAGTGGCCGTTGTAGCCCTTGAGTCGACCAATACTCTTCGGCCGATTGTCGTCGAGGGCGTAGCTGCCATCGTCACAGCGCACGACGACTGGCGTCGGTAGGTACGGCTCGAGCTTGTCGCCGACGACGACCGGGCCGGCGCCCGGGCCGCCGGCCCCATGCGGCGTCGAAAACGTCTTGTGGACATTGATATGCAAGCAGTCGAAGCCCATCTCGGCGGGCTTGACGACGCCCAGAATCGCGTTCAGGTTGGCCCCGTCGCCGTACATGAGGCCGCCCGCCTGATGCACGGCGCTGGTGACCTCGCGCAGCTGTTTCTCGAACAGGCCGAGCGTATTCGGATTGGTGAGCATCAGACCGACTACGGTGTCGTCCAGCTCGGCCTCGAGCGCCTTGAGATCGACGTCACCCTGGCGATCGCTGGCGATGGTGACGGTGCGGAAGCCACACATCGCGGCGGTCGCCGGGTTCGTGCCGTGCGCAGAGTCGGGGACCAGCACTTTGTCGCGTTTGGTGTCGCCGCGGTCGAGGTGATAGGCGCGCATCATCAGCATGCCCGCGAGCTCGCCCTGGGCGCCGGCGGCCGGCTGGAGTGTGGCCGTGCGGAAGCCGGTGATCGCGGCGAGCAAGTTCTGCAGCTCGTACATGATTTGCAGCGCGCCCTGGACGGTCGCGTCGGGCTGAAGCGGGTGGACATGGGCGATGCCCGGCAGGCGCGCCACGTCCTCGTTGATCTTGGGGTTGTATTTCATCGTGCACGAGCCGAGCGGGTAGAAGACCGAGTCGATCGAAAAATTGCGTTGGGCCAGATGGGTGAAGTGGCGGACCACGTCGAGCTCGCCGACTTCGGGCAGCCGCAGATCGTTTCTCAGCAGCTGACCCTCGAGATCGTCGGCCTGCGGCACGTCCAGCGGTGGCAGCTCGTGCCCGGGCGTGGCGGGCCGCGACAGCTCGATCAGCAGTGGCTCAGGCCGCGTGCCGGTGATCGCTGTGGCGGCGGTATCAGTGGTCACCCAGAGCCTCCACGAGGCGGTCGATTTCCGCGCGCGTGTTCTGCTCGGTGAACGCCAGGAGCAGGGCATCGTCGAGCCCAGGGTAGTCAGCGCCGACAGGCACGCCCGCCAGCAGCTTGCGATCGACCAGCTCGCGCTGCAGCCATCCGGCGTTGTGCGGGGTGCGGATCAGTAGCTCGTTGTAGAAGGGCTTCGGCGTGACCACGTCAAAGCCAGGCAGGGCGCCGATGCGCGCGGCGGCGTAGACCGCCTTGGCGTGCGACTGCCGCGCTACCTCGCGTAGTCCGTTTGGGCCGAGCAATGAGAGATAGGCGCTGACGCCAATTGCCAGCAGTGTCTGGCTGGTACAGATGTTCGACGTGGCCTTTTCGCGCCTGATGTGCTGCTCGCGCGCCTGCAGGGTGAGGACAAAGCCGCGCCGACCGTCGTGGTCCATCGTCTGGCCAGCGATCCGACCTGGCAGCTGGCGGACGTACTCGGACTTGCACGCCATCAGGCCAGCCCACGGTCCACCAAACTGCAGCGGCAGGCCGAGCGACTGCCCCTCGGCCGTCGCGATGTCGGCGCCCCACGTGCCGGGCGACTTGATCAGGCCGAGCGAGGTCGCGTCGGCCACGCCAACGACCAGTAGCGCGCCGCGCTCGCGGACCGCCTCGGCCAGGCCATTCAGGTCACGCACATGGCCGAAGTAGTCAGGCTGCTGGATCACGACGCACGCCGTGTGTTCGTCGACCAGGTCGAGTACGCGCTGCTCCCGTAGACCGTCGGGCTCGAGGCTGATCTGGCTGGTTGCAATATCAACCCCGCGCGCGGCGACATAGGCGCGCACCACGTCGCGCCACTGCGGATGGACACTGCCGGCCAGCACGACCCGCTCGCGACGGGTCAGTCGCTGCGCCATCAGCACCGCTTCGCCGACGGCCGAGGCACCGTCATAGACCGACGAGTTGGCCACGTCCAGGCCGAGCAGGTCGCACACCAGCGACTGGAACTCGAACATCGTTTGCAGCGTGCCCTGGCTGACTTCGGGCTGGTAGGGCGTGTACGAGGTGTAGAAAGCCGGCAGACCCATGATGTGCCCGACGGCCGCGGGCGCGTAATGGTTGTAGGCACCGGCGCCGATGAAACACGGCCAATCCTTGACCGAGACGTTGCGGCTCGCGAGCGCGGTGAGGTGTCGGCCGGCCTCGAGCTCGGTAAGCGCAGGCGGCAAGTCGAGCGTTGGGAAGCGAGCATCTTCGGGTACGTCCGAGAAGAGCTGTTCGACGCGCTCGATGCCGATGACGCGCAGCATGTCCGCTCGTTCCTCGGGCGATAGCTGGGTGAAGTTCACTCGCCGGTTTGCTCCGAGTACTGGTCGGAGGTGAGCAGCTGCTCGACTGTGGTCGGGTCCTCGACTTTGATCTTGATCATCCAGCCGGCCGTGTACGGGTCGTCATTGACGGCCTGGGGCTGGTCGACCAGCTCAGCGTTGACCTCGATCACCTCGCCGGTCACTGGCGCATACAGGTCCGAGGCGGTCTTGACCGACTCAATCACCCCGAAGGTGTTGCCGGCTTCGACGCGATCACCTACTTTCGGCAGCTCGACGTAGACGATGTCGCCCAGCTGATCCTGTGCGAATGCCGTGATGCCCACCACGTAGTGGTCACCCTCGGCTTTGATCCACTCGTGTTCGGTCGTATACCGCCGGTCCGCCGGATTGAGACCAGCCCCTCGATCGGCCATGGCTACATTTTGGCGCGTGGGCGCGAATGATGCGGCACAAACGGCAGCGACACCACGTGCGCCGCGACCGGCTTGCCGCGCATCTCGATTGCCAGCGCCTGGCCAGGCACGGCCAGCGCGATCGGCACGTAGCCGATACCGATGCTGCGTTTGAGCGTTGGCGAGTGCGTGCCGCTGGTCAGCGCGCCGACCGGCTCGCCGTCGTGCAGGATCGGAAACTCTGGCCTGGGGACGCCGCCGGGGTCGACCTCGAGGCCGACCAGGGTGCGCTCGGGTCCGCGCTCCTTGACCTGAACGAGCGTGTCGCGGCCGACGAAGTCGGGCTTTTTGAGGCTGACCACCCAGCCCAGGCGGGCCTCGTACGGGTTGGTGTGCTGATCGATCTCGTGGCCGTAGAGAGCCATGCCGGCCTCGGTGCGCAGCGTGTCGCGCGCGCCGAGGCCCGCCGCGGTGACGCTTTTTATGTCAAGCAACGCGGTCCATACGTGCTCGGCGTCTTCGCCACTGCACATCACTTCAAAGCCATCCTCGCCCGTATAACCCGTCCTCGACACCAGCGCCTGCTTGGCAGCCACATCTGCCCGCGTGAAGGCATACCCTGGGAGCGGTCCCAAATCGTTGGTACATAGCGACTGCAAAACGCTTTGCGCTTGCGGGCCCTGGATGCCGATCAGCGCAGTCTCGCGGGTCTGGTCATCGAGGAAGGCGTCCAGGCTAGCCGCGCTGCGCTGCTCGGCGAACCACGCCACGTCTTTTTCCCGGTTGGACGCGTTGAACACGAACAGCACTTCCTCGGGGCCAAGAACATACGCGATGACGTCGTCGACGATGCCGCCATCGGGCTGGCAGACCACGCTATAGGCCGCCTCGCCTGGCCGAATGCGACTCAGGTCGCGTGTGCAGCAGCGCTGGGCCAGCGCGAGCGCATCGGCGCCGCGAACGAACACGCGACCCATGTGCGACAGATCGAAGATGCCGCACCCGGAGCGCACCGCCAGGTGCTCGGCGATGATGCCGCTCGGGTACTGCACTGGCATGTCCCAGCCGGCGAAATCGACCATGCGCGCGCCCAGCCGGCGGTGCGCCTCGTTCAGTGGCGTGCGCAGCAGGGTGGTGTCGCTCAGATGGCCAGCCCCGTTCCGAAGACTTTCGTGAGCCAGGCGGTGATGAGCGTGAGCCGCTCGGTGAACAGCAGGACGCCCATGCCGACCAGCATCACGCCACTCAGGCGCTCGACCGTCGGCATGTGCGGGCGTAGCTTGCGCATCAGGCCCAGCGCGCGATCGACCGCCAACCCGGCCAGCAAGAACGGCACGCCCAGGCCGATCGCGTAGACCAGCAAGAGTGCCGTGCCGGCGCCGACGGTGTCCTGACTCGAGGCGAGCGCCAGCAGGCCACCCAGGAATGGTCCCACGCACGGCGTCCAGCCGGCACCGAAGGCGACGCCCATGCCAAAAGCGCCCAGGTGGCTGCGCTGCATGTTGGGCGTGACCTCGGCCACGCGGAAGGTGCGCGCCAGCAGCGGGATCTTGAGCATACCGAGCATCTGCAGACCGAGGATCACGACCAGCACCCCGCCGATCTTCCACAGCACGGGCAGGTTCTGCAGCAGCGTCTGGCCGAGCATTGAGGCTGATGCGCCAAGGAGGGCAAAGATGAGTGCCAGGCCGCCGACGAAGGCCAGGCCTTGCGTGGCGATCTTGAGCCGTAGTGCGCCGCGCGCGTGTTGCAGCTCGTCGGCCGAGCGGCCGGTGATGAAGCCAAGATAGGCCGGCACCAGGGGCAAGACACACGGCGAGGCAAACGAGACCATGCCCGCGGCGAGCGCGGTCACGAAGAGCAGGGGCGACAAGCTGAAGCCGGCGCTGTCCATAGCGTGATCGCTCCGAGTATGGCAAAGACGCTGGTGAGCCGCACCCGCCAGGTGGCTAGACCCGTCTACCGTCTACCCTGTGACGTCTTCGGTCAGGCGCCTGCCAAGGGCCGACCGCCGCCGTCAGTGCACGCGCCGCGCGGGACTAGTTTCTTCTCTAAAAGAGAAGCAGACACGGGCGGAGGGCTAACGGCTGACGGCGGACCGCAGACGGCGGACCGCAGACGGCTGACGGCTGACAGCTAACAGCTGACCGCTGGCAAGCTGACAAGCTGACGGCTGACGGCTGACGGCTGACGGCTAACAGCTGACAGCTAACAGCTAACAGCTAACAGCTAACGGGCATCGACTTGACTTTCTGTACCGTACTTGCTTACAACAACCATCTGCCAGGGCATTGACGGGCACCAAACAGAGGGCGTA
>DASXRR010000247.1:0-4420 GCA_036506475.1 Chloroflexota bacterium
CGAACCGCGCGCCACACGTGACAGCGCGCGCCTGAGCAGGCAGACTAGCACCTTCAGGGAGGAACCGCACTCGTATGTCGCGCGCCGACGACGACGACGCCCAGCTCGCCCTCGCGGAGCTGGCCGAGCTGCTGGCAGCGAGTCGACGCGTGGCTGGTCTGCTCGATTCGGCTGTGCTAGCGCAGCGAGCCGCGGGTGAGGCGCGTCAGCTCGTCGGCACTGACATCGCGACGATCGCGCTCGTCGAAGACCCAACGTTGCTGGTCATGCGCGGGACCGCGGGCACACGCACTTCGGCTATCGGCAACCTGCACATCCCGCGTGGCACGGGCATCGGTGGCAAGATCCTGCTCGAGCGACGGCCGCTCGGTACGGACGACTATGCGGCTGACGAGGGCATCACACGCGAGCACGTCGGGGTGGTCGCCGACGCCGAAGGCATTCGCACCGTCGTGGGCGTGCCGATCGAGGACGAGGAACAGGTGCTCGGCATCCTGTACGGCGGCCTGCGCACCGTCGGCAGCGTCGGCGATCGTGGCAGGTCGCTGCTGATCGAGTTCGCGCGATCGCTCGGTCCGTTGCTCAGCTCGACGCGCCAGGCGGAGCAAGCAAAGCGGCTGAGCGCGCAGGCGGAACGCCAACGCATCGCCCTCGAGCTGCACGACTCGCTCGGGCAGCTATTGTTCGGGATTGGTCTCGCCGCCCGACGCGCCCAGACCGGCGCGAACACGCCGGCTGATCTGCTGGCGAGCCTCGAGGACATCGAAATGGGCGCCTCACGCGCCGCCTCGCAGCTCCGCGACGCCTTGCGGGAGATGGCGCCATCGACGCCGCAAGAGGCGCTGGCAACGGCCATTCGGATGGATGCGGCGGCGTTCACCGACCGCAGCGGAGTCGCCGCGCATTTTGTCGTGGTGGGAGAGCCGGTCGAGCTTCGATCACCCTTGCCGGCGGTGTTGCTTGGGGTCGTGCGCGAGGCGCTGCACAACGTGGAGAAATATGCGCTGGCAAGATCAGTCGTCCTGACCCTGTACTACGGAACGCGAGATGCAGGTGTCGTGGTGCAGGATGACGGGGTAGGTCTGCCGAAAGATTTCCGGATCGAACCGCTGCCGCGTGGCGGGCGCAACCTCGGGCTGGCGTCGCTGTTGCAGCGAACGCAGCGAGTCGGCGGCAACCTGATTCTGATGCCGAATGAGGACGGCGGTGTCACGCTCCGCGCCAGCGTGCCGATCGAGGGGCGCACGAAGTGAGCGCGGCCCGCAGTCGCGTGTTGCTCGTCGACGATCACCCGATCGTGCTGCATGGCGTGCGGCACCTATTGGCGGAGTCCGCTGAATTCGACGTCGTGGCCGAAAGTACGACGGCTGAAGACGGAACCGCGGCCGCGCGGCGCGAGCAGCCGGACCTTGTGGTGCTCGACCTTCGCATCGCTGACGTGCTCGCGCCGGATGTGTGCACGCGGCTCCGGTCGGCAGCACCGGGCGCGCGCGTGGTGATTCTGACCGCCTTCGATGACGAGGCGTTGTTGCACGCTTGCTTGAAAGCCGGCGCGGCTGGTGTGCTGCTCAAAGACTCGCGCGGGCTCGATCTGGTGGATGCCTTGCGGCGCGTGCGCAATGGCGAGACGGTGATCGATCAGCGGCTCTCTCGGCAGCCTCGCACGCTGCGCGACGGAGACGATGCCGTGTTCGAGCCGCTCACTCCGCGCGAGCACGAAGTGCTGCGGCTGATGGCGCGCGGCCTCATCGGCAAGGAAATTGCCGGTGAGCTGTCGCTCGCGCCCAACACCGTACGCAGCTACGCCCAGTCTGTGCTCAGCAAACTCCACGCCTCGAACCGCGTCCAGGCCCTGGCTACCGCCAAACGCCTGCGCCTGCTTTAGCTCTTTCGGGGTCGGCCAGCGCATGCGCGGTGCTCCCGCACTAAAGCGCGACGAATTTACCTGCATTTGCAGGTACCGAGGCATCCGCTCGCCAGTCACGCTGAGGGTGGGTGGCGCCACCACTTCAAGGGGCGGAGGTTCTGGTCACAGCCGTGTCGAAGATTATGCAAGTCGCATTCGCGAGTTTCATCGGCACCAGTATCGAGTGGTACGACTTCTTCCTGTACGGCACCGCGGCCGCGCTGGTGTTCGGGCGGTTGTTCTTCCCCGACACGGACGCGCTCACTGGCACGCTGCTGGCGTTCGCCACGTTTTCAGTTGGCTTCGTCGCGAGGCCGGTCGGCGGCATCGTGTTCGGCCACTACGGCGACCGGGTTGGCCGCAAGACGATGCTGGTGTTGTCGCTGCTCATCATGGGCGGCGCCACGTTTCTCATCGGCCTGATCCCGACGTATGCCGCGATTGGAGCGGCCGCGCCGCTCCTGCTCGTGAGCCTGCGCTTCCTGCAAGGCTTCGCGGTCGGCGGCGAGTGGGGCGGCGCCGTCCTCATGGCCGTTGAGCACGCGCCGAAGGAAAGACGCGGCTTCTATGGCAGTTTCCCGCAGATGGGAGTCCCGGCTGGGCTCCTGCTCTCCACGGGCATTGTGCTGATCCTGTCACAGACGCTCAGCAACGCCGACTTCGTCGCGTGGGGTTGGCGCGTGCCATTCCTTCTGAGCGCCATTCTCATCGGCGTTGGTCTGTTCATTCGACTGAGAGTGCTCGAGACGCCCGCGTTCAGCCAGGTGAAGGCCTCTCGGACGGAGTCGCGGCTCCCGATCCTGGAGGTCATCTGGCATCACCCGCGCACGCTGGCGCTCGCGGTCGGGTCATTCGTCGTAGTCAACGGCATTTTCTGTCTGCTGGTCACATTCAGCCTGAGCTACGGCACCGCGCAGCTCGGACTGTCCCGCAACGTCATCCTGAATGCCGTCCTGATCTCGGCCTGTGTACTGTTTGTCGCGCTGCCAGCCTTCGCGGCGCTCTCCGATCGGCTCGGACGGCGCCCTGTCTATATCGCCGGTGCAATCGCGATGGCCGCGCTCGCATTTCCGTTCTGGTGGCTCGTCGACTCCCGTGAACCGGGGCTGATCGTACTGGCGTTGATTCTGGGCCAGATCAGTATGGCGGCTATGTATGGTCCGCAGGCGGCGTTCTTCTCCGAGCTCTTCGGGGCGCGCGTGCGTTATACGGGCGCGTCGCTCGGCTACCAGCTCGCCGCGGTCCTGGGAGGTGGCCTGTCGCCGTTCATTGCCACGCAGCTGCTCGTGGATTCCGGCGGCGCGTCGTGGCCGATTGCCGCGTACATGCTCGCGCTCGCCGCGATCAGCATTGTCTCGGTCTCTCTCGCCAGGGAGACACACCAGGCCGATATTGGAGCCGAACCCGCGTTGCGGCGCGTTGCCGTCACCGCTGAAACAGCCACCTCGGGAGCCTCATTGTGACGAGCACTCTCATACCACCCTCGACCAACCTCATCGAGCCGACTCCATCCGCCTACGTGTATCCGCTGTTGATCAAGCACCTGCTGCACGCGCCGCTGGCGCACTCACCGCGACACGAGATCGTTTATCGCGATCAGCTCCGCTACGACTATCGAACGTTCGTACGCCGCGTTGCGCAGCTCGCCATCGGCCTGTCCAGCCTCGGAGTCGAGCACGGTGACACCGTGGCAGTGCTCGACTGGGACAGCCATCGCTATCTGGAGTGCTTCTTTGGCGTGCCGATGCTCGGCGCCGTCCTGCACACCGTCAACGTCAGGCTATCGCCCGAGCAGATCCTGTACACGATCAACCACGCTGAAGACGACGTGATCCTCGTCCATACCGACTTCCTGCCGCTGTTGGAGGCAATCATCGATCGCCTCGAATCGGTCAAGAAGATCGTGCTGCTGAGCGACTCGCCACAGCGACCGTCGACGTCACTGCCGATCGATGCGGAGTACGAGCACCTGCTGGCGTCGAGCTCCGCGGACTTCGATTTCCCAGAATTCGACGAGAACACTCGCGCCACCACCTTCTACACCACGGGCACCACCGGACTACCGAAGGGCGTCTCGTTCAGCCATCGCCAACTGGTGCTGCACACGCTGGCTGGCATGGCGGCGCTCGGAACGGCGTCCGCGGGTCAGCGCTTCGGCGCCGCCGACGTGTACATGCCAATCACACCCATGTTCCATGTCCACGCGTGGGGACTGCCGTATATCGCAACACTGATGGGCGTCAAACAGGTGTACCCGGGCCGCTATACACCGGATGGGCTGCTCGGTCTCATCCAGCGCGAAGGGGTGACCTTCTCCCATTGCGTGCCGACCATCCTGCACATGCTGCTCAACGCACCTGCCAGCCAGGACGTGGACCTCAGCACATGGAAGGTCATCATCGGCGGCTCGGCGCTGCCCAAAGCGCTCGCCCAGGCAGCGGTCGATCGCGGCATCGACGTGTTCGGCGGCTACGGCATGTCCGAGACCTGCCCAATTCTCACACTCGCTCAGCT
>DASXRR010000248.1:0-12484 GCA_036506475.1 Chloroflexota bacterium
GGTGGCCAGGGAGAACGCCTGAGCGTCCTGTCGGCGCAGCGAGCTAAGCCCGCGGTGCCTTTCGCAGGCAAGTACCGCATCATCGACTTCACCCTTTCGAACTGTGTCAACTCCGGCATCTACCGCGTCGCGGTGCTGACGCAGTACCGACCACACAGCCTGAACGACCACATCGGCATCGGTCGACCGTGGGACCTCGACCGCATGCGCGGCGGCGTGCGCATGCTACAGCCGTACCTCGGTCGGCGCGGTTCGGACTGGTACAAGGGCACCGCCGACGCCGTCTACCAGAATCTGGCCGCGTGGGCCGATTGGAAGGCCGACACGCTGCTGATCCTGTCGGGCGATCATGTCTACAAGCAGGACTACAACGCGATGCTCGCGTTCCACGAGGAGCGCAAGGCGGACGTGACCGTGGCCGTGCTGCAGGTGCCGATGAACGAGGCGCACCGATTCGGCACGATGGTCACCGATGCCGAAGGTCGCGTGATCGGCTTCGAAGAGAAGCCTGCTGAGCCCACCAGCAACCTGATCAGCATGGGCATCTACGCTTTCGATCGCGACATCCTGGTGCGTCGACTCGAAGAGGACGCGCGCTTGTCGACGTCGAAGCGTGACTTCGGGCGCGACGTGGTGCCGCGCATGGTCGAGAACGACCGCGTCTTCGCCTATCCATTCCGCGGCTACTGGCGCGACGTGGGCACGATTCACAGCTATTGGGAATCGAACATGGGCCTGCTCAACGAACCGCCCGACTTCGACCTGTACGACACGGATTGGGTCATTCACAC
Organism: Chloroflexota bacterium; assembly: GCA_036506475.1. Lineage (GTDB taxonomy): Bacteria > Chloroflexota > UBA6077 > UBA6077 > CF-72 > CF-72. The sequence goes on from DASXRR010000248.1 coordinate 792, forward strand.
CCGCTCCGAGGAGCGGCCCCCGGCGCGCGTCACCGAGCGCGGCAGCATCCAGACCAGCCTCATCTCGCACGGCTGCATCATCAACGGCACCATCGAGCACTCGGTGCTCTCGCCGGGCGTGTTCGTGGCCGAAGGCGCCATTGTCCGTGAGAGCATTTTGTTCCCCGACTGCATCGTCGGCCCAGGGAGCGTGCTCGACCGGGTGATCCTCGACAAGAACGTCGTCGTCGGCGCCGACGTGCGCCTGGGCGAAGGCGAAGACATACGCCCGAACCGCACCCAGCCGCGCAACCTGCAGTCAGGGATCACGGTCGTCGGCAAGGGCGCGCGTATTCCGTCAGGCGTGCGCATCGGGCGCAACTGCTTGATCGCCGCCGACGTGATGGAGCGTGATTTCCATCGCTTCCTGTCGACGAATGGCCACGTGAGCGCCCAGCTGGCCAGCGGCGAAACCGTCGATACCACGGGACGTGAGGCAAGTCCTCGATAAGGTCCTCGCGGCCGCGCTGGCCGCGGTCGAGCCCGGCCAGGCCGTGCGTAACGCCGTCTCCGTGTCTGCTGACAGGCTTTCCATCGCCGACCGTCAATACGATCTGGGCCGCTATCGCCGGGCGCTGATTGTTGGGGCGGGCAAAGCATCGGCGCCGATGGCGGCTGCGCTCGAGGACGTCCTCGGCGACCGACTGCGGATCGAAGGCACGGTCACGGTGCGCTATGGCCATGCCGCGCCGACGCGCTGGGTGCGCATCCGCGAGGCAGGTCACCCGATGCCTGACCAGGCCGGCGTAGACGCTACGCGCGAGATCGTGCGCCTGCTGCAAGGCGCGAACGAGGACGACCTGGTGCTGTGCGTAATCTCGGGCGGCGGTTCGGCGCTGCTCACGCTGCCGTATGACGGCGTGTCGCTCGACGATTTGCGCAAGACGACGGACGCGCTGCTGCGCTGCGGCGCGACCATCAATGAAATCAACGTGGTACGCAAGCACCTCGATCAGGTCAAGGGCGGGGGACTGGCACGCCTGGCCGCCCCAGCGCAGGTCATCACGTTGGTGCTGAGCGACGTCGTGGGCAATCCGCTCGATGCCATCGCCTCGGGCCCGACCGTGCCCGATACCTCGACCTGGGCCGACGCGCGCGCCGTGTTCGACCGCTTTCGCCTGTGGGACCCGGTTCCCTCGAGCATTGCCGACCGGCTGCGCTCCGAGCTGCCGGATACGCCCAAACCTGGCGACCCACTCTTCGAGCACACACAGAACATCGTCATCGGCAGCAATATGCTGGCCTGCGAAGCGGCCGCCGCGGAAGCCGAACGGCTCGGCTATCACAGCCTGGTGTTGACTACCTATGTGGAGGGCGAAGCGCGCGAAGCGGCGCGCGTGCTGGCCGGGCTGCTGCGTGAGGTCGACGCCAGCGGACACCCACTCGAGCGGCCATGCTGTCTGGTGGCTGGCGGTGAAACGATCGTGACGATGCGCGGCGACGGTCTGGGGGGACGTAACCAGGAAGTTGCGTTGGCCGCGGCGTTTGCCTTACGCGGTGTGCCCGGCGTGTTGCTCGCCAGCGTCGGCACCGACGGTAACGACGGCCCGACCGACGCGGCAGGCGCATGGGTCGACGGTGACACGCTGCAGCGCGCCCAAGATGCCGGACTCGACGCCCGCCAATACTTGGCCGACAACGACAGCTACCACTTTTTCCAAGCTCTGGATCAGCTGATTAAGACTGGTCCGACGAACACCAACGTCAACGATATCTATCTCTTGTTCGCTACTTGAGCGTGGGCGTCGGCCACGATGTCGGCGATGTCCACCCAATCCACGTTGGGCACATCGAGATAGACGCCCAGCCAGCCGCGCACGCCGTAATAGGCCGGCCTGAAGAAGCGTTCAGGGTCGGCGGCGACCATTGCTTCCTGGGCACCCGCGGGCGCCGCGCACCAGAACGCCAGGCGATCGTCGTGGTGATGATTCGCGTAGGTCACGAACGTCTTCTTGCCGCGCACGAACCATGTCGGCTCACCGTGGCTCAGGCGCTCGGTAACGTCCGGCAGCGCCAGACAGATCTCGCGCAGCGCGTCGAGTGGATCCATTTCGGCACTGCTCATGCCTCAGCCCGCGACACCTGCACTACACCAGTTTCCCCGTAGGGGCAGCTTCCCGGAGCGCGCGCAGCGCGAGGACTTGTAGTGGGCACTGCTCACGCCCGGCTAGCGACACGTGCACTACCCTAGTTTCCCCGTAGGGGTAGCTTCCCGGAGCGCGCGCGCAGCGCGAGGACTTGGAGTGGGCACGGCTCACGCCCGGGCCAGCGACACGTGCACCACACCAGTTTTCCCCGAAGAGGGGCTCTCCGGAATGCGCGCGCAGCGCGAGGACTTGTGGTGGGCACTGCTCACGCCCGGCTAGCGACACGTGCACTACCCCAGTTTCCCCGTAGGGGTAGCTTCCCGGAGCGCGCGCGCAGCAGCGAGGACCTAGAGTGGGCACCGCCTCTCAACGCACCGATGGCAGCCACGCTCGAGCCCGTTCCGTCAGGAGAGGCTCCGGCTGCGCGCGCAGTGCAAGCGTGAGCCAGCGCTGCTATCAGGCCGTGGCGTGTTTGCCGTTGCGCAACACCAGCACACCCTGACCACGCCTGCAGTTAGGGCAATGCTCGGGTTGAACGCTGATGCCGCGCAAGCGGTTCAGTTCTTGTTCGCCAGCCGAAAAGACGAACCCGTCGCCGCACGCGGCGCAGAGCAGGTCTTTGTCGGCCAATTCACGATTGGTCATCTGCCGATCCTAACAAAAGGTATCGGCAGGTGACGGTCCGAAACTTCAGCCTGTAACGCGTTTTGTGACGTTGCCGAACAATTACGCCGGCACGGCAACTTGCAGATCCACGCGCGTGGCTGCAAGCGCGACATCCATTGTCGCCTGGCTCTTCGGGTCAATCGGCACAAGCGGCAAGCGCGTTTCGCCGACCTGCATGCCCACCTTGTTGAGCGCGTACTTCAGCGGAATCGGGCTCGACGTTACAAACAGTGCATCGACCAGCGGCATGAGCCGGTGATGAATCTGCGCCGCGCGGGTCGTCTCACCCTCGAGGAATGCCTGCATCATGTCGGCAATCTGCTGCCCGACGAGGTGGGCCGCGACCGACACTACGCCATAGCCGCCCAGAGCCATGATGGTCAGGATGTCCGCGTCGTTGCCGCTCCAGACGTTGAAGCCGTCCGGCGCGTCGCGAATGATCTCGCCGATCTGCTTGAAGTTGGCGCTGGCTTCCTTGACGCCGACGATGTTCGGCACCTCACGCGCCAGGCGCAGCGTCGTGGCGGACTCCATGTTGCGCGGCGAGCGAGCAGGGATGTTGTACAGAATGACCGGCAGATCGACCGCCGCGGCAATCGTGCGGAAATGCTGGAACAGGCCTTCCTGGGGCGGATTGTTGTAATAGGGCACAGTGCCCAAAATGCCGTCCACACCCAGGTGCTGCGCTTCGCGCGAAAGCTCGACGCTTTCCGCGGTGTTGTACGTCGTCGTGCCCGCGATGACGTGCGCGCCGCGGGCGTGGGCGACGTCGACGGTGGCCTCGAACAACGTCAGCTTCTCGTGATTGCTGAGCGTCGGCGACTCGCCGGTCGTTCCTGAGATGACCAGCCCTTCAGTGCCCGAGTCGAGCAGCGCTGACGCCAGACGCTTAGCCTGCTGCAGGTCGAGCGCGCCCGTCTGTGGATCGAACGGGGTCGCCATCGCCGTAAGCAGCCGTCCAAAGCGTGTCATGCGTGCACCTCCTGGCGGAGCGCTGGAGTTCGCCAGCCCTTTCGTGCGATCAGCTCGAAGACCTGGATTGCGTTCAGGGCCGCGCCCTTGCGCAGGTTATCACCGACCACCCACAGCGCGAGTCCTCGCGGGTGCGACGGGTCCCTTCTTATACGGCCGACGTAGACCGGGTCTTGCCCGGCTGTCTGGAGCGGCATCGGATAGGCCGACTGTCGTGGCTCGTCGATGACTTCAACTCCGGGTGCGTTGCGCAGGATCTCACGCGCCTCATCGGGCTCCATTGGCCGCTGTAGCTCGATGTGGATCGCCTCCGAATGGCCCACGGCCACCGGAGCACGAACGCAGGTTGCTGAGATGGCGAGGCGAGGCGCGTGGAAGATTTTGCGCGTCTCGTCGATCATCTTGCGCTCTTCGCTGTACAGACCGTCGCCCTTGTAGCCGCCAATCTCGGGAATCAGATTGCGATGGATCTGATGCGGATACACGTCGTGGCCTGTCTCTTGGCCCTCGACGTAGGCGCGCGTCTGCTCCTCCAATTCATCGACCGCGCGCCAGCCCGTTCCTGAGACCGCCTGGTAGGTGTCGACGATGATGCGCTCGATCGGGTTGACCTGGTGCAGTGGCCACAGCGCTACCACCATTTGCGTGGTCGAGCAATTGGGCCCGGCGATGATGCCCTGATGGTCCTTGGCATCTTGCGGGTTGACCTCGGGCACGACCAGCGGCACGGTCGGGTCCATGCGCCAGGCGTTGGACTTGTCGACGTTCAGGGCGCCTGCTTTGGCGACGATCGGCGAATAGATCTTGGCTTCGGAGTCGCCTATGGCGCTCAGCACGAAGTCGAGGCCTTTGAACAGGCTCGGGCTTGGTTCGGCGCGTTCGATCGTGTGCTCCTGGCCGCGGACAGTGATGCGCTTGCCTGCGCTGCGCTCTGACGCAAACAGGCGCACCTGCTTGATCGGCAGGTCTGGCCGTTCACCCTCGTCGAGAATGCGCAGAAACTCGCGTCCCACTTGGCCCGTCGCGCCGAGGACACCGATCGAGTAGCTCATAGTTTTCGCCAGAGTCTACAAGCAGACCCGCGATTGATTCCGCCTTGCGGCCGTTGCTGTGGCTGCCGCACTGCCGCTGCGCCGTGCGGATCGGTCTTGCTTGTCATCCTCGAGGGGAGCGTGCGACCCGAAGCATCCGCTTGTCGAAACATGTGTGCTCGCGGATTCTTCGGCTGCGGCCTCAGAATGACAAGAAAAGCTGCTCGCGGATCCTTCGCAGGCTCAGGATGACAGATAGTCGAAACCGTGTGCTCGGCTGCGGCCTCAGAATGACAAGAAAAGCTGCTCGCGGATTCTTCGGCGGCGGCCTCAGAATGACAAGTAAAAAGCTAGGTGAGGCCCATCAGGGCGTCCAGGCCGCGAGTGAGGCCAACTCGATTGGACACGGCACGGACGGCCAGGGCGACGCCTGGGACGTAGGCGTCGCGGCCCAGGGCGTCATGGCGAATGGTCAGCAGCTGGCCCAGAGAGCCGAAGAGGACTTCCTGATGCGCGTTCAGGCCTGGCAAGCGGACGCTGTGAATGCGCACGCCGCCCTGCACGGCGCCGCGCGAGCCTTCCAGCGTCCAGCGCTCCACGGCAGGGTCGGGAAGCTCAGAACCGTGGGCAGCGCGGATGTCGCGGGCGGTCTGGATAGCCGTGCCCGAGGGCGCGTCGACTTTGCCTGAGTGGTGCAACTCGATGACTTCGGCGCTGTCCATGAAGCGCGCCGCCACGCGGGCAAAGTGCATCATGAGTACCGCGCCGATGGCGAAGTTGGCGGCCCATACGCCGCCGCGGCTGTGTTCTTTCAGCGCTGCGTCGAGCTCGTCCAACGCGGCGGCGGCTAAGCCACTGGTGCCGCTGACCACATGCAGGCCAGCTGACACAGCGGCCAGCAAGAGCGGCGGTGCTGCCGCGCCGGTCGTGAAGTCCACCAGGACATCCGCGCCAGGCGCGAGGCGGCCTAACTCGGAAAGAGCGTCACGACTGCCGAACCCGCCGACCACCTCGAGGTCAGGCTGGCGCGGCAGCAGACTGAGCATGACCTGGCCGACGCGGCCCGTTGCCCCGGCGACCAGTACACGCACCAAGAGCTATTCGGGTTGACCGCCCCCGTCGGGGCGCATCGATGCACGTCGGCCCGAAGACGAGCCGCGCGGCCGATCGCTGGTGCGGGGCGGTCGGTCGCGCGCCGGCGCGGCGCTCGCGGCAGGCGCACTCTCGCGGTCACGAGCAGGCGCACTCTCGCGGTCACGAGCAGGCGCGCTCTCGCGGTCACGAGCAGGCGCGCTCTCGCGGTCACGGAACCCGCCGCCGCCACCTTCGCGCCGCGGCCCACGGTCGCGGTCTCGATCTCGGAAACCACCGCCACCGCCGCCTCGACCACCGCGGTCGCCACCCCGATCGCCACGATCACCGCGTTCACCGCGGCGCTCCGAGAAGGGTCGTCGACCGCGATCACCCGCGTCGCCATTGCGTGAGGCGTGCTCTTCGCCGCCTTCAGGCTGACCCTCTTCAGGCTCGAGCAAGGCGCGGCGTGACAGGTTGATGCGGCCCTGGCGATCGATCTCGGTGACCAGCACCTGCAGCTCATCGCCAATCTTGCACACGTCCTCCACCGTCGGCACGCGGTAATTGGCCAGCTCCGAGATGTGCACCAGGCCTTCCTTGCCCGGCAGGATCTCGACGAACGCACCGAAGGGCAGGATGCGCGTGACTTTGCCGGTGTAGATCTCGCCGGCCTCGACCTCGCGCGTCAGCGAGCGGATCCAGTCGATTGCCTTCTGCGTGTTCTCGGCATTGTTCGAGCCGATGTTGACGCTGCCGTCGTCCTGGATATCGATCGTGGTCTTGGTCTCTTCGGTGATCTTGCGAATCATCTTGCCGCCTGGGCCGATGATGTCGCGGATCTTGTCCGGGTTGATCTTGATCGTGGTGATGCGCGGTGCGTAGACGCTCACCTCCGCGCGCGGCTCGGTGATCACCTCGGCCATCTTGTCCAAGATGAACATGCGCGCTTCATGCGCTTGCGCGAGCGCTTCTTTGAGCACCTGTTCGGTCAGTCCGGCGACCTTGATGTCCATCTGGATCGCCGTTATGCCATCGCGGGTGCCGGTGACCTTGAAGTCCATGTCGCCCAGGGCATCTTCGATGCCCTGAATGTCAGTCAGGATGGCGTATTTGCCCTTGACCGATCCGTCCTCGGTGACCAGGCCCATGGCCACGCCGCCGACCGATGCCTTCAATGGCACGCCCGCGTCGAGCAGCGCCAGCGTGCTGCCGCACGTCGAGGCCATCGACGTCGAGCCATTCGAGCTCAATGTGTCGGACACCACGCGGAGCACGTATGGGAACTCTTCCTGACTCGGCAATACCGCCATGAGCGCGCGCTCGGCGAGGGCACCGTGGCCGATGTCGCGCCGACTCACGCCGCGCAACGGGCGCGCTTCACCAACCGAGAACGGCGGGAAGTTGTAGTGGTGCATGTAGCGCTTCGGCTCGTCCAGGCCAATCGAGTCGATCGACTGTTCGTCGGCCTCGGTACCCAGCGTGGCGACGCTCATGACCTGTGTCTGGCCGCGCGTGAACAGGCCTGAGCCGTGCGTCCGAGGGAGCACGCCGACCTCACACCAGATGGGACGAATCTCTGTCGGAGCGCGTCCATCGGGCCGTTTGCCATCCTTGAGGATCTTGGTCCGGACCAGGTCCTTCTCGATGCTCTCGAACAGCTTCTGGACCGCCTTCGGCTCCTCGCCGGCCGCGATGAACTCGTCAAGTACGGACTTGCGCACCTCGCGCAGCGCTTCTTCGCGGTCCGCCTTCTTGGCGCTGTAGATGGCCTTCTCGAGGTTCTTCCCCAGGAACTTGACGATCCGCTTCTTGAGGTCCTCGTTGACCGCTGGCGGCGGTGCCTCTTGCTTCGGCTTGCCGGCCAGCTTGCGCAGCTTGTTCTGCGCCTCGATCAGCGGCTGCATGGCGCGGTGGCCGGTCATGATCGCCTCGAGGACAAGGTCCTCGGGCAGGTTGTGCACCCCGGCCTCAACCATCAGCACGGCATCAGCGGTCCCGGCGACGGTGAGATCGAGGTCCGACTCGTCGTGCATCTGGCGCATGGTCGGGTTCACGACCAGCTTGCCGTCGATGTGGCCCACCTTGACCGCGCCGACCGGACCGCTGAACGGAATGCTCGACAGGGTAAGCGCAGTACTGGCGCCGATGATGCTCAGGATCGACGGATCGTTTTCCTGGTCGGCCGACATGACCAGGTTCACGACCTGTACGTCGTTGCGGTAGTACTTCGGGAAAAGTGGCCGGATGGGCCGATCGGTCAACCGCGCAGCCAGGGTGGCGGCTTCGCCGGGTCGGCCTTCACGCTTGATGAAGCCACCGGGGATCTTGCCGGCGGCGTACATGCGCTCTTCGTACTCGACCGTGAGCGGGAAGAAATCGATGCCCTCACGCGGCTCAGGCGACGAGACCGCGGTTCCTAACAGGACGGTGTCGCCGTACCTGATCATGGCCGAGCCATCAGCTAGTTCGGCAACCTTGCCAGTTTCGATGGACAGCGTGCGTCCGCCGACCTCTATGTCAATTTTGTGGATAGCCACAGGTTCTTATCTCTTCTCTTCTTTGTTCAGGCTTGGCATGGCCGAGCACAACGACGCACAACATCGGTCTGACTGACCGTCAGTCAATGGGGTCCCTACAGAGGCTCGGGATGACAAAAGTCGGCGGTTTTAGCGGCGCAATCCGAGATCGGCGATGAGTTTCAAGTAGCGCTCGTGCTCGGTGCGGCTCAAGTAATTCAGCAGGCGGCGGCGCTGCCCGACCATCTTGAGCAGCCCGCGGCGCGAGTGGTTGTCGTGCTTGTTCGCACGTAGGTGCTCGGCCAGGGAATTGATGCGCCCGGTCAGCAGCGCGACCTGGACGTCGGCGGATCCAGTGTCGCTATCGTGGAGCCGATGCTTAGCAATCGTGGCGGCTCGATCGGCCTCGGCGAGGGCCATAGGCTCAGGTTTCCTCCTGGGCGGAACGTACTTCTGGGCGGGCTACGTTTGAGCCCGCGCGTTCCGCAACTCTCTCTCGTTTAGTTCGTATAACGCGCGAGAGTATATCAGTTGCGGCGCCCTAGAGGGGCAGCCGAAAAGTCTTCGGGGGTCACGGGCCCCTCTAGGGCAATCTTTCAAACGAAGTTCGGCCGACTGCGACTTGCGCTGGAAACCGGCTTGTCGGCCGAACTTCTAGGGATGCGTTGAGTTCGAATCCTCGTCGGCGACGCCCTCTTCGACGGATGCTTCGGCGACTTGCTCGCCGCGGCGCGGCTTCTTGAGTGCGTCGACGGCGGCGCGTAAATCGTTCAGCGTCGGCCCGCCGACGGGCTCTTCCGACGACAGCGGCGGAATGTTCACCCGCGGCGGCGGCGGAGGCGTCGCGGATGGCCTCGTCTCGACCACGCGACTGCCGCCGGTGTTGAGTCGCTCCCGCACCGTGTTCAACGTCGCACGGGCAACCTCAACCTGGCCACGCACGGAAACGACCTGCTCTTCGAGTTGCACGCGCGCCGCCTCGAGGTTGTCGCGTACCTCGGTCAGCTGCTGCTCGAGTTCGGCGAGCCGCTGCGCCGCCTCGAGCGTGACCTGCTTGGCGCGCAGCTCGGCTTCCGAGAGCGTCTGGCGTGCGCGTTCCTCAGCTTCGCCGGTGACCTGGTAGGCGCGCTGCTCACTGTCGTGGGTGACCTGGCGCGCCGTGCGCTCGGCGTCTCGGACCATGCGTTCGGCCCGATCGTGGGCACGCTGCTCGAGCGACTGAAGCGCTTCTAGCAGGGCCTGCCGGCCAGCTGCGAAGCTGCCCTCGTCTTCTTGGAGGGACACGCCCGCAGGCTAACGATGGGCCGGCTACAGTGTCAAGGGACGAGTGGTTAGTGGTTAGTGGTTAGTGGTCAGGGCGCAACTCGCCGCCCCGCGCCGGTGTTCTTTGAGCAATGATTAACTCAACCAAAATTGTCGGCACGCCGATTGGCGAAATCCTCCTCGTCGGCAACGGCACCGCCGTCACGGAGCTGCTGCTGCCAGACGCCTGGACGTGCCCCACAGAACAGCCCGACGCGGTCCTCGAGGAGGCAGCGCGCCAGCTTGCGGCGTACTTCGCCCGGCAACGGGAAGAGTTCGACCTGCCATTGGCGCCTCAGGGCACAACGTTTCAGCAGCAAGTCTGGCAGGCGCTGCAACACATTCCGTACGGCGCCACGACCAGCTATTCCGCGCTGGCGAACACGATCGGCAAGCCCGGCGCCGCGCGGGCAGTGGGCTTGGCCAACGGCAGTAATCCGATCGCCATCATCATTCCGTGTCACCGCGTTATTGGCGCCTCGGGCACGCTGGTCGGCTACGGCGGCGGGTTGCCGCGCAAGCGTTGGCTGCTGGACCTCGAGTCGGGCAGCGTGCCGCTATTTGATCCCGCTGGGAATGAACAGCAGCTCGCCGGCGCGCACCACCGTTGAGCTGAGCATGCTTGCCGCGAGCAGGTCGTCGACGGTCGTGCCGAAGCGCAGCGCGATCTGTTCCAGTGTCTCATTCGGCTGAACGCGATATAGCCAGCCGGACCCGCGCGGAATCGTCAATGCCTGGCCGGGCAAGAGCAGGTTCGGGTCGGACAGACCTGAGGCGTGCACGATCGCGTCGCCCGAGACGCCAAACTGTGTGGCCAGGCGATTGACGGTATCGCCCGGCCGCACGACGTAAGTGAAGTAACTGGTATAGACGGCCACGATCGAGCCTTCAGCGCTCGTCGTGCCCGGTAGCGGCGGCATCGGCGGCACCACGGGCGCCAGCGGGACGATGACCGTCGCTCTAATGACTGGCGTAGCGGCGACTGTGGCGGTAGGTACGACCAGGGCTGCAGTGGTCGGCGTGGCGCTGACGATGGTTGGTTGCAGTGTCGCCTGTAGCCGCGGCACGGCCGCGGGGGGTCGGGTGGCGACGGGTTGCGCTGTCGGCGTGGGCTGAACGGGCGGTGTGGCGGTCGCCGGCGGGGTCAATGCTATACGTGCTGCCGACGTCAGGCCCGCCGCCGCCGAGGTGGCCACAAGACTGGGCGTGGCAGGGCCTGGCTCCTGGCCGGGCGGCGCACGCAGACCCTCGCCCCCAGCCATATTCGCCAACACCAGCCCTACCAGCAGAAGCACAAGGAGAAAGGGCAGCCAGGGTGGTAGCCATCGCGGGCGGCGTGAGCGCATCCCCAGGCCCGCGGAGCCGGACGGTCGCTTGCCCCAGCGTGGCGAGTCCTCGACTGGTTCGCCGATCGCGACGATAGGCGGCGGTGTGGCGGCCCCCGTTTGCGTGACCGCGGGCGGCTCCGTGGCTATTGGCTCAGGCGCCGCGGGGGTTGGCGATGGCGTCGAGGCAGGCAGAAACCGACCGCCACGGCCCTGGCGCGTCGTCCTGAGCTGGACCAGCTCCTCGCGAATCGCTGCGACTTCGGCCTGCAGCGCCGCCACCTGCTCTTCGAGCTCGGTCCGCCGCTGCTCGGCGTCGGCGACCATTTGCTGTGCGCGTTGCTCGGCTTCGGCGGTGATGTCGAGCGCGCGCTCGCGGGCGTCCTCGAGCAGCCCGTCGACTTCGCGGGAGCGCTCGTCCAGAAGTTGCAGACCCTCCTGGAGCAGGCGCGATGCCTCCACCAGGGCCGCCTGCTCGCGAGCGGTGGGCACAAGGCGCGATTGTATTTCAGCGGCCAGCAGTCAGCTATCAGCGGTCAGCGGTCAGCAGTCAGCCGTCAGCCGTCAGCCGTCAGCCGTCAGCAGTCAGCCGTCAGGGCTCCAGTGGGTGCGCCGCCGTCATTCCACGCGCCGCGCGCCGGCCTTCTTCTTCCTGACGGAAGGTCGGATCGGGTTGGCAAC
>DASXRR010000249.1:0-7100 GCA_036506475.1 Chloroflexota bacterium
TGGCTGCTCGCTGAGCGCCCAGTGGTGCGCCAGCGCCTCAGCGGGCTGCGCTGCCTGTTCGGCGTGCAGCCGCTCCAGCGCCGCGGCGACGCGACCGTGCAAGACCGTCCGCCTGGCGCGACTCAGCCGCTCGTATACCGCGGCGCGCTGGAGGGGATGGCCGAAGCGGTACCCGCCCGACGTCTCCTGTAGGGCGTGGCTCGCAAGGCATCTGTCGAGGGCGTCGAGCGCACCGGCATCCGAAAGGTCGCATACCAGGCGGAGCAGCGGGTACGAGGTCTCCAGGCCGACGACGGCGGCGGCGCCGAGCACCTGCATCGCCGCCGGGCCGAGGCGATCCAGGCGGCTGGCCAGCAGATCGAGGACGGGTCCTGGCAGAGGCACCTGCTCGCCGGCCAGCCGCCAGCGACCGTCCACCTGCTGGAGCTGGCCACGCTCGCGCAGCGTCCGGACGACCTCCTCCGTGTAAAAGGGATTGCCGGCCGCAAGGCGCTGGACGGTTTCGAACACCGTCCGATCCACGGGCGCTCCGTCCAGCAGCGCCGCGACCAGGAGGTCACTCTCGCGGGGCTCGAGCCGCTCGAGATCCAGGCGCTGCGACAGGCGCTCCCGCTGCAGGGAGTGGACCATTTGCCCCAGCGGACTGACGGTGTCCGCGTCTTCTGGACGGAACGTGCCGAGGAAGAGCACCGCGCAGTCGCGCGTGGTGCGCGCCAGGTAGTGCAACAGCTGCAGGCTCGCTTCATCGGCAAAGTGCAGGTCGTCGAGCACCGCCAGCAAGGGTCCTGCCGCTGCGTGCTTCCGGAGCAGATCGGCGATGGCGGCGAACAGGCGCTGCCGGTCGGCGCGCATCGCCGAGACCGCCACCGGCGGCAGGCGGGCGAAGTCGGTCGCGTCGGCGCCGAAGAGAGCTCGCAGCCCTCCCGGAGCAATGCCACCCCCGATCTGCTCCAGCACCTCGACGAACGGACCGTACGGCAGTCGGCCCTCTTGCTCGTAGGCGGCTCCCGCCAGTGCCGTCCCGCCCCGCCGCCGGACGCGTTCGGCGACTTCGGCCGCCAGGCGGCTCTTGCCGACGCCGGCCTCGCCGGCCAGGAGCACGAGCCCGCCCCGTCCCGCGAAGAGGGTCTCGAGCGCGTCCTCGAGGCGCTCGATCTCGGCGTTGCGCCCGACCAGAGCCAAGGTCTCATCGGCGCCGGCGCGCTGGTCCTCCCAGCGACGGCCGCCCGGAGGTGGGAGCGTGGCCGAGCCACTCGCAGCGCGCGGTGGGGTGGGGGCCATGCGACCGGCCAGGATGTCCGCGTGGAGCTGCTGGCTGGCCGGAGCAGGCTCCACATCCAGCTCGCGGCGGAGCGCCTCGCACAGGTGCTGGTATTGCCGTAGAGCCTGGTGGCGATGTCCGGTCTGGGCATACAGGCGCATCAGCGCCGCGTGCGCCTGCTCGTGGGCGGGGTCCGTCGCCACCACACGGCGCAACGCGTCCACCGCGGCGGTGGGCTCTCGCTGCGCCTCGCGCAGCGCCGCGAGCTCGAGCAGGAGGGCCAGGTACAGCGCCTGCAGCTCCTCTCGGGGTCCGGCCGCCCAGTCTTCGTATCGGTCCTCCGGCAACAGCGCGCCCGTGTAGTGCCGCAGCCCTTCCTCGTATGCGTTCGGCTGCGCTGTGCGGCGCGCGTCCGCCGCCGCGCGCTGGAACGCCTCCGCGTCGATCCACAGCGGTCCTGGCGGACGGAGGACGAGCGAATCGCCTTCGACGTGCAAGTAGTGCGATGAGGATCCGGCCTTCAGATCGGGCTCGAAGGCGCGCCGCGCCTCGTGCACCGCTTTGTGCAGGTTGTTGGCGCCGAGGATCGGGTCCTGGTCTGGCCACAGCACCTCCACGAGCTGCTCACGGTGGAGGTGCTGGCCAGGGGCCAAGGCGAGCAGCTTGACCAGATTCTTAGTCTTGCGTAGGCGCCACTCGCTCTCGTGGATGCGACGCGGCCCGACGCTGACGTGGAAGCCGCCGAGGAGACAGACGCGTAGCTCGTGCGGTGACGTGTCCATTGGCTCGCGCGGTCCTTCCTCTGGGCTCGTGCTACTGGTGCGGCAAGCAACAGTCTGCCCGCCTCGGGGCTACGCCGGTCGACCCGACAAGAGCGTAGCCCGTCCGCTGGGTTGGTGGGCAGAGACTCTCTGGGAGCAGCATGGTGCCCACCAACCACAACCCATGTGTCGAGCGGCGAGGCGTTCGGGCCGAGCTCGAGCGCTTCGCGGACGGCTCCGAGGAAACCCGCGGGTGAGGGCTCGAGGTCGCCCGTCGATGGCGACCACGGTGGCGCCGGCCGCCGTTGTGAGGCGGCCGAACTGCGTAGGAGCACGCTCTTGCCGACGCTGCCGCGGCCGTGCACGAACAACAGCGCCGCATCGGATAACGCTGCAAGTTCGACCAGCCAGACTCCGTCGCGGAACGCATCGAGTAGACCCCGGGCAACGTTGACCGCGAGACTCGTCTTGCCGCAGCCGCCAGCGCCAGTCAGCGTGGCGAGGTGCCCGTCGGAATAGAGCACGGCATTGCGCACGCCTGCGATTTCGTCTTCGCGCCCGATCAGACGGATACGGTACACGGGCAGGTTGTGATTCTCGCGGCTGCCTGTGCAATCCGTCGCGATCACCTCACGTCGTTGTCTCGGCGCACCCGGACATGCGGCCGTACGCTGCGGCCAGCTACCACCGTGCCCGCGGCCTATCCAAGGACCTGCGGGTCGACACACGCCAAGGTCGTCCTCAGCCGGTGCCCCCAGCCGCTGCGCGTGGCACACCAGGCCACGTGCAAGAGGCTGAGCTCAGACGCCTCGAGTCCGATTTGCGTGTGCTCTCGCCGGGCTAGAGAGGGGACCGACGAAACGTCGGCCCCCTTGTGGAGCGGGTTGCGTGGCCGCGACGCTGGCTCGCGGCTATTGAATCTCGATGTTGTGGCCCGCACCGCCATCGAGGGTGTCGCTGCCGGGGCCGCCAATCAGGACGTCGTCGCCATCGCCGCCGATGAGCTGGTCGTTCCCGGCGCCACCCTCCAGGACGTCGTCGCCGGCATCGCCGTTGAGGAGGAGACCGATCGTGCCGGACGCCACGTTCTGGGCCGACAGGACGTCGTCGCCGGCCAGGCCGTTGACCACCAGCCGGTCGTTCGCGGCCTCGGCGCCGATGATGGCGACGCTACTCGCCAGGCCGAGGAGGTTCGCGCCGCCGGTGCCGCCGGTAATCGTCACGACATCGGGGCCATTGGTCCCGTTGGCGATCACCGTGTCGGGCTGGCCGTCGCCGGCGCCCGCCGACGTGGCCAGGTTGAGCAAAACGTCGGTTACGTCGGTGCCGCTGAGATCGTTGATGGTGACGATGTCGGTGCCGCCGAGGGCGTTGAGCTCGACCTGCTCCATGTCGTTCAGGTCCATGACGATGCTGGCGATGTTGCGGATGAAGCGCAGCCGCGAGCCGTTGGCCGACAGGGCGAACGTTTCGTTGGCGTTCGAGCCGTTGAACCGGAAGGTGTCGCGCCCGTCCTGGCCCTCGACCGTGTCGTTACCGTCGCCGGGACTCCAGATGAACACATCGTCGCCGGCACCCAAGAACGCCACGTCGTCGCCCTGCTTGCCCTCGATGGTGTCGTTGCCGTCGCCGCCGAGCAGCACGTCTGGCCCGTTGCTGCCGAGCAGGGTATCGTTGCCCGCTCCACCGTCCACGGTGATCCGGATCAAGGCGGCCAGGTTGCCCGTGGCGGAGAAGCTGTCGTCGCCGCCATTGGCGTTCACGACCAGGTTCTCGCTGGTGCCGATGTCCAGAGTGAAGGGCGCAGGGGTGGTGCGGTCGAAGCGCACGCGCGTCCCATTGGCGGTGACGGTGAAGACCTCAGCGCCGTTGCCGCCGTTGACTACGACGGTGTCGCTGCCGTCGCCACCCTCGTCCAGGTCGGTGTCGTCGCCAGGGTTCCAGATGAGCCTGTCGTCGCCGGATTCGCCGAAGACCTGATCGTCGGCGTCACCTCCGGTGAGCGTGTCGTTGTCGGTGCCCCCGAACAATTGGTCGGCGCCGCCCTTACCGAGCAGGGTGTCGTTGCCCGCCTGGCCGAAGAGCAGGTCGGCACCGGAACCGCCGACGAGCGTGTCGTTGCCCTCGCCGCCGAACAGGTATCCATGCGGCAGCGCGCCGTTCGCCTCGTTCAGCACGATCGTGTCGTTGCCGCGCTGGCCGAACACCTCGATGAGGCTGGTATTGGCGACGGTGGGGGTGCCGCCGACGATGTGGACAGCGCCGCCGTTGACAAGGATGTTCCCGGCCGCATCGCGTGAGATGGTGATGGTGTTGTCGAAATCAGTCCCGAAGACGGCCAATGTGCCCGACGTGGGTTGAAAGGAGGCCGTCACGGCGGGGGCGACACTTACGGTCGCGACCTGCGCGCCCCCCAGGTCGACGGGAGCAAGGACCTGGGCGCTGGCCGGGGCCGTGGCGCCCAGACCGAGGGCCGCCGCGGCGGCCAGACCGAAAACGTACAAGGCTTGGGCTCTTCGAGGTCGGTGGTGGGTGGTCACGGCACCACTGTCCCGCTCGCAGCCGCAAAGAGCGCCAGACGCGCACGCCTCGCCCCTGAAAAACCCCCGAAAACGCGGAGCCAGGCCGGGCACTGCACCCCCGCGGCGGCCGAGACAGCACCCGCTTGCTGACTCTCAAACTCTTAAGCGGCGACTCCAGCAGGGCTGAATGCAGATATCACGGTTCGGGCACCTTCGACACCGAGAGGAGCCATCAGAATCGGGAGATCCACTCCTGCTTCCCGATATTCCGCCAGGCGCTCCTTGCACCGTTCAACTGGTCCAATCAAACAGATTGAGTCCAGAAGCTCGTTGCTAAGTGAGTCCGCACCTGCGCCGCGCTCCATCTGGTCCGCCTCAGCGGTGAAGCCGCTAGCGCGGAACAGGTGTTGGAAAAACGGAAAGTAGGTGTACAGGACGAGATTTTGGCGAGCAGCTGCTCGCAGTGCCTCGATGTCATGGCCGACAAACGTGGGTATGCCGAGCGTGATGTCACACTTTCCCCGTTCGGGCGCCTTGGCGCGGCCGCGCTCCACCCAGGTCTTGCTCCGGCGCACACGTTCGGGAGACCAGAAGATCGGCATGATCCCGTCTGCTAGCTCTGCCGCTTGCTCGACCATGCGGGACATCACCGCGGCGACATACACCGGCACCTTGTGACTCGTTGGCTGCTGCGGCAGGTGCGTCGCCGGTCCGTCGCCACGGAGCCACGCCTGAACTTCGGTGGTGTACCGCCGAACCTCTTGCGCGGCGTTCGACATGTCGATTTTCAGCGCACCATTCACCGGCTGATGGCTGACGCCGAGTCCCAAAATGAATCGTCCACCGGTCAGCGCGGCTATGAAGGCGGCGCCTTGCGCGCACACGTACGGGTGGCGCAGGTAGACATTGGCGATCCAGGTCCCGACGTTGATCTTCTCCGTCGCGGTACCCATGAGCTGTGCTGTGGCCATCGCGTCGTTGTTCACTTCGGTCGTGAAAATGGCTTCGAAGCCAGCAGCTTCAGCTTCCCGTGCGATCTCTTGGATGTCGGCCACACCCCACCCAGCCAAACCTACTGGGACGGTGGCAAGCCCGAGTCGTTCGCGTTCCATACTTCCCCCTCTTTCGCTTCTCTTGTTCGAACGGCCAGGAGTGTACGTCGGGGCCCGGCGGAGCGACTTGCGCCTCCGGTTTTTCGCATAGCAGCGTGGCAGTGACGTGCTTGCTCCCATTCACCATTCCGTAAGCTTCCAGATCTCCGGTGATGGTTCGGCTGCGCCAACGTGCGATCCCACTTCGGCGAAATAGCCACGGCCTGCTTCAGGTGTGCCATGGCGTCCTCGCCGCGGCCGGCGGCATGCAACAGGTCAGCGAGGTTGTTGTGCAGGGCGGCTTCCCGATGCCGGTCGCCTTGCATGGCGCACAGCGCCAGGGCTGCCTCGACGAGCCCGATTGCCCGTGCAACATCGCCGCTGCGCCGCTCAAGGAGCGCCAGATTGTTGAGTGCCGCCACTTTGGCGACGGGATCGTTCAGACGCTCGGCCGCGCCGAGGCTTTGCTGAAGATGCGTGCGCGCCTGGTCAAGTTCACCGCGGCTGCTGGCGAGGATGCCGAGACTGTTGTGCGCCTGGGCGAGCGCCCGCGCATCGCTGGCCGTCTCTGCTTTGGTGAGCGCCTGGCGCGCCAGTTCGACTGCTCGCGCGGGCAGCCCACGACGATGAGCAACCAGGCTCCAGTCGGCATAGAGCCGCGCGGTGTCCGCGGCGCCGCTCTCATTGCCGTCGAGCGCTGCGTGGGCGGCCTCGAAGTGGCTCTCCGCCAGGTCCCATTCGCCTCGGCGGCAGGCCAGATTTGCCAGCTTGTGCTCGATCGCAGCTAGCGGCCCCGCGTCGCGCTCACGCAGCGCGGCTGCCGGTTCGTAGCTCGCCCCAGCGGCTGCATAGTCACCGGCTAGAGTGAGCAGGTCGCCGGTAGCCTCGTGCAACGCAGCCGTATCCGGATGACCGAGCGCCAGCGCCGCGCGGAAGTGCGCCAGCGCCTCCGCGTTTGCGTACAGCGAGCGCGCGTAGTCACCCGCCAGCCGGAAATACTCGGCAGCGTCAGCGTCCTCGCCGGCGGTCTGTTAGTGCGCAGCGCCTCGGCCACACGTCGATGCAGCAGGCGCCGGCGGACAAGACTGGTCTCCTCGTATGCCAGTTCGCGCAGCCGCTCATGGGTGAACTCAAGTGCGACTTCGGCTGCGCGCCGGGAAGCGTCTCGAACTCGGCGGGGCGGCCGATCACGGCGGCCGCGGTCAAGATCAGCAATGAAGGACCTAATGCTGACCCGGCCCCCCCTGTGTGCAGGAAGCGCTCTTACGCACCTCACGTTCTTTGCCGTCTACGAGATGCCTGTCGCCCCACAGACGGGATGGACCTGGCGCGGCGCTCGAACTGGCGGCTGCAGTCCAAGGGGGGTTTGACTGGAAAGGCCTGCCGCTCGCGTAAGAGTGAGGCCGTGTCACTGGGCTGCTACAGGAACTGCTACAGAAAAACCTTCGCGGCGTCCGACAGAAGT
>DASXRR010000250.1:0-8406 GCA_036506475.1 Chloroflexota bacterium
CAGAGCAGCGGACTTTTCATCCGTCAAGCTCGAGAATCTGGTTACGTCGACCAAATCGGTCGGTTTGAACTCACGGGTGGCGTTACCAAGATGTCCGGCAGCCCCTGCGCCACCCGCCAGTCCGCTGCTTCCGTTCCGCTGGTTCTACAAATCCGCTGCTTCGAGAATGGTGTTAGCCGCGAGCGCGGGAAGTACTCACGGTGCGCCTTCCATGCGACGCGGCCAGGCCATTGGCCGAGGCAGAAGCCTGTTCAACCGCCATGTTCTAGCTGTCGACCAGGACAATCCGGATATATCCCAGCCGACTCGGCCGCGGGTCGTCGCCGACGGCCAGGCGATGAGCTGTGTGGACTTCGGCGACACGCTTATCTGGCAGATAGACTGCTCGTTCGAGCGTCGGCTGGGCCGAGTCGCCGTGCCGAGACCGCGGCGACACGCTCGCGCGTACCGCGTGCAGACGCCAATGTTCCTCGTCTCGGCGCCCGAGGTCGGCACCCAGCCGCCCGAGCCGTCGTGCGGCGGCACGTTGTCCGCCGCGCAACTATAGGGAGCTGTCGCCATGGATGGCCTTCTTCCCCGACGCGCCGATTATGGTCGTGGTGCTCGGCTTCTACTTCCTCGACGACGGCCTGTGCGACGCGCTCGATCCGCGCTTGCGCAGCCCGTAGCTGCCCACATCGAGACTACCGGGAGGCTGTGTCGTCGACGACCCCCCATGGCCGCGCCTCAGGGCAAGTGCGGGGGCCGTCGATGGTGGGTGACCTGTTCGTACGCGTAGGCGAGCTCAATGAGCCGGCCTTCGCTCCAAGCAAAGCCGAAGATCTGCATGCCGATGGGCAAGTTCTCGCCGACAAAGCCGATGGGCACCACGACGACCGGCCATTGCGTGGCGCTGCCGACGTGGGTGAGTGGGCCACTGGGCGTCTGGCCGCGATTGCCATTGAGGACCGGTGGATACGTCCAGACGGGAAAGACAAGCGCCTCGACGTCGGCTCGTTGCATGGCCTCGCGGAAAGCCTCGCGGTAAAGCTGCTCGTCCTTGCGACCCTGGACGGTCTCCGGATCATCCTCCGGCCGAGTCTGGCATGCCGCGATCTCGGATATCCGCTCGCGGTGCAGGGGATGAGGGCGTTTGCCCTCCGGAGCATCGCGTAGTTCCGCGACACTCCGGATCGGGAACGTCCGGCCCTCGAACGCAAAGAAGTGATCCCAATCCGCACGCGAGGTGGCCACCGTCTGGGGCGGCACCGGAAACTTTTCGAAACCCGGCACGTCGAACTCGTGATCGACCACGGCGCCCGCGGAAGCGAGATCGCGGACGGCTTGCTCGAACAGTGCGCTGACCCGCGCATCGGCGCCAAATGACAGACGGAGCGACTGGCGAAAGACGCCAATGCGCGCGGAGCGCAATCCGTCGCGATTCAGAAACGACGTGTACGTTTGCGGAACGTGCGCGTCCGCGTCCGCAGTGCGCGGATCAGCCGGATCGCGACCGACGATGATGTCCAGCAGGCGCGTGGCGTCCTCGACCGTGCGCGTGATAGGACCGGGCGTATCGCGCTGGCTGTCCAGCGGTGCCATGCCCGTGCGGCTGACCAGTCCGACCGTCGGTCGAATCCCGACCAGGTTGTTGATCGAAGCCGGCGCGCGCACGCTGCCGCCCGTGTCGGTCCCAACGCCAACGGTGCCGAAGTTTGCCGCCACGGCGACGCCGGTTCCGCCACTGGACCCGCCGCTCGCGTACGCGGTGTTGTATGGGTTCCGCGTGAAGCCGGGAATGACGGAGTTCACGGTATCGGCCAGACCCATAGACAACTCCGAAAGCGATGCCTTCGCGAGGAAGATGGCGCCCGCGGCGCGCATGCGGTCGATGATGAAGGCATCGCGCGGTGGGACGAAGTCCCTGAACAACGCGACGCCCGAGGTGGTCGGCAGGTCGCAGGTGTCGAGGTTGTCTTTGACGATGATCGGGATGCCGTGCAGCGGACCGCTGAGGTTCCCGCGCGTCCGCAGTTCGGAGTCCAGCCGATCGGCAACTTCCAGTGCCCGACGATTGACGGTGATGAGTGAATTCAAGTACGGGCCGCGACGGTCATACGCGTCGATGCGATCGAGGTAGGTCTGCGTCACGGCGCGTGCGCTCGTAGTGCCGTCGAGATACGCCGCGTGCAGTTGCGCGATTGTGCATTCCAGGACATCGAATGCCATGGCGTTCGGGATTGTAGGGCGAGACTCGCGCTGCTCAGAATCGGCTACTTCTTCTTTCTCTTAGGCGGCAGTCCGCTCACGAAAGCCAGCGATCGGCCGACCCACTGTTTCGTTTCTGCCTCCGAGAACGAGGCAGGCAGGCTAACGTAGCCGCCCATCGGACGTTCGGCAGGGCCAAAAGGCCCACCGCCCACGGCCGATAGTTCGCCCTGGTCCGCGGCATCGAGCTTTATCCCGATATCCGCACCGAACAGACCCATGAACATGTTGTCGTTCACAAATGCGCCGAGGTTGCCGAACATCGGCTTGACCGTCACGCGCGCATCCGCCGGTACGAGTGATTCAAACCGCGCCTTATCCGCCGCGGTGGGCTTCGGGATCTGCATAGGTTCACCGTATCGCGTCCGCGCCCGCCGCCCTACTGCCGCACGCTCGGCGCCATATCGTTAGGCGCGTGGCCGTCAATCGTCCGCGGAGGGCGCGATGAGCGTTGGTCGACCTGCACGCGTCGCCGCCCTGGGTTTGCATCACGAGACCAATACCTTCTCGTCGTTCGCTACCACGTACGAGTCGTTCAGCACGTCGAGCTACGGCGGTCTCCTGTGGGACACCGAAATCGCAGCACACCAGCGCTCCTCGCACTCGACCTTCGCCGGCTGCTACCCGGCCGCCGACGAATTCGGCTTCGACCTCGTGCCGCTGCTATTCGCGGTCAACGACCCATCGGGCACATCACGCGCGATGCGTTGGACCGAATCGTCGACGAGATGATGCGCCTGCTGCGGGCACGCGGGCCATGGGACGGCGTGCTCCTCAACCAGATGGGGCGGCCGTGTCGGAGGCGCCGCTTAGGTTGCTGTCCCAGACGTAGACGGGCCTGGAACCATCGTCGTCTCCTGCCTCTGGTGCGGCACGACGCTCGGCTGGATCGCGAGGTCGGGCAGGAGTAGCGCGCGTGTGGCTAGCGAAACGAATGCCCCGCGGTACGTCCGGTGCCCACGAATACCCTCCCTATGGGGTGCTTTGAACTGAGTTCACATACTGGTGGAGCTGACGTCAATGTCAGCGTGGCCGGCGGGGGGCATCCGACAAAGACAGGTGGCCGGCGCCGCTGCGCGCTACGCGGCGGTGAGCTGGCCGCAGGCCGTCGGCAGGATCATGGCTGGCCCTCGGAGAGCACGGATTCGCCAGGCCCAGGCGCATCGGCAGACTCTCCGCAGCTTGCCAGGCACCTGGGCCAGGAGGCGAGGGCTTCCGCCACCGCATCCTCGACCTCCTTAGGCGGCGCGCCAATGAAGCCGTTCTCGACCACCGAGAAAGCCAGCCGCTCACCGGTGGCCGTGCTCACATAACCAGAGAGCGCAGAGGCGGTGGTCAGCGAGCCGGTTTTCGCGTGCACATTGCCAGCGGCCGGGGTGTTCAGCATCCGCCCGGCCAGCGTGCCGCCCAACATCCGACCGGGCTCGCCTGCGATCGGCAACGCTGCGTACCACCCCTCGAACCAGGGCTCGGCTTGCACGCCGACTAACACGGCGGTGAGATCGTCGGGCGCGACAAGGTTGGATGTCGAGAGGCCGGAGCCATCGGCCAACTGCACGCGCTCCGGATCCACGCCTTCAGCAGCGACGTAGCGCAGAACGACCCGTAGCCCAGCATCCCAGCTGCCTGTGCCTATGTCTTGACGGCCCAGCGTCTTGACCAGAATCTCGGCGATCTGGTTGTTACTGAGCTTCAGGAACGGCACCAGCAAGTCGCGGAGCGGCATGGACTCGAGCGCCGCCAACTCGCTCGCGTGCGCAGGAGTGGCGCCAGTCCTGGTCGGTGTGCGCACCGTGATCCCGTGGCGGGCCAGCGCGTCCAGGAAGATGTCGGCGGCATACGCGGTCGGATCCCCGACGCTGCGTAGCGGTTGGGCTGGGTTCGCGTCGAGGGCCACACTTCCGTCTACCACGATCCTGTCGGCCCCGTGCTCGCGCATGGCCGACAGACGCCGGGGTGAGCCCGCCGGGCCGGTCAGCGCCCGATTTTCGACATGCACGGCCCGCGTCGCCGGCAACAAGTCCACGAGCGCAGGCGCGCCCACCGCGGCGCCCGGCGCTATGCGCACCTGCACGCTGCCCGCGTTGAAGTCGGCGTCTGGAGAGACCGAGAGGGCCGAAATCGGTGCCGCGTACGAGAAGGTCTCGTCCTGCCATGACCAGTCGGTGCCGAGACGCACAGCGTCGAACCAGGTGTCGTCCGCGACCAGGGCGCCGCGCACCTGGGTAATGCCGCGCGCCGCGACCGCCGTGGCCAACTCGTCGTATCGGCTCGGCAGCAGGGTGGGATCGCCCGTACCGCGCAGGTAGAGATCGCCTTCTATGATCCCGTTCCGCGGCGCCGCCTCGGCCAGCACGCTGGTGTGGAATCGGAAGTCCGGACCGAGCGCAGCCAGGGCAGCCGTGGAGGTCAGCAGCTTCTGATTGGATCCGACGAGCACCCGCTGGTGCCCGCCGCGATCGTAGAGCACTTCGCCTGTTGTGGCTGAGCGGACCACGACGCCGACCGTAACCCCGTTCAGCCGCGGGTGGTCCAGGATGCCGTCGATCTGCTCCGCCAGTGCGGCCAACGCCGCCGTGTGTGTCTCGACTGCACCGTCAGTCTGCGCCTGAGCCAGCGGGGCTGTGACGAGCAGCAGCACCGCCAGCGCGACCGCGCGCACGAGTAAGCGCGGTGATCTCACATCCCTCACGAACGCAGACCTGGTCCCGCCATCATGTACGCATGCTGCGCACGCGCGGATCATGCGCAGAGACATCGTGCCGGCATTGAGCTGCGGCGAGCGCGGCAATTGGGGGACATCCGTACCGTTTCCTGATGGGGAGCACCGGAGTCTAGCCAGCAGGGTGTTGCTCCCCGACGGCAACGTGTTTGTGGCTGGCGGTATTCAGCGCACCAACTCGCCGTGCACGATGTTCAACCCGCAGACCAGGTCGTGGTCTGCGATGGCAGCCGTGCCATCGATTCGCGACTGCCACTCGGCGGCGCTCCTCCTGCCGAGTGGCAAGGTCATGATGGTCGGCTGGAACAACACCGCGATCGAGGTCTACAGCCCACCCTACCAGTAGCCGGGCCCGAGACCCGTGATCTCGTTGCCTGCGTCACTGGTGCATCACGGGCAGAGCTTCGTCATCGAGGCGCCTGATTGTAGGGTGGAGCATGGCGGATTCGAACCGCCGACTCCCTTTGCCTGCCAGGCACGGGCGGCGGCCGTTTCGCGAACTCACCCAGGCGATTTTGTGATCGCGCCGGGTCCGCCCTGTGTCGCGGTGATGCGCCTGCTGTCGGTGTCTTGAGTGCCTTTTTGAGTGCCCTGATGCACTGGCGAGGCTGATCAGCAGGCAGGCAAGCCGCGCGACCTGATGTCGGGAAAGCGATGACAGCATACGGAGAAACCTCGTCCGCTCGGGGCCGCGGCTAGTGTGCCGTTGAATAGTGGCGCATAAACTCAGCCCGGGCTGACACCGTCTTCAGTGTGCTCGGCCAGTTCTACACTGGCTGGGTGCGCATCGTCTCGTTGCACCCCGCGGCGACGGACCTGGTACACCTGCTTGGTCTGGACGACGTGCTCGTTGGTGTCTCGGCTGATTCTGACTGGCCACCCGAACTGGTGCGCCGACTGCCAATCCTGAACACCGTCAGTATCGACACGCGCGGGTTGACCAGTCGCGAAATCGACGAGGCCGCCCGCGACCCGCACCATGGTGCCAGCCTGTACCACGTGGACCCCCGCCGTCTGCGTGCCGTCCGGCCCGACCTGATCCTGACCCAGGAAGTCTGCGAGGTGTGCGCCGTGTCGCGCCGAGACGTCGAACGAGCAAGCTTGAGGCTCGGCTACACACCAACGGTCCTTTCGCAGAATCCGGTCATACTCGACCAGGTGTTCGCAGACGTGATGATCGTGGCGCGGGCCGCCGGAGTGCTAGAGCGTGGGCGGGAGCTAGTCCGTGTTGGTCGCGCGCGCATTGATGCCGTTCGCTCGCGGACAGTGGGTCTACCGCGTCCGCGCGTGTTCTGCATGGAGTGGCTGGACCCACCCTATTCGGCCGGCCACTGGGTGCCCGAGATGGTCGAGGCGGCGGGCGGCCATGACGAGCTTGGCCAGCCTGGCGCCTACTCGCGTCCGATCGACTGGCAGGCGATTCTGGACTACGAGCCCGAGGTAATGATGCTAATGCCCTGCAGCCTGAGCCTGGATCAGATCGCTGCCGAATTCCCGCTCCTCGCCGAGCGGCCAGGCTGGGCTAATCTGCCCGCCGTCCAATCCCGCCGTGTCTACGCGGTGGATACTCACCTGTTCAGCCGATCCGGTCCGCGTCTCATCGAGGGCATCGAAGTCCTCGCTCGCTTGCTGCACCCCGACGTGTTCTCAAAGCCGCTGGCCGACGGCAACGCCCTGTCGATCTCCCTCGACCGCGGTCGCCTGTTGCCATTCTGCTAAACGTGCCCTCAGGCGGGCGCTGCCGCGCACGCTTCCACGAACCGCCTTGCCAGGTCAGGTGCTCCGGCCAGGTTCAGGTGCACGTACGAGCCGAGTATCGCTCCCATGGCGAAGCCTTCCAGGCGATTCTCCCCAAGGACGCGGTACGCGGCATGCTCGGGGGTGGGCGGCTCGGCCACCGACCAGTGGAACTCGTGGCCGCGCACGCGCGTGCCCATCTTCATGAGTGGCGACGAGCGCAGGGCCTCGACCTCTCGATAGCCAATGGTCAAACTCTGGCGCTGCATTCGCGACGCAAGCGGCAGCACGTCGAACATAGGCCAGGCCTCGCCGTCGAAGGTGGTCAGTGTCTGCCCCAGGACCATCAGGCCACCGCACTCCGCGTAGACAGGGCATCCGCGCTTCGCAAAGTCGTGCATGGACGCCCGCATTGGTTCGTTGTTCGACAGCTCCTCCGCGAACAGCTCGGGGAAACCGCCGCCCAGATACACGCCCTGGCTCGCGCGCGGCGGGCTGGCATCTTGCAGGGGCGAGAAGGTCACGACCTCGGCTCCACATTCGGCAAGGAGGTCGATCGTGTCCTGGTAGTAAAAGCCAAACGCCGCATCCTGAGCCACACCAATTCGCACGACCGGCGCGACGGGCGCGATCAGTTCGTTCTCGGAATCGTCCGCGAGCGGAGCAGCGGCCTCGGCGATGCGGCGCAGCGTCCCGAGTTCGAACCGCCGCTCTGCGAGGTCCGCCAGACGATCCAGCGTCTCCTCGGTCACGCCGCCCTCGCCGGCTGGCACGAGGCCGAGATGACGCTCCGGGATGCTGAGCGTTGCATCGGACGGGAGGCTACCCAGGACCGGCAACCCAGTTGCCGCGCGTATTGCCTCCTCGACGGAGCGCACATGGCCGTCGATGCCGACGCGATTCAGAATGACGCCCGCCATGTCAACTCCCGGCCGGGTGAGCTGGCAGCCGAGCACCAGCGCGGCGGCGGTCCCGCTCATCGCGGCAACGTCGAGGACCAGCACCACGGGACACGCCAGCGCCCGCGCGATGGACGCGGTGCTGCCCGTTTGCGTGGCGCCGATGCCGTCGAACAGGCCCATCACACCTTCGATCACGGCAACATCGGCACTGCGCGTGCCGCGCCGCACCACTCCGCGCAGCGTGCGCTCGTCCAGCAGCCAACTGTCCAGGTTGCGCGACGGGCGGCCCGCTGCCTGAGCGTGCAGACTCGGGTCGATATAGTCCGGCCCTACTTTGAAAGGCGCCGGCCGCAGCCCCTGGCGTTGCCAGGCGGCCAGCAGCGCCAACGCCACGGTCGTCTTGCCGACCGAGCTGTGCGTGCCAGCTAGCAGAATGCGCGCAGTCATGAATTGGGCGGTGGATTGATTATCACCCGGGGCCCTCAGCGACAGCCTATCGCGATAAGAACAGCAGTCTCCACCACAGTGGCCAGGACAACTCCGGCGGTGGCCACTAGCCAGGCGGGCAGCGGGCTCAGGTAGACCTGTTCGAGCGTCCCCGCCTGGCTGACGCCCAACAGCCGCCAGAGCAGCTTTGCGGTTTTCAGGTAGAAGAACAGGAACTCGGCAGGCCGACGAACGCCGTCGAGTTGGCAGTCTACAGCCCGCTGGCGATGTTCAGGCGCACAGGTTGCGACGACGCCCATCGCGAGCGACCTCCTGCCTTCGCAGCGCTGCCCAGGAACCGTTAACAATGTC
>DASXRR010000251.1:0-10200 GCA_036506475.1 Chloroflexota bacterium
AAGCGGGTGTCGAAGCCCACGGCCACGCCGCGCGCGCCCACACCTGAGCTCTTGAAGTACTCGGCGCTGCCCTGTGCGGCCAGGCGGACGTTGTCGAAGGTGTAGGTGTCCGCGATGGCGGCGCGCCAGCCGTCGGTACCAAATTGAACGGCGCTAGGAGTTCGGCCCGCGTTCATGGTGAGCTCAAGTGCTGGCCAAACTCCGCCTGTTTGAAGTGCCTAGTGGGGCGGCGGCCGCAACAACCTGAGCCGGGTCCATTGCCGCCCCCCTAGGCACGTGACCCGACCGGCTGCAGGCCGAGGATGCGCACGCGCTCGCGCCAGTAGCCGAGCAAATCCGCCATGGTCTGGTCGAACGGGATCACCGGCTCCCAGCCTGTCGCCTGTTTGAACTTGTCGACGTTGGCCCACAGCAGCTGTACGTCGCTCGGGCGCATGCGTGATGGATCTTGTTCGACGCTGATGTCGGCCGTGGTGTGGCTGAGCAGAATGTCCAGCATGTCGCGGGCGCGCATGCAGGCGCCGGTGCCGGTGTTATAGACCTCGCCCGGCACGCCGCGTTCCGCGGCCAGCCAGTACGCGCGGACCATGTCCCGTGTGTCTGTCCAGTCGCGCTTGGATTCCAGGTCGCCACAGTTCAGAACGGGCTCTTGAAAGCCAGCCTCGATTTGCGCGATCTGCTTGGCGAAGCTGCTCGTGACGAAGACCTGGCCACGTCGCGGACCGGTGTGATTGAAGCCGCGGGTGACGATGCACTTCATGCCGTAGCTGCGGAAGTACTGAATCGCCAGCATTTCCTGGCCGACCTTGCTCACCGCGTACGGGCTGAGCGGGCGCAGCGGGTTGCTCTCTTTGATCGGCGCCTCATCTGGA
This sequence comes from Chloroflexota bacterium, assembly GCA_036506475.1. Lineage (GTDB taxonomy): Bacteria > Chloroflexota > UBA6077 > UBA6077 > CF-72 > CF-72. The sequence goes on from DASXRR010000251.1 coordinate 873, forward strand.
TAGACCAGGCCGTATTCCTCGCTCGAGCCGGCGATGTGGATGGTCGGGTCCAGCTTGGCGTCGCGGACGGCTTCGAACAAGTTGACCTGACTGACAATGTTGTTGCTGAGGGTGGCGGCGGGCGCCGTCCAGCTGGTCGGGACAAAGCTCTGCGCCGCCAGGTGAAAGATCCGCTCCGGCTGCACGGCGCGGATGACGCCGCGCACGGCACTCGCATCCTGGAGCTCGCAGTCAATCACGGTGATCTTGCCGCGCTTGACGAACCGTCTCAGACTGGCCTGGTCGGTGACCCGCTGGCCTTCGTCGAGGACGTTTAGCGAACCGCGATTGCGCAGATCCTGGAGATTGTCCAGTTTGCTGCGCCAGCGGAAGGTTCCGAAGACCTCCACGTCCGGTTGGTGCTCGGCCAGGTACTCGGCCAGGAAGCTCCCGGCCATGCCAGTGATACCGGTGATCAGAACACGCACAGGCACTCCTCAGAATAGCTTTCAGCCATCAGCTCTCAGCCCTCAAGATTCTTCAAACGTATTCATCCTGGCGGCTGACTGCTGACAGCTGACCGCTGACGGCTACTCACTGCCGTTCGCCAGTAATCCAACGTTTCACGAAGTGTGGTGTGCCAGGGGATCACGGGCTGCCAGCCCGTGAGCGCGGTGAACTTGCGCGTGTCAGCCTCCTGGCGCGGTACATCGGACGGTCGTAGCAAGGCCGGATCGACGATGACCTGCACCGGCAGTCGGCACAGCCTGATCAGCTCGTCGACGACGTCGGCGATGCGCACGGACTGGCCGCGGCCGAGATTGTAAACATCACCCGCGACGCCGGCCACCACGGCCATGCGGTACGCGCGCACCATGTCGCGTGCATCGCAGAAGTCTCTGGCGACGTCCACGTTGCCGACCCTGAGCACAGGCTCTCGTTCACCGACTTCCATCTCGGCGAGCTGCTTGGCGAAGCTCGGGATGACGAAGCGCGCATCGTGGCCGGGCCCGGTGTGGTTGAACGGCCTCACTCTGACGACAGGCAAGTCGTGCTGGGCGAAGTACTGATAGCCCATGACGTCCTGGCCTACCTTGCTCACTGCATAGGGCGTGGTTGGGCGCAGGGGTACGTCTTCGTTGGTTGGCACGTCTTCTGGTTTGAGGTGGCCGTACTCGTCTGACGAACCCACTACCAGCACCCGTGGTCGTTGGTCTTGCGCTAGCAGCGCCTCGAACAGGTTGAGCTGCCCGAGCAGGTTGTTGCCGATAGTCGCCCACGGATCGACCAGGCTGTCGCCCGTCGAAGACTGCGCCGCCAGGTGGTACACCGCATCTGGCCTGACCTCGGCCACGACCCCTTCAACGGCCGCTCTGTCCAATAAATCCGCCAGGAACACTCGGACCTCGTCAGGCAACCCCACACAGTCGATCGGCCGCCCCAGCCCGAACACCTCGTCGCCCTGCGCGCGCAGATGCTCCAACAAGTGGCGCCCAACAAAGCCGCCGATGCCCGTGATGAGCGCCCTCACGGGCTAAAGGGTACCGGGCCAGTGGGTAGTGGTTAGTGGATAGTGGTTAGTGCCCAGTGGCCAGTGGTCGGGCCCCATGCACTCCCATTTCCCTCCGAGAGGAGAACTGTCTCGCGCGCGGCGCGCGTGCAGTGACGGCGACAAACGGTCGATGGCCCGAGCCGACTAACCACTAACCACTCGTCATTGCCCGAGCCGACTAACCACTAACCACTGACCCCTAACCACTCGTCTACGTTCCCATGTCCCAACTGGCGAGGTAGCGCTGTTGCTCTTCGGTGAGCTTATCGATCTGGACGCCGAGGCTTTCGAGCTTCAGGCGGGCTACGTCGCGGTCGATGTCCTGAGGGACGTCGTACACGCCAGGTGCCAGGGAGCCGTGGTTCTGCGCAATGTAGACAGCGGACAATGCCTGGTTGGCGAAGCTCATGTCCATGACGGCGGCGGGGTGGCCTTCGGCGGCCGCGAGATTTAGCAGTCGGCCATCGGCCAGCAGGAAGATGCGCCGGCCGTCCTTGATCTCGTATTCCTCGACGAACTGACGAGCCACGCGCTGTGAGCGGCTCATTGCGGCCAAAGCAGGGATGTTGATTTCGTCGTTGAAGTGGCCCGAGTTGGCGACGATGCAGCGGTCCTTCATCGCTTCGAAGTGCTGCTTGTCGATGACGTTCACGTCGCCCGTAACCGTCAACACAATGTCTGCTTCGCGCACCGCGTCGAGCAGCGGCATGACGCGATAGCCGTCCATCAGCGCTTCCAGTGCGCGGGTTGGATCCACCTCAGTGACGATGACGTGCGCGCCCATGCCATGCGCACGCGACGCCAGGCCTCTGCCACACCAGCCATAGCCGGCCACGACAAACGTACGGCCGGCCAACAGGACATTGGTGGCGCGGATGAGCCCATCGAGCGTCGATTGGCCAGTGCCGTAACGGTTATCGAACATGTGCTTGGTTAACGCCTCGTTGACGGCGATCACCGGGAACTTCAGCTGCCCATCGCGCGTCATCGCGCGCAGGCGAATCACGCCCGTCGTCGTCTCTTCGGTGCCGCCCAGGACATCCGAAAGCTGGTCGGCGTGCTTGGTGTGCAGCACGTTCACCAGGTCGCAGCCGTCGTCCATGGTGATGTTCGGGCGGGTCGCCAGAATGGCCTCGATGTGACGGTAGTAGGTGGCTTCGTCCTCGCCCTTGATGGCGAACGTCGGAATGCCGTACTCGCCCGCCAACGCGGCAGCCACGTCGTCCTGCGTGGACAGTGGATTCGACGCGCATAAGGCGATCGAGGCGCCCGCGGCCTTCAAGGTGATCATCAGGTTGGCGGTTTCGGTGGTCACGTGCAGGCACGCACCCAGTCGCAGCCCAGCCAGTGGTTTGTCACGTGCGAATTGCTCGCGCATGCTGCGCAGGACAGGCATCTGGCCTTCGGCCCAGCGGATGCGCGCGAGTCCCTGCTCGGTGAGCGACATGTCCTTGACGTCGTAGCCAGGCGTCGTGGACTTGTCCTGGACACGGGTAGCCATGCGGTCCTCTCCTTTAGCTAATGACAGCGTGCTCGAGAGCGCGCGCACAGTCACACGTGCGTTGCTCGGCGAGCCCCGGCAGCAAGCGCTCGATCAATCGGCGCACGCGCTCATTGTTCGCATTGAGCACACGCACCACCTCTTCAACTGTAACCGGTTCGATGCCTTCGAGCCCGACGTCGTAATCGGTAATCAGGGCTATATTGACGTAACACATCGCCAGCTCGCGGGCCAGCACGACCTCTGGATACTGGGTCATGTTGATCACTTCCCAGCCCTGATTGGCGAACCACTTCGACTCGGCGCGAGTTGAAAACCGAGGCCCCTGGACGACGACCACCGTCCCGCGATCGTGCATCGTGATGCCCATTTCACGACCGACGCCGACGCTCCGCTGGCGCAGCTCGGGGCAATAGGGGTCGGCGGTCGAGATGTGGACGACACGCGGTCCGTCATAGAACGTCTGGGCGCGGCCGTACGTGCGATCGACGAACTGGTCGCACACGACGAAGTCGCCCGGTTTGACGTTCGGCTGCAAGCTGCCCGCGGCCGTCGGCGCAATCACCCGCGTGACGCCCAGCTGCGCCATCGCCCAGAGGTTGGCGCGGTAGTTGATCGCGTGCGGCGGAATGCGGTGGTGCTGCCCATGGCGTGGCAGGAAGGCGACGCGCACTCCGCCGATGCGCCCGACCGCGATAGTGTCGCTGGGTGCGCCGAACGGCGTCTGGACGGAGATCTGTTCGACTGGTCCGTCGATCAAGCTGTAGAAGCCCGATCCGCCAAAGACGCCGACGTCCGCGCGGTCCTGTGGCTGAACCAGCTCGGGCAGCGCCATCAGGACGCCGCGACTGGCGCTTGCGCGTGGACCGCCTGTGACAGGGACTCCGTGTACGGCTGGCGAAGCACGCCGCGTTCGGTGATGATCGCGGTGACCATACGATTCGGCGTCACGTCGAACGCTGGGTGGGCGGCGGTCACGCCCTCGGGCGCGATGCGCTGGCCGGACAGCTCGACCACCTCGTTGGACGAGCGCTCCTCGATCGGGATATCAGCGCCGCTCGTCAGCGACAAGTCGACGGTCGACATCGGCGCCGCCACGTAGAACGGAATCCCATTTTCCCGGGCGAGCACGGCCAGCGAGTACGTGCCGATCTTGTTCGCGACGTCGCCATTGGCGGCGATGCGGTCGGCGCCGACGACGACCAGGTCGACCTTGCCGCGGCTCATGAAGTGGCCGGCCATGTTGTCGGTGATCAGCGTCATCGGCACGCCTAGCTGGGTAAGCTCCCAGGCGGTCAGGCGGGCACCCTGGAGGAAGGGCCGCGTCTCGTCGACATAGACGTGGATGCCGCGGCCGGCCTCGTGCGCGGCGCGCACCACGCCCAGCGCCGTCCCGTAGTCCACGGTGGCGAGGGCGCCCGCGTTGCAGTGCGTGAGCACATTGGCTCCGCTCGGCACGAGGTCCAGGCCAAAGGCGCCCATCTGTCTGTTGGCCGCGATGTCTTCTTCGGCCATGGCATCAGCCAACTCTTGCAGCTTCCGCTGGGCTGCGTGCACGCCATCCCGCTGCGCCACCGCCCTGCCCTGTGCGAGCGTGCGATCGAGCGCCCACTGCAAGTTGACGGCCGTCGGCCTGGTCGAGCGCAACAATGCCTCCACAGTCTCGAGGTGACTGATGAAGCCATCGGCGTCACTGGCCTGATAGGCGCGCGCGCCGAGGACCATGCCGTATGCGGCGGTCACGCCAATCGCCGGAGCGCCGCGCACCTGCATCGAACGAATCGCGTGCGCGACGTCCTCCACGCTGCGGCAGCTGACCATCACGGTTTCATGTGGGAGTCGGGTCTGGTCGACCAGCAGCAAGGCATGCTGCTGCGCGTCGTATTCAAGCGTGCGCATGGGCGTTGGGCCAGATCAAAGTGTATTCAAACGTCGTCTCGCACTACCGCCGACGGCGGCACGCTCTGACGCCGGACGGTCTCGGCAGGCGTCAAGGTCCGGCATGCTGCGCGTCCCTGGGTAAACCGCCGGAGGCGGAATAAGATGATGGGGCACGAATCCTGCTCGCATGGTGTGGCGTGAAGCGACGCAACGTTCAAGAAGCGTTCGTCGGCGAGCCAACCGGCGATCCGAACCAGTCGCTGGACAACTATGCCGAGGGCGACGAGGCCGTGGACATCGAGGTTCGCGGTGGCAAGGTGCAGATGATCGTCCCGGCGGGCACCGCCGACCCAGACGTGTACAACGCGCACACGTTTCTGGGTGGTGAGCTCGAGCTCGAAGACGGACGCGTCCTGAGCTTTACGATCGAGGACGGCGCCGTCGGTGCACAGGCAAACGTGCACAGCCGCAACGAGCGCGATCGCGGCGTGGGCTTGTCCAGCATTCCCGACGTTCCCGGCGGGGTGTAAAGCCAGGCCCTGCACGTGCCGATCATGGGGTAACCCCTATGGTCAATCATGACGACGCCCTTCGCCGCGCGGAGGCGCTCGCGCAGAGCGCCGAGCCCACCGCGGAAATGATCGCCGCGACGGACGCCGAAGCGTCCGAGCCGGTCTTCGCCCACCTCGGTGTTTCGGAAGAGCTGAGCGGTGGCGCCGGCGCGATGTATCTGCGCGAGATCGCCAACCACGACCTGCTGAACCAGCAGGACGAAATTTCGCTCGCCCAGCGCATGGAAGCCGGCCGAGCCGCCACCGCCAGATTGACTTCAGGTGAGCCACTGTCGGATTTCGAGCTGGCCCGGCTGGAGCAGGTCGCCACCGACGGTGAGGCAGCCCGTCGTCACCTGATCGAGTCCAACTTGCGCCTGGTCGTGTCTGTGGCGCGGCGCTACTTGAATCGCGGTTTGTCGTTCCTGGACCTGGTCCAGGAAGGCAACATCGGCTTGCAGATCGGCGTCGACAAGTTCGATTGGCGCCGTGGCTTCCGCTTCAGCACGTACGTCTACTGGTGGATTCGCCAGGCCATGACGCGCTCGCTGGCTGACCAGAGCCGCACCATTCGCCTGCCCGTCCACGCCGTCGAGCTGCTCACCCGCGTGAACCGTGCTGAGCGCGAGCTGCTGGCGATGACCGGTAACGAGCCGACGCTCGAAGAGGTCGCATTGCATCTGGATCTGGATCTCGAGCGAATTATCGAGGCGCGCCGTGCCGCGCTCGCGCCGCTGTCGATCGAGGCGCCGCTCAACGACGAGTCGGACATGACCCGCGGCGACTTGCTCGGCGACGAGCACGCAAGTCAGGCGGCTGCGCGCGAGGTCGAAATTCGCGAGCTTGCCGAGCGGTTGACGGCTGCGCTCGACATGCTCGATCCGCGTGAGCGGCGGGTGCTGCAGATGCGTTTTGGTCTGGATCGGGCCGACGAGCAGACGCTGGCCGAAGTGGCCGAATCGATGGGCGTCAGCCGCGAGCGGATTCGCCAGATCGAGCAAGCTGCGCTCAACAAGCTGCGGCGGATGCCGGGCCTGCGGCGCGAAGTCATCGAATATTTGGCGGCCTGACGAGCCGTTTGTCATCCTGAGCTTGCGAAGGATCCGCGGGCACACACGTTCCAGCAAGCGGATTCCTTCGCTCCGCTCAGGACAGGCTCTTCGGCTGCGGCCTCAGGATGACAAGCGAGGCTAGAACTGAAGCAGCGAGACGACCTCGTAGTTGCCCAGGCGCTCGCGGCCGTTGAGCGCGGTCAGCTCGACCAGAAACGCTACGGCCATCACTTTGCCGCCCAGTCGCTCGACGAGGTTGATCGTGGCCGAGACGGTGCCGCCCGTAGCTAGCAGGTCGTCGACGATCAACACGCGCTGGCCCGCAACGATGGCATCGCTGTGCAGCTCAAGGGTATTGGTGCCGTACTCCAGCTCGTACTCGGTGGCAATGACCTCGCCTGGCAGCTTGCCGAGCTTGCGCACGGGCACAAAGCCTGCGTCCAGCAAATAGGCAATCGGCGCGGCAAAGATGAACCCGCGTGACTCCATGCCGATCACGATTTCGGGCTCGTAGCTACGGACACTGTCAGTCAGCTGGTCGATCGCCTGTTTGAACGCCACCGGGTCCTTGAGGAGCGTGGTGATGTCCTTGAACAGGATTCCCTTTTTGGGGAAGTCCGGAATGTCACGGATGAGCGTGGTGAGTTCGAGCATGGAGCCTACCGTCAGTCGAGCGTGAGCGCGCGAACCTTGAGATGTGGGTGCTGGCCCTCGACCAGAGGGAAGTCAGGCGCTGGCTCATGCCAGCGCTGCTCGAGTTGGCCGCGCCGTCCGGCTGAGTCCAGCCCACTGCGCAGCCACGCCTCGAAGCGGTTGTCGGTGGTGCTCGCGTGGTTGGTCGCGGCTAACAGCATACCCCCGGGCGAAGTCACGCGTGCCGCGGCACTCACCAGGCGCGCATAGTCGCGCTCGACACTGAACCCGCTCGTGCTGAAGCTGGGCGGATCCACCACCACCACGTCAAAGTGCTCGTGCCGACGGACGAATCGCTGTAGCCAGTCGAGGGCGTCGCCGTAGACGAAGTCGTGGTCGTCCGTAGCGAGGCCGTTGGCCGCGTAGTTGGCCTTGCCCCACTCGAGGTAGCCCTTTGCCAGGTCCAGATTCAACACGCGCCGGGCACCGCCCAGTGATGCCACGACGCCAAAGGCGCACGTATACGCAAACAGGTTCAGCACCGTCCGGCCTGCCGAGTGCTGGCGCAGCCAGGAGCGCACTTCGCGCATGTCCAGGAATAGCCCCACATTCAACCCCACCTGCGGCCGAATCAGGTAATGGGCGCCACGCTCAGTGACGGTCAGCTCGTCAGGCGGGTGGCCCCATAGTCTGAGCTCGACAGGATGGGTGCGGTTGGCCTGTCGGGCGTGGATCTTGGCGATAGCAGCGCCACCGGCGGGCAAAGCATGTCGCCATGTGTCGAGGACCGGCTCCGAGTCGGCGTGGACTACCAGCAGGTCGGCGTAGCGGTCGACGTACAGGCCAGGTGCGCCGTCGGCCGCGCCATGCACCAGCCGATAGGCGTCGCTATCAACGATACGACGAGGCTTGAAGATTGAAGAGCTCCGCGTAGCGACCGCCCAGCACGAGCAGCTCTTCGTGCGTGCCCTGCTCGATCAGCCGCCCCTGCTCGAAGACCAGGATGCGGTCGGCGCGGCGGACCGTCGAGAAGCGGTGCGAGATGAAGATCGCCGTCCGCCCATGCGCCAGCTGCTGCAAGCGCGAGAACAGCTCGTACTCGGCTTTGGCATCGAGCGCCGCGGATGGCTCGTCGAGAATCAGGATCTGCGCGTCGCGCATGAACGCGCGACCCAGCGCCACCTTCTGCCATTCGCCGCCGCTCAAGTTGACGCCACCATCGAACCACTTGCCGAGGACGGTTTCGTAGCCCTCGGGCAGCCCCTCGATGACCGATGCAGCACCGCTCTTGGTCGCCGCCGCGGCGATGGCTGGCGTGTCGTCAAGTCGCTCGACGCGCCCGATGCCGATGTTCTCGCGCGCCGAGAACTGATACGAGACATAGTCCTGGAAGAGCACGCCGAATTCGCCGCGCAGCTCGTCGGGGTCGTACTCGCGTACGTCGCGCCCGTCAATCAGCACCTGACCCTGCTGTGGGTCGTACAGGCGTGCGAGTAGCTTGACCAGAGTGGTCTTGCCTGCGCCATTGTGGCCGACGATGGCAATTGTCTCGCCGCGTTGGATCGTAAAGCTGACGTCGTCCAGCGCCGGCTCATCCTTGCCTTCGTAGGCGTAGGTCACATTGCGGAACTCGATGCCTTCCAGCATCGGGTGGCGGATAGGTTTGGGATCGTCGGGTGCCCCTACGAGCGGTTTGAAGTCGAGCAGCTCGAACAACGTGGTCAGGTAGAGCTGGTGCTCGTACATCGACTGCAGCCCGCCCAGGACGCCCGAGAATGCCTGCGAAACGCCATCCGCGGCCTGGACATACAGGGTCAGACCGCCGACCGTGATCGATCCCAGCAGGGTGCGATACGCCACGTACAGGAAGGTCAGGCCGCCGGTAAGCACCGTCAGCATCGACCAGGCTGATGCTGCCAGATAGCGTCGAATCACGAGCGCCCGCTGTTCGGCGTAATAGCGCTGGAAGAGATTCTGAAAGCGGCTGATGAAGAAGTCACCGAGCGTAAACAGTTTGACCTCTTTGTTGTACGTGTCGGTCGTGATCAGGTTGGTCAGGTAGTTCATCATGCGCCGTAAGGGCGATTGCCAGCGCATCATTTGATAGCCCTGCCAACCGTAGCGTGCACTCGAGATGAACGCCGGGATGGGTGAGAGAAGAGCCGCGGCGGCAATGAAC